>DASPVJ010000550.1:0-6786 GCA_035622435.1 Xanthobacteraceae bacterium | reverse complement strand
CGGCATCTTCGCCCACCAGGTTCGCGTGACGCCCGCCAACAACGCCGCCATCCTGGTGACCCGCGGCAACGATGCCGAAGGCGGCAAGCCCGAGGACCCGGGCGCGCTCAAGGTCTTCGCCTTCAAGGACGGGCAGCTTGCAAACCGCGCCTCGATTGCGCCTGGCGGCGGCTACGGCTTCGGTCCACGCCACCTCGATTTCCATCCGAGCCTGCCGCTCGTCTACGTCTCGCTCGAGCGCGAGAACAAGCTCTATGTGTATCGGCTCAAGGACGATACCGTCGATCCGCAGGCGATTTTCATGAACGACACCCTGGCCGCGCCCGCCAAGGCGACGACCCGCCAGGCGGCGAGCACCATCCACCTGCACCCCAACGGCCGCTTCGCCTACGTCGGCAACCGGGCGAGCGACACGGTCGAGTTCCAGGGCAAGCAGGTCTTTCCCGGCGGCGAGAACAGCATCGCGGTGTTCGCCCTCGACCCGGCGACCGGCGAACCGACCCTGATCCAGAGCGCCGACGTGCACGGCATCCACCCGCGCACGTTCTCGCTCGATCCGAGCGCACGCATGCTGGTGTCCGCCCAGATCCTGCCGATGCTGGTGCGCGAGGGGGACGGCGTGCGCTCCGTGCCGGCGAACCTGACCACTTTCCGGGTCGGCGCCGACGGCAAGCTCGCCTTCGTCAACGCCTACGACGTCGACACCGGCAGCGCCATGCAGTTCTGGAGCGGCATGGTGGGGCTGGGGTAAACCCGCACGTCAATAGTTGACAGCAACAGCATCCGGTGCCCATTGGAACCGGTAGTTCAAGCCCAGCTTGATTATCTGTATCCTCTCGTCGATCGACAGCGCGAGAATGGTCGACGTTGTAAAGGGTGTTCCTCCTGGGGATGACACAGAAGTAATCGTGCCAGACATTTTGACCGGTCCGTTGCCAAGATCGGCATAATCGTATTCGGCTGTGGCGGACCAGTTTTTCCAAAACGCCCATTCGGCCCCGACGCCAACCGTCAAACCTGTACGCGTATCACTGCCGGTCAGGGCAGTCGTGGATGTCGTTGAGCTGATGCAGCAGAAATTAAAGGTCGAAACGTTCGTATCAAATAAACCGTAGGTGTTTCGCGCGACGGCGATGCCGCCCTTGGTATAGAGCAAGAAATTGTCCCAGGCATAACCTAAGCGGGCCGTAGCGGTCGCAAGCCAATTCACTGTATCAGACCATTCTCTCGTCTCATTGGCGGTTGTTATTTGTGCTACAATAGTTCCCGTCGCAGCCAGGTTGTCCGAACGAGTGCCGTTCACGCCTGAAGATGAAAAGTCGATCTCACCGCCTACCACCAGGTTGTTGACTTGATAGTTCCAGCCAAGTTGCGCGCCGCCGAGCGATCCGCGGAGGTTGATGTTTCGTATCGGATCGCCTGTTACGCAGGTAAAATTAGCACAATCAGTAAACGGATCATTGAGCGTAGCCACTTCCCAGCCCCAACCGATGTGGCCACCGAGGTAGACGCCCGTCCAAATGAACGGTGGAAGCACGGACGGCGACGCCTTGTAGACCGCGGAGTAAGGGTTTTGAGGGGGCTCTGGCCTCGTCTGGGTCTTGGTGTCCATAATCACTCGTTGTGGACTATTTGGTTCGACAATGTGCTTCCTCTCCAATCGACGAACGCGCTCGCGTAAAGCCGTGTTCTCGCGTTCAAGCACAGCGAGGCGCTTGAGAACTTTATCCAAGTCATCGGCACGTGCGGACGGTACATGGATGGGGCATGGTCCAAAAAGAAAGATTGAACACAGTACGACGATATATTTCTTCATGTCCGCCCCCAAACTCTGTACCAACTTCTCACAAACGTCTAACGTGTTGAACGGTATAGTCCTGTCAATACAAATTGCACTTGAGTCGTACGGGGTCGTACAGTTTTTTCAAGAACTGTGCTTTCTCTGCCACAGATTGCAGATACCCGGGGCTCCCAGGCGGCGACGGTAGCATCGCTCAAGCACTCGGAAACGCCATTGACATCAGGGGTGCGACGTTCTGCGTTTTGTCGATAGCCCACATCGCCTCGATCAGCCGCTCGGCATCGACCCCCGGCGCGCCGTAGGCGGCAAGCTCGCGCAGCTTCGCTTCCAGCTCCCAGTCGCTCATGGGCCGCGCGACGCTGCCGCGGGCGTGGGCGATGTGGGCACTGAGCGTCTCGCCGGCCGTGGTGCGCACGCTCACGATCGCGGCGTCGGCCGGAATGCTGGCGTCGTCTTCGGCCATGACCTTGCGGCGGAGCGCCAGCACGGCCGGGTCGTTGACGCAGGCGTCGGTGTATTGCGCAACGCCGGCGGCGCCGAAGAGAAACGCCACGGCGACGCTGTGCTGCAGGCTCACTTGCGCCTCGCGCCCGGTGGTCACATTGGGCCGGTCGGCGCGCTCGCGCAGCAGCGGATGGCCCTGGACCATGACGCGGTCGATCCGCGCCGGATCGCCGACCTTCGGCCGCAGCTCCAGGCAGGCGTCGATGACCGGATGCAGCACCACCCCGTTGGGATAGGGCTTGTACGCGTTCTGCATCAGCTCCCAGGTGTCGCCCAGGCCGTGGACGATCCCGGAAAGATCCGCGCCGTCGCCCATGACGGCGGCCAGTCCGCGCGGCCCTTCGATCGGTTGGTCCGGCCCGCTCAACCCGCGTTCGGCGTAGAGCGCTGCCGCCAGCCCGTTGCGCGCGGCGTTGCCGACCCCGACGCTTTTGCTCATGGTGCCGAGGTTCTCGATCAGCCCGGACGACTGGGTGGCGGCGGTGCCGAGCGCCCAGCCCATGCGGGGGGCGTCGAGCCCGATGAGCTTGCCGGCCGCGGCCGCCGCGCCCATCACCCCGCAGGTCGCGGTGATGTGCCAGCCGCGCCGGTAGTGGCCGGGCGAAAGCGCGTTGCCGATGCGGCATTCGACTTCGACGCCGAGCACGAACGCATGCAGCAGGCCCGAGCCGGCGATCGGGCGGCGTTCGGCGAGCGCCAACAGGCCCGGCGCCACCGGCGCGGTCGGGTGAATGACCGTGCGCAGATGGGTGTCGTCGAAGTCGAGGACGTTCGAGCTCACCGCGTTGAGGAACGTGGCGGTAAGCGCGTCGGTCCGTTCGCGCCGCCCGATGACCGTCGCATGCCCGGGCCCGAAACAATCGTTAAGCGCGGCAATCAGGATCTCGACCGCTTCGTTGCGGCAGCCGCCGAGCGCGCAGGCGAAGAAATTGACGAGCGAGCGCTTGGCCTCATGGCGCACGGGCTCCGGCACGTCGTCGGGGCGGTGCTCGGCCAGGAACCGCGCCAGGCGTTCGGTGATCGGCATCGCGTGGCGCCTTGCTCGGTCGACAAGCGGGAATGATTGCGCAAGTATCCGGCCGCCACAAGCCGAACGGGGGTGCGAATGGAGCTGGGTCTCAAGGGCAAGGCCGCGATCGTCACCGGCGCAAGCCGCGGCATCGGCGCGGGGATCGCGCGCGAACTCGCCCAGGAGGGCGTCGGCCTCCTGCTGGTGGCGCGCGACGCGGCGGCGCTCGCGGCGCGGGCCGAGGAGATCAGGTCGCGCCACAACGTCGAGGCGCGGTTCCTCTCCGTGGACTTGCGCGAAGAGGGCGCCGCCGCCGCGTGCGTCAAGGCGGCGCTCGCGGCCTTCGGCCGCATCGACATCCTGGTCCATTCCGCCGGCGCCACCAAGCGCGGCGATTTCTTCACCTTGACCAACGAGGACTTCCGCGACGGGTTCGCGCTCAAGTTCCACGGCGCGGTGCGGCTGGCGCGCGAGGCCTGGCCGCACCTGAAGGAACGCCGCGGCTCGATCGTCAACATCGCCGGCATCGGCGCCAATACGCCGGCCGCCGACTTCACCATCGGCGGGTCGGTCAACTCGGCGCTCGAGCACTTCTCCAAGGCGCTCGCCGACATCGGCCATCGCGACGGCATCCGGGTCAACACCATCCATCCGGGCTACATCGAGACCGACCGGCTCGGCCGGCGCATCGACGCCTTCGCGCGCGAGCGCAACCTCGACCGCGCGACCGCGCGCACCGAGTTGGCGCGCACGCTGGGCATCGACCGCTTCGGCGTGCCGGCCGACATCGGCCGCTTGGTCGCGTTTCTCGCGTCCGATGCGGCGTCCTACATTCACGGCGCCGCCATCGACATCGACGAGGGCGTCACCAAGGGGATGTGAGGCAAGCGACGAGCGGAGGACCCATGAACAAACCCTGGCCCGGCTCGACCGAGGCGATGCTGCCGTCGCAGCGGGCGCTGTTCGATATTCCGCGCGAGGTGTGCTTCCTCAACGCCGCGTCATGGAGCCCGCTGCCGCGCGCGAGCCAGGAAGCCGGCCGCATCGGGGTTGCCCGCAAGGGGCAGCCGTGGAAGCTCGACCGGGATTTCGCCGCGGGCCAGCACCGGCGGGCGCGCGAAGCGGCGGCGCGCCTGATCAATGCCGACCCGGCGGACGTCGCGCTCATCTCTTCGGTCGGCTACGGCGTCGCCACCGCCGGGAAGGTCTTGACCGTGCCGGCCGGCGCGCGCGTGCTGGTGCTCGCCGACGATCATTCCTCGCCGGTGCTCGAATGGATGACGCGGGCGCCGTGCGGGGGCTTTGCGGTCGAGGTGGTGCAGCGCCCGGACGACGGCGATTGGACCGCCGCCGTGCTCGCGGCGATCGATCGGCGCGGCGCGCCGCCGCTGGCGCTCGTATCGATTTCCTCGGTGCACTGGTCGGACGGCGGGCTCGTCGATCTCGACCGGGTCGCGGCGGCTGCGCGGGCGCACGGCGCGGCGCTGCTCGTCGATGCCACCCACAGCGCCGGCGTGCTTGCCCTCGACGTGCGCACGCTTGATCCCGACTTCCTGGTGTTTCCGACTTACAAATGGGTGCTCGGTCCCTACGGCCGCGCGTTCCTCTATGTGGCCAAGCGCCGCCAGGACGGCGAGCCGCTGGAGCAGACGAGCTACGGCCGCCGGGCGATCGCGGCGGAGCAGGTGCCCTACATGGCCGACGCCGCCTACGTCACGGGCGCCCGGCGCTTCGACATGGGCGAGCGCGATCATTTCATCTCGCTGGAAATGGCCGCGATCGGCATGGAGATGATGGCGCGCTGGGGCTCGGCCGCGGTGACGGCGCGGTTGCGCATGCTCACCGACCGGTTCGCCGCCGGCCTCGCCGATTGCGCGGTCGAGATCGCGCCTCCGCGCGTGCGCGCCCCGCACATCCTTTCCTTGAGCTTTCCGCGCGGCATGCCGGAGGGGCTGACCGGGCAGCTTGCCGCCGAACACGTCCACGTCGCCCAGCGCCTCGGCCGCATCCGCATCAGCCCGCACGTCTATAACGACGAGGCGGATACGGACCGTTTCGTCGCAGCCTTCCGCCGTTTATTTGTTTGAGGAGCAGCGCGGATGCCCGCGTTCATCTGCACCGCTTGCGGAACCCAGTACCCGCCAACCGACGCGCCGCCGGTACGGTGCCCGATCTGCGACGATGAGCGGCAGTACGTGCCGCCCGGCGGCCAGACCTGGACCACCTTGCCGGCGCTCGCCGCCACCCACTACAACGTCTATCGCCAGCACGAGCCCGGCCTCATCGGCATCGGCACGCTGCCGTCTTTCGGCATCGGCCAGCGCGCGCTGCTCATCTGTACGCCCAACGGCAACGTGCTGTGGGAATGCATCTCGATGCTCGACGAGGCGACGGTGACCTTGATCGACGGCCTCGGCGGGCTCAACGCGATCGCCATCTCGCACCCGCACTATTACACCACCATGGTGGACTGGAGCCGCGCCTTCGGCGGCGTGCCGGTTCATTTGCACGCGGCCGACCGGCAGTGGATCATGCGGTCCGATCCGGCGATCAACACGTGGGACGGCGAAACGTTGCCGGTCCTCCCCGACGTGACGCTCATCCGCGGCGGCGGTCATTTCCCCGGCGGCACCATGCTGCACTGGGCGAAGGGCGCCGACGGCCGCGGCGTCCTGTGCTCCGCCGACATCGCGCAGGTGGCGATGGACCGGAAGTTCGTCAGCTTCATGTATTCCTACCCGAACATGATTCCGCTCAATGCCGCGCAGGTGCGCGGCGTCGCGGCCGCGCTCGAGCCGTTCCGGTACGACCGCATCTACGGCATCTTTTTCGACCGCGTCATTCCGACCGGCGGCGAGCAGGTGATGCGGGCGTCGGTCGAGCGCTACGTCGCGGCGATCGGCGGGTGAGGAGCATCAGCTCGCCGGCGGCGGCGGCGGCGGTTGCGGCTGCAGCTCGCTCATCTTCTGGCGATAGAGGCCGACGAAATCGATCGGGGAAATCAGCAGCGGCGGGAACCCGCCGTCGCTCACCGCGCTGGCGACGATCTCGCGCGCGAATGGGAACAGCAACCGCGGGCATTCGATCATTATCAGCGCATGCAGGTTCTCTTGCGCGACGTTCTGGATGCGGAACACGCCGGCGTAGGTGAGATCGAAGCCGTACAGCACGGTGCCGGCGGAGTCGGCTTTGCCTTCGATCTTGAGCTCGATCTCGTAATCGGATTCGGCCAGGACCTTGGCGGCGACGTTGATTTGAATGTTGATCTCCGGCGCCTGCGCCGGCGGCGTGAGCGAGCGGGGCGCGTGCGGATTCTCGAAGGAAAAATCCTTGGTGTACTGGATCAGCACGTTGAGCTGCGGCAGCTTCTCCGGGGCCGGCCCGCCGTTGGTGATGGTCATGTGGTCTCCTTCGGCCGCGCCAAGCGCCGCCGCGGTGGGCTAACACAGGCGGTCAGGCGGGACAAGGTTGC
>DASPVJ010000549.1:0-2722 GCA_035622435.1 Xanthobacteraceae bacterium | reverse complement strand
CACGAGGCGACCTTCCTCTCTGAGGCTGCGCAGGGCGCGCAGAACCTGGTCTTCGCCGCCGAGGTCGGTAAATTCGCGCGTCAGGAACACGTCCTCGCCCTTCCTGCCGGCGATGCGATCCTCAATTTTCTGCCGCAATGTCTTCGGTCGAGGCATGATGTGCACCTGCAAAAACCCGACATGTAATATAGACAAGGACCCGACATATTTCAAGTGAAACTGATGTAACTACATAGACTTGGTGCAGACACCGTCTGCCAATCCGCGCCTGTCAGGGGATACCTGGGAATTGGGTGCTTCTCTGGCAGAACAACCCGGTACGATTTGGCCCAGCCTTAGTTTCACTGCGGCTTGATATTCGCCGCGCGAATGACCTGGCCCCATCTGTCCGACTCGGCCGCGATGAAGGCGACAAGCTCCTCCGGCGCCGAGCCGATGATCACGGCGCCGTTCTGCTCGAGCTTTGCCCGCACCGCCGCTTCCTTGAGCACGGCGACCGTGTCGTCGTGAATTTTGCCGACGATGTCCTTCGGGGTCTTGGCCGGAACAAAAAACGCCGCCCAGGACGAGACCTCCATGCCGGCGACGCCGGCCTCGGCCATGGTGGGAACGTCGGGCGCGACCGACAGCCGCTCGGCGGTGGTCACCGCAAGCGCGCGCAGTTGGCCCTGGCGCACCAGCGGCAGGCTCGACGCCGTGAAGTTGACCATGACGTCGATGCGGCCGGGGATGAGGTCCTGGAACGCCGGGCCGGCGCCGCGATAGGGCACGTGGGTCATTTCGATGCCGGCTTTGCGTTCGAACAGCGCGGCGGCGAGATGGAGCGAGCTTCCGTAGCCGGAGGAAGCGCAGCTGAGCCGCTTCGTCTTCGCATAGGCGATGAATTCGCTTATCGAGTGCGCCGGCGAGGAGATCGGCACGACCATGACGAGGGGAAAGGCGGCGATCAGGGTGACGGGGGCGAAGTCGGCGATCGGATCGTAGGCGAGCGAGGGATAGAAGTAGCGGTTGATCGCATGCGGGAACGTGGCGATGTAGATGATGGCGCCGTCCGGATTGGAACGGGCGACGAATTCCGCCGCGACGTTGCCGCTGGCGCCGACCTTGCTCTCGACCACCACCTGCCGGCCCCACATATCCGACAGCCGGGCGGCAAGGATGCGGGCGGTCGTATCGATTCCTCCGCCGGCCGCGACCGGGCTGATGATGCGCACCACCCGGGTCGGCCAGGTCTGCGCGCGCGCGGCGCGCGGCCACGCGGCTGCGGCGCCGCCGAGGAGCGTGATGAACTCGCGCCGTCGCATCTGATGACGAGGCCGGGCGGCCTCGCTCCGGCCGGCCAAAGCCTATCGCGGCGCCACTATCCGATCAATTGATCTGGCGGCGACGGCGCGTATGATCTGCCGGTCGGCGCGCCGCGCCCGCGAGGTCAGGCCATGGCGAACGAAACGGACAAGGATCCGCCCGGACGCGGCGTGCGGGAGGGCGAAATCTTCCCCGACGGCCCGGGCGTCGCCAACTACCACAGCAGCATCGGCGCCGCGCAGGGCATCGAGGTGTTCGGCGAACGCGGCCGCGCGCGACCGGCGCGGCCGAACAAGACGTTCCGCGAGCCGGCGCGCGAGATTCCGGTGTTCGCCGAGACCGACGTGCTGGTGGTCGGCGGCGGTCCGGCCGGAACGGCGGCGGCGATCACGGCGGCGCGGCTCGGCGCCGACGTGCTGTTGGTCGAGCGCTACAACCACCTGGGCGGGCTGTCGACCGGCGGCCTCGTCATCTGGATCGACCGGATGACCGACTGGTCCGGCCGCCACGTCATCCGCGGCATCGCCGACGAACTGATGGAGCGGCTGCCCAAGGACGCGATCCAGGGACCGAGCCGCGCCGACTGGGGCAGCCGCGACGCGGCCAGCGCCGCCTATTGGGCGCAGCGCACCGCGGCGTTCCACGGCATCGTCGCCTGGTCGCCGACCGTCGACCCCGAGGCGCTCAAGACGCTGTCGATGCGCATGGTGACCGAGGCCAAGGCGCGCCTCCTGCTGCACGCCTGGTGCACGGCGCCGATCGTCGCGGACGGCGCCGTCAGGGGTGCGATCTTCGAAAGCAAGGAAGGCCGCCACGCGGTGTTCGCCAAGGTGACCGTCGACACCACCGGCGACGCCGATTTGATCGCCGGCGCCGGGGGCCGTTGCGAATCCGACATCGACGCCGGCGACATCCATCACTGCGTCAACACCGCCTTCCTCATGGGCGGCGTCGACATGGAACGCTGGCTTAAGTTCCGCCGCGACGATCCCGACGGCTTTGCCGCGTTCATGGCGCTCGGCCGCGACAAGCTGAAGTTCTTCGAGAAGCCGTTCGTGTCGTGGCGTAACGACGTGGCGCTGTTCATGGGGCCGCGGCTCGCCGGCTACAGCGCGATCGACGTGAACGACCTGACCGCGGTCGACCTGCGCTCGCGCGAGCTGGCGGTCGGCCACGTCGAGGTCTACCGCGCCGCCGCGCCCGGCTTCGCCGGCGCCTTCCTGATGCTGGGCGGGCCGCAGATCGGCGTGCGCCACAGCCGCCGCCTCGAGGGGCGATGCAAGGTGACGCGCGAGCAATGGCCCACCGGCCGCGTATGGGACGACGAAATCGGCGTGTCGCCGTCGCTGGCGCCCAAGTTTCCCAATATCTCGGTGCCCTACGGCGCGCTGCTGCCGCAAGGGCTCGACAATATCCT
>DASPVJ010000548.1:0-2563 GCA_035622435.1 Xanthobacteraceae bacterium | reverse complement strand
TATGTTTGGCGTTACGATAACGCCACAAGAGGGAGGAAGCCATGTCGTCGACCGCACCGAATCCGCAGGACCTTGCCGCCGCGCTCAGCAAAACGCTGCATGAGCATTGGGGCCTGTTCCTCGCCGAAGGCATCATCCTGCTGCTGCTCGGCGTCATCGCCATCATCGTGCCGCCGATCGCCTCGCTCGCCGTCACCATCCTGGTCGGATGGCTGTTCCTCATCAGCGGCATCGCCGGTCTGGTGATGACGTTCTGGGCGCGCCATGCGCCGGGGTTCTGGTGGTCGCTGCTCTCGGCCGTCATCGCCATCGTCGCCGGCGGCCTGCTGCTGTGGTCGCCGCTCACCGGCGTCCTGTCGCTCACGTTGGTGCTGATCGCGTTCTTCCTCGTCGATGGCGTTCTCTCGATCATCCTTTCGATCGAGCATCGCCGCCAGTTGGCGGGCCGCTGGGGCTGGATCCTGGTGAGCGGGATCGTCGATCTCGTCATCGCCGGCATCATCTGGGCCGGCCTGCCGGGGACCGCCGCCTGGGCGATCGGGCTGCTCGTCGGCATCGACCTCGTGTTCGCGGGGACGGCGCTGATCATGGTGGCGTTGGCGGCACGCCCCTCGCGTGCGGCCGCGTAACGCGCCTTATTGCTGACCCCGGTTCCGGCCGATTGACGCCACTTTTTGCGGCGATGCTCGCGCCGCCTGATCGGGCATTGTGCGAGAGGCGGAGTAACACATGCGTAGCCCAATCGAGATTCGCAACGACGCGACGGCTTGCCTGCGCTTGGCCGAGCAGGCGAAGGCGCCGCGGCAGAAGTCGCTGTTCCTCATGATGGCGCAGGCGTGGACCATGCTGGCGCAGCAGGCCGAGGGCATCGGGGCGCCGGCGGAGGGCGCCGATGCCGGCGCGCTCGCCGAGCCGAAACCGACGAGGCACTGAATTTTCCCATCGTCATCCCGAGTCGCCCACGAGGGAGCGCCTACTCCAGCTGATCGTAGGCGACGATCTTCCACTCGCCGCTCGCCGTCTTGGCGTAGCACAGCCGATCGGAATCGAGCGGGCGCACGATGTTCGCCGGAACCCAGCCGGTCTTGCCGGTCGGCAGCAGCACTTCGACGTGGGTCGTCAGCGGGGGCGGCTTGCCCTCCTGGGCGGGCGGATAGACGCTGAGCGCCGGCATCGCCACGGTCCCGACCTTGGCGACCGGCGGGCCGGCGTCGTTCGGCGCCTTGGCGACCGCGACCGGCGCCAGGGTGAAGTACCACTCGGACGTCTCCTCGCCCGACTCGATCTTCTTGCGCGCATCCTCGAGCACCTTGTCGTCGGCCAGGCTGGCGGTGATCGGCCCGCACACCAGATTTCCGGCCTCCGCGTCCTGGTAGTAGCTCCCGTCGCTGGCGAATGCGGCGAGCGCGTCCCAGAACGGCCCGTTTTCCACCGGGCCGTCCGCGCTTGCGCCTTGCGGCCGGAAGCCGAACACGACCTTGAAATTGTGCATCGCGTCGCGGCCCATGTCGTACAGGTTGGTCGGGCCGCCCTGCAAAGTCCACACGAAGGTCGGGCCGACGAGCGCGAACAGCGCCTGGGCATCCTGTTTGGCGACCGCGTCGCTGAACCTCTTGCGCATCGCCTCGAACGCCGCGTCGGGCTTGAACGCCGCGGCGACTTCGACCTTGACCTCGGGATAGGGAACCTTCTTCACCGCCGCGCTGGCCGGCAGGGCAAGCAGGCAGGCGGCGATGGCGGCGGTCGGCAGGATCGGGCAAACGCGCATCCGTTCATCTCCAGGTCGGGGCAGGATGTCGGGGGATATGGCCGGCGTATTCGGTCGCTTTCGTGACTGATTGTCGACGATATCGCGCCCGGCGACTACTGTCCCAAATCCTTGTGGTAGCCCTCATGACCAACGCTCCGCTTACCGGCGTAAAGGCCTGCCTGTTCGACGCCTATGGGACGTTGTTCGATTTCGCCTCGGCCGCGCGCGGCTGCTCAGACGTGCTGGGCGCGGACGCCGACCGGCTCACCGCGCTGTGGCGCGACAAGCAGCTGCAATACACCTGGCTGCGCTCGCTTGCCGGACGCTACGCCGATTTCTGGCAAGTGACCGGCGACGCGCTCGATTTCGCGCTCGACACCCTCGGCATCGACCGGCCGGGGCTGCGCGACCGGCTGATGACGCTCTACCTAGCGCTCGAGACGTTTCCCGAGGTGCCGGATACCTTGCGCCGGTTGCGCCAGGCCGGGCTGCGCACCGCGATCCTGTCGAACGGCTCGCGCAAGATGCTCGAGGCCGTCGTCGCCGGAAACGATCTCGCGCCGCTGTTCGATGCGGTGCTTTCGGTCGACGAGGTCGGCGTCTACAAGACCCACCCGCGCGTCTATCAGCTCGCGGTCGACCGGCTCGGCGTGCCGGCGGCGGCGATTTCGTTTCAGTCGTCGAACGCGTGGGACGCCTACGCGGCTTCCGCCTTCGGCATGCGGGTCGTGTGGTGCAACCGCTACGGCCAGCGGCGCGAACGGCTGCCCGGCAGTCCGGATCGGGAGATCCGCACCTTGGCGGAGCTGCCGG
>DASPVJ010000547.1:0-3258 GCA_035622435.1 Xanthobacteraceae bacterium | reverse complement strand
AGCGTGTCGTCGTCGGCCGCGGCGATCTGCGCCATCAGGCCGAGCTGCGCCAGCGAGAGCCCGCTGCCCGCCATCGCGCGGTCGAGGAAGCGGGTGATGCGGCGCGCGGCCAGCCGGCTGTTGCAGCCGGCGCAGGCGGCGAGGAGCGCGCGGGCGTCGGCGCGCAGCGTCTTGCGCGGTTGCTTCCGGGGGCTCACAGATATATGTATATACATGAATCGAACCGGCTGGGAAATGGCCGATGGCGGACCTGCCGCGCGACATTCTGCACTGCATCGGCGACACCTCCATGTTGGCCTTGCGCCGCGTCGGGCCGGCCAACGGCGGCCGCATCCTGCTCAAGCTGGAGAACGAAAATCCGACCGGCAGCATGAAGGACCGCATGGCATTGGCCATGATCGCGGCGGCGGAGGCGGACGGGCGCCTGGCGGCGGGCGGCTGCGTCGTCGAATATACCGGCGGCAGCACCGGCGTGTCGCTCGCGCTCGTCTGCGCGGTGAAGGGCTATCCGCTGCACGTCGTCACGTCCGACGCCTTCGCCCGCGAAAAGCTCGATCATATGAAGATTCTCGGGGCGCGGCTGACCGTCGTTGCGAGCGAGGGCGGGGGCATGACCGAGAAGCTGACCCGCGACATGATCGCGGCGGCCGGCGCGATCGCGGCCGACACCGGGGGCTTCTGGACCGATCAGCTCAACAACACCGACCAGCTTTCCGCCTATCATGCCATGGGCGAGGAGATCTGGGCGCAGACCGGCGGCCGGATCGACGGCTTCGTGCAGAGCGTGGGAACGGCGGCGTCGGTGCGCGGCGTCGGCGAGGCCTTGCGCCGGCATGACGAGCGGATCGTGATCGTTGCCGTGGAGCCCGGCGAATCCCCGGTCCTGTCGGGCGGGCGGCCGGGCGCGCACAAGATCGACGGGGTCGGCGCCGGCTTCGTCGTGCCGCTGTGGCGCGGCGACCTCGCCGATCGGATCGAACGGGTGTCGACGCCCGAGGCCGTGGCCATGGCGCTGCGCCTCGCCCGCGAGGAAGGCCTGTTCGCCGGCACCTCGACCGGCGCCAACGTCGTCGCCGCCGTGCGGCTCGCCGAGCAGCTCGGTCCCGGCGCGAGCGTCGTCACGGTCATGTGCGACACCGGCATGAAGTATCTCGCGACGTTCGGAGCGATGTAACGCGGCCCGCCGCCGGGCGGCGCCATGGCCCTGCCGCGGACATAGGTCCGACAGACCGCGCCGTCTAGATGCGCACCGCCTTCGGCAACTCGGCAGCCAAATGCTCGACGAAGGCGCGCACCGACGGCAGCAAGCCTTGCCGGTACGGCATCAGCGCCGTCAGCGTGGAATCGTCGGCGATCCAGCCGGGCAGGACCTGCCGCAGTGCGCCCGATTGCACGTCCTCGCGACAAACGTAGCCGGGCAGCGCGACGACGCCGAGGCCGCCGATGGCGGCCTGTTTGAGAGACAGCATGTCGTCTATCAGCAGTCGCGGCGCAAGCGGCACGACGACTTCCTCCCGGCGGCCGCCCGGACGCCGAAGCCGCCAGATCGGACTGACCCCGGTGCGCATCATGAACAGCGAAGGGTGCTTCGCAAGGTCGTGCGGCCGGTTCAACGACCCGTTCGCGTCAAGATAAGCGGCGCCCGCGAACAGAAACCAGGGCGCCGGCGTCAGCGTTCGCTGCACCAGGGTCGAATCGGGCAGCGGGTCCGAGTGGGCCCTGATCGCGACGTCGAAATTGTCGCCGACGATGTCGACGAACCGGTCGGTCGCATGCGCGACGACATTGACCTTCGGATAGCGGACGAGAAAGTCCGCGACGAGACCGCGCATGGCGAATTGCATGGTGGCCACCGCCGCGGTGCAGCGCACGGTGCCGGTCGGTTCATGCAGCCGATGGCGTATGGCGGTCTCGGCCAGTTCGGCCTCGCGCAACATCGCCACCGCGTGGCGATAGAATTCCCCGCCGGCGTCGGTCATCGCGAACCGACGTGACGTGCGGTTGAGCAGCCGGACGCCGAGACTGGCCTCCAGTTGCTGGATGCGATGGCTCAAGGTCGATTTCGGAATTCGCAGCGTCCGGCCCGCAGCCGTAAAGCCGCCGCGGTCGACGACCTGCACGAAGTAGAGGAAGTCGTTCAAATCCAGCACGCGCGCCTCATCGTCCAATCGATTGGACGCTGCGTTGCGATTTTGGCGCCTTCTCGGCCGATAGTCCAGCCGCTAGGTGCGCTCGCAAGCGACGATGCCAGGTCGGATGCGCCCCATGGAGGCCGAAATGGAACGGCGTCGATTTCTTGGGTCAACGGTGCTTGGCGCCGCCATGACGATCCTGGGCGTCGCATCGCCGGCCGCCGCCGCAACCCGCCTTTCTTCTCTAAAGGAGAACGCCATGCCCAACCCCACCCGCGCTTCTGAGCCGCTCACCTCCGAAAACGCCGCGCTCATCCTCGTCGATCACCAAATCGGCCTCATGACCGGGGTGCGCGATTATTCGATCGCCGAGCTCAAGCATAACGTCGTGGGCCTCGCCGCAGCGGCGAAGGCGCTGAAACTTCCGATCGTGGTGACCACGACGGCGCGCGACAGCATGTGGGGACCGACGTTTCCCGAGTTGGTCGCGGCTCTGCCGGACGTGCAAATCATCGACCGCTCCTCCGTCAACGCTTTCGACGATCCGCGGGTCGCCGGCGCGATCGAGGCGACCGGCCGAAGGAAGCTGATTTTTGCGGGCCTCTCGCTGGAAGTTTGCGCCGCATTTCCCGCCATCACCGCCGTGGGCAAGGGCCTCGACGCGTACGTCGCCGTGGATGCCTGCGGGACGTTCAGCGAGACCAAACGTCAGGCGGGCTTGCTGCGGATGATGCAAGCCGGCGTTATTCTCTCGGATTTCGCCACGCTCATGATCGAAGTCCTCAAAGACAACGCTCGGCCCGAGGCCGGCGCGGTCTACGCAGCAATCGCGATGGATTGGGCCAAGCTGGTGGGCCAGATGGCGCAAGCCAAGGCCAAGTAAACGGCGCGGCGATCGCCTTTGCGCCGGCACTTTCGCATCACGCCGCCGCGCGAGCCGGAGCATAAAGCGTCAGCAGCGCCCGCGCGGCGGCGCGCGCCCGCCGTTCGATTTCCTCCGCGTTCGGCGCCTCGCGCACGCGCAACAGCAGCTGGATCAGCAGGCCGCCCCACAGGATGGCGAGGAAGTCCGCCGCCATGAGCGCGGGATCGCCGGCGCCGATGAGCCCCTGCGCCTGCGCCTTGG
>DASPVJ010000546.1:0-22227 GCA_035622435.1 Xanthobacteraceae bacterium | reverse complement strand
GGCGATCCAGAACGGCAGCCGCGGATCGACGCTGCCGGCAAGCCCGCCGAGCGCCGGCCCGAGCACGAAGCCGACGCCGAACGCGACGCCGAGCATGCCGAACCGCGCGGCGCGGCGCTCCGGCGGCGTCACGTCGGCCACGTAGGCAAAGCCGGTCGAAACGCTCGCGGCGGTGATGCCGGAGATGACGCGGCCGACGAACAGCCAGGACAACGAGGGCGCCAGCGCCATCACGATGTAGTCGAGGCCGAGGCCTATGTTGGAGATCAGCACCACCGGTCGGCGGCCGAAGCGGTCGGACAGCGCGCCGAGCAGCGGCGAGCACAAAAACTGCATCAGCGCCCAGGCGGTGCCGAACACGCCGTAGACCTCGGCGGCGGCGGCGGTGTCGCCGTTGAGGAAGCTGACGACGAGCTTCGGCAGCACCGGAACGATGGTGCCGAGCGCGAGCATGTCGAGCAGCACGGTCAGGAAAATGAAGGCGAACGCAGCGCGCCGCGGTCCCGCCGATGTGATTTCCGGACGGCCCGCAGGGCCAGGCCCGGAATCCCTATCCACCGCGTCGTCCATGTTTGCGCCCACCGTAGCTATGGGTTCCGGGCGCGCGGCCCTCGGCCGCGCCGCGCAACGACGCGAGCCTTTGTTTGTTTGTGCCCGGCGTAGGGATTCTCCTTCTCCCGCAAGGTCAAGCGGATCGGCGTGCCGGGCAGAACGAAGGCCTCGCGCAATCCGTTGACGAGGTAGCGCCGGTAGGCGTCGGGAACGGCGTCGGCGCGGGTGCAGAACACGACGAAGCTCGGCGGCCGCGCCTTGACCTGGGTGACGTAGTTGAGCTTGAGGCTGCGGCCGGCGGCCGCGGGCGGCGGATGCCGCGCCAGCGCCTCGGCGAGCCAGCGGTTGAGCACGTTGGTCGGAATGCGGCGATTCCACACCGCGTAAGCGCCGAGGATCGCCTGCATCAGCCGGTCGAGACCCTCGCCGGTGAGGCCGGACAGGGCGACGATCGGCACGCCCTTGACCTGGGGCAGCCAGTGGTCCGCTTCCGCGCGCAGGCGCGCGATCGTGCCGGGCCGCCGGTCGGCCAAATCCCATTTGTTGACGCCGATGACCAGCGCGCGCCCTTCGCGCTCGACCAGATCGGCGATGCGCAGATCCTGCTCCTCGAACGGGTGCTCGGCGTCGATCAGCACCGCCACCACTTCGGCAAAGCGGATGGCGCGCAACGCGTCGGCAACGGAGAGCTTCTCGAGCTTCTGCGCGACCTTGCCGCGCCGGCGCAGTCCGGCGGTGTCGTAGACGCGGAACCGGCGGTCGCGCCAGGCGAGATCGACCGCGACCGCGTCGCGCGTGATGCCCGCTTCCGGCCCGGTCAGCAGGCGCTCCTCGCCGATGAGGCGGTTGACGAGTGTCGACTTGCCGGAATTGGGCCGGCCGACCACGGCAACCCGGATCGGTCCCGCGGCTGCAGTTGCCGCGTCCGCATCGGCGTCACCGGTATCCGCGGTCTCGTCCGGCAGGGCCGCCCGCACGGCGTCGTAGAGATCGGCGAGACCCTCGCCGTGCTCGGCCGAGATGGCGACGGGCTCGCCAAGGCCGAGCGCATAGGCCTCGATCGCGCCGGCGCCGCCCGCCGCGCCTTCGCTCTTGTTGGCGACGACGATCGTCGGCTTGCCCGAGCGGCGGACGAGATCGGCGAAGGCACGGTCGGCCGGCGCGAGGCCCGCGCGCGCATCGATGAGAAACAGCACGGCGTCCGCGTCGGCAACGGCGCGCCGGGTCTGCGCCGCCATGCGGCCGGCCAGGCTGTCGGCCGCGGCTTCCTCGAGGCCCGCGGTGTCGATCGCCGTGAAGTTAAGATCGCCGAGCCGCGCCTCCCCTTCGCGCCGGTCGCGGGTGACGCCGGGCAGATCGTCGACGAGCGCAAGCCGCTTGCCGACCAAGCGGTTGAACAGGGTCGACTTGCCCACATTGGGCCGGCCGACGATCGTGAGCGTGAAGCGCATGGGGTGTCCGCGCGTGGCCCCGGTCCGACCGATCGCACCGGGCCAGGGTCGACCGACGGCCCGCGAAGCGGACCGCCCCGGGCAGGACGGGCCTATTTCGCCGGCGCCGTGGGCGGCGTTTGCGCCGGCCAGGCGGACTGGATGGGCGGCGGCCAACTCGCAGCCGGCTGCGCGGGCGCAGACGGCTGGGCCGGCGGCTGCATCTGTTGGGTCGGCGGAACCGTTGCGGCCGCCTCGTCCGGTGGCGGTGCCGGCGGTTTCGGCTTGGCCAGCACCTTCTTCTTCGGCTTGGGCTTTTCCTTTTCCGCCGGCGCGACCGCGGCCTGTTGCGGCGGCGCCGCCGCGTCCGCTGGCGGCGCATTTCCCTTGACCATCTCCGGCGGCACGCCTTGCGGCACCCCCGGCACGCCTCCCGGGAAGACCTCCTTGCGTTCGCCCGGCAGCGGCTTCTTGTTGTCGCTGAACGGGATCATGTCCTGCAGCTTGTCGAGCGTGTCGGACGTGTCGCACCCGACCAGCGCCCACGACAGCGCCAACGCGGCGGCGGTCAGCATCCCTCGATGATGTCGGCGCATGGCGTGATGCCCCCTCAACCCTTGCCGTCGGACCCGGTGAGCGCCATCAGCACTTCGGCGCGATTGCGGATGCCGGCCGGCGTCTCCGGGTCGCTGACGACCGCATCGATCCAGCGGCGCGCCGCGGCGTTGTCGCCCGACCGCCACGCGCTCAACGCCAACAGTTCGCGCGCGGAATGGCGGAACGGGCGATCCGGCGCGGTCAGCGGTTCGAGCCGCGTGCGCAGTTCCTCGTACGGCGCGGTGTCGACCAAAAGCAACCCGGCGCGCACCGCCGCCAGATCCTGCAGCGGGCGGCCCAGGCTCGCGTCCGCGACGAGCGCGTCGTAGGCGCCGACCGCGGCCTTGGCATCGCTCAAGCCCAGCTGCCCCGCCTCGCGAAACCGCGCCAGCACGCGATAGCCGGCGGTGCCGTCGGTTGCGAGCTTGGCGAAGGCCGCTTGCGCCTCCGCATGCTTGCCCTCGTCGGCGAGCGCGCTCGCCGCCTCGAAGGCGGCGCCCGACTCGGCCGCCTTGCGCTGCTCCCAGTAGCCGTAACCGCGCCATCCGGCGATGCCGGCGAGGACGACGATCATGGCGGCGATGGCGTGGTTGCCGTAGCGCTTCCACAGCTGCTCCAGGCGTTCGCGTCGGACTTCCTCGTCGACTTCGCGGAAAATGTCGGACACGAAGGTGACTCCTGAGCCTGGGCACGCCGAAGCGCCCGCGCAATCCGGCCGCGGGTGCGAGCGTCGCGTAAAATACGCATGTGGCAGCGCCAAGGCAAAGGCTTCCGGCTGCGGCAAAAGGCGAGCACTGCGGCCGTAAGACCCTGTGCCGACAAGCCTTTACCGCGTGAACACCGGGACGCCGATGACCAGCGGATGGAACCAGAGGCCGAGCGCCAGGTAGGCGAGCGTGCCGACGACGACGGTGATCGCGTCGTTCCTCCAGCCGCCGATCGGGATGGGCGGCCCGCCCGGATCGGTGCGGCGCTTGAGCGAGATGCGGTCGACGACCGCCCAGGCGAGGATCGCGCCGAACAGCACGATCGAGCCGAGGTCGCCGTTCGACAGAAGATGCGCGAACGCCCACAGCTTCACGCCCGCCAGCATCGGATGCTTGAGCGCGGTCTTGATGTGGCCGGGGATGTAGGCGGCCGCGATCAGGACGATCGACGGCCACACCAGGGCGACGGTCAGGTGACGCATGACGGCGGGCGGCTGCCACACCGCGATGAAGCCCGCGGCGCGATAGGAGCTGTAGCCCCAGACGATGAGGACGATGCCGAGGAGCGAAACGAGCGAATAGAGGATCTTGTAGGGGCCTTCGCCGATGCGCCCGATGCACGCCGCCCGCGTCCCGCGCGCGATGGTGAGCGCGTGGCCGCCGATGAACACGGCAAGCCCGAGGACGAGGACGGCAAGGCCCATGGGTCGGCTCCGGCGGTCGAACTTGTGCTCAGTAGAAGCGAATGCGCGGAGCGAAAGCAAGGCGACAGGCAGGCATCGCGCGGGATCAAATCGTGCGCGGAACGGGCCTTGATCCCCTATTCAGCCGCCTCGTGGTGGGGCTGGAACTGCGGCGGCGGAATTGGCTTGCCGGTCTCGCGGGCTGCGGCAAGCCAGGCTTCCATCGCAATACGCACTTCGGCGACGGCCGCCTCCGGCGTGTCGCCGAATGCGGAGCATGACTTGAGGTCCGGGCCGTCCGCGACCCAAGCCTCGTCCTCGTCCGACCAAAATACGACGATGGCGTAACGGTTCATGGTCGATTGCCCGATCACCCCAGCGGGAAATCCGTCCGGCGATAAAGCTCGTCGATGTCGGCGAGCCGATACTCCTTGCCGCTGGCGTGAATCCGCGCCTGCACGCGGTGTTGCGGCTGCAGCTGCTCCATGACGAAGCGCACCGCCTCGGCCAGGTTGAAGTCGTCGGTCGACTCCTCGACCGCGGTGGCGCCGTACGGCGGATGCTGCCAGCTGACCGAAGCCGTGGCAGTGAAATTGATGTCGGGCATGGGCGGTCTTTGCTTTCGGTCTTTTGTCAACGCTATCCGAAGGTCTGCCGTTCGTTCCAATGATGGCGCGCGCGGCGCTCTTTATACGCCGGTTGCTTCGCGATAACGACGCACCGTCTCACGTAGGCGGTCATTCACCGGCTTCGAGTTTAACAATTCCTCAACGAACGCCCAGCTGTCGCGAACCGACAGCTCTAACTGCTGACGCTCGGCGATCTGCCGCCGACGCCGTGGGGCGGCTCGGCTGCGCATTGGCTTCGAAACGGCTTTCGGCATGTTCTATCTCGCGCCTGAAGTGCAGGGTCAACGCACGGTAACTTCAAGATATTTCCCAGCCGCTCCCCCTACTCCCACTCGATCGTCCCCGGCGGCTTGCTCGTCACGTCGTAGACTACCCGGTTGACGCCCTTGACCTCGTTGACGATGCGCGTCGCCACGTGGCCGAGGAAGCCCATGTCGAAGGGATAGAAGTCGGCGGTCATGCCGTCGGTCGAGGTGACCGCGCGCAAGCCGACGACGTAGTCGTAGGTGCGGTAGTCGCCCATCACGCCCACGGTCTTCACCGGCAGGATCACCGCGAACGCCTGCCAGATGTCGTCGTAAAGGCCTGAGCGCCGGATCTCCTCGATGAAGATCTCGTCGGCGAGGCGGAGGATGTCGAGCTTGCCCTTGGTGATCTCGCCCGGGCAGCGGATGGCGAGCCCCGGTCCCGGGAACGGATGGCGGCCGACGAACGCTTCGGGCAGCCCGAGTTCGCGCCCGAGCGCGCGCACCTCGTCCTTGAACAATTCGCGCAGCGGCTCGACCAATTTCATATGCATGCGCTCGGGCAGGCCGCCGACGTTGTGGTGCGACTTGATGGTCACCGACGGCCCGCCGGTGAACGACACGCTCTCGATCACGTCGGGATAGAGCGTGCCCTGCGCCAGGAACTCGGCGCCGCCGAGCTTCGTTGCTTCCGCCTCGAACACGTCGATGAACAATTTGCCGATGGTCTTGCGCTTGATCTCCGGATCCTCGACGCCGGCGAGCGCGTCGAGAAAAAGCGTCTCCGCTTCCACGTGCACGAGCGGGATGTTGTAGCTGTCGCGGAACAGCGCCACGACCTTCTGCGCCTCGCCGAGTCGCAAGAGGCCGTGGTCGACGAACACGCAGGTGAGCTGCTCGCCGATCGCCTCGTGGATGAGCACCGCGGCGACCGCGGAGTCGACCCCGCCGGAGAGCCCGCAGATGACACGGCCGCGGCCGACCTGGGCGCGGATCTTCTCGATCGCCTCCTGTTTGAACGCGCGCATGGTCCAGTCGCCGCGGCAACCGGCGATGGTGCGCACGAAGTTGCGCAGGAGCGCCGCCCCGTGCGGGGTGTGCACCACTTCGAGATGGAACTGGGTGGCGTAGAATTTGCGCTTATCGTCGGCGATAACGGCGATCGGCGCGTTCGCCGAGGTGCCGACGGCGCGGAAGCCCGCGGGCAGCCGGGTCACCCGGTCGCCGTGGCTCATCCACACCGGATAGCGCTCGCCGATGCGCCACACGCCGTCGAACAGCGCGCAGGCGGCGGTGACCTCGACCTCGGCGCGGCCAAACTCGCGGTGGTGGCCGCCTTCGACCTCGCCGCCGAGCTGCCGGGCCATCGCCTGCTCGCCGTAGCAGATGCCGAGCACCGGCACGCCGGCCCGGTAGATCGCGAGCGGGGCGAGCGGCGCGTCCACATCGAACACCGAGGCCGGCCCGCCCGACAGGATCACGCCCTTGGGGCGCATGGCCGCAAACGCGGCCTCGGCCCGCTGGAACGGCACGATCTCGGAATAGACGCCCTCCTCGCGCACCCGGCGCGCGATCAGCTGGGTCACCTGGGAGCCGAAATCGACGATGAGGATCTTGTCGTGCATCGGGCGTCGTATCTCCCCGACCGGCCCGCTGCGAGTGGAATCGACCCAACGGCCGTCCGGAGGCGACTTGTGCAGGGCAACGTCATGGCGGTCAAGGGCGCCGGATGCCCGCTTGCCGGGGCCGGGCGGAGCATGCATACGAAAAGACCTTCGAACACGGGGAGACATATATGGACATCAGCCTGCGCGGCCGCACCGCCATGATCACCGGCGCCAGCAAGGGGCTCGGGCTTGCCATGGCGACCCGCTTTGCCGAGAGCGGCGCGGACGTCGCCATGCTGGCGCGGCGGCCCGACGTGCTCGCCGAAGCCAAGGCCGCGGTCGCGGCGGGCGCCAAGGGCAAGGTCGGCGTCTTCCCCTGCGACGTCTCCAAGGCGGCCGACATCGCGCGCGCCTACAAGGGGGTGGTGGAGACGTTCGGCAAGGTCGACATCCTGGTCAACAACGCCGGGGAATCGAAGGCGATGTCGTTCGCGACCATCACCGACGAGGTCTGGCAGGCCGATCTCGAACTCAAGCTGTTCGCCGCGATCCGCACCTGCCGCCTGGCGCTCGAGGGGATGAAGGCGCGCAAATGGGGCCGCATCATCAACGTGCTCAACATCGGCGCCAAGGCGCCGCGCGCCGGCGGCGCGCCGACCGCGGTGTCGCGCGCGGCCGGCATGGCGCTGACCAAGGCGCTCGCCGGCGAATACGCGCCGCACAACGTGCTGATCAACGCGCTGTTGGTCGGCCAGATCGTCAGCGATCAATGGGTGCGCCGCCACGCGGCGCAAGGCGCCAACATTCCGTTCGAGGAGTTCACCGCCAAGCAGGGCGCCAACATCCCGCTCGGCCGCATGGGCAAGGCGGAGGAGTTCGCCAACATCGCCTGCTTCCTGGCGTCGGACGCCGCCGGCTACATCACCGGCACGGCGATCAACGTCGACGGCGGCGCCTCGCCGGTGGTGTGAGACTTATCCCTCCCCCGAAGGGGGAGGGTGGCCCGCCTGACAAGGCGGGTCGGGTGGGGTGCCTCAATAACCGCCGAATTTGCGCCAACCCCACCCGGCTCGCTTCGCTCGCCACCCTCCCCTTTCAGGGGAGGGATGAAGCGCGCTCACGCCCGGCCCGGGTACTCCGGCTCAAGCACGAACGGGAACGGTCCGGGAAAGCGCTCGACGTAGACCGTGTGCGAGACGATGCCAGTTTCCGGCCGGTAGCGGTGCAGCTGATAGGCGGGCGGCTCGAGCATGAGCGCGGCCGGCCCATCCTCGGCGAGGGTGAACATCACCTGATGGGCGACGGAGGGCGCGATCGAGGCGATGGTGCCGCCGAAGCGCGCCTCGATGGCGCGATGATGGTGCCCGCACAGGATGCGTTCGACGTTCGGATAGGGCCGCACGATCTCGGCGAGCGGCGCCGCCCCCGCAAGCAGGCGGATACGGTCCATGTGGAGGATGCCGCAGTCGAACGGCGGATGATGCATGAAGATGACGGTCGGCTTGTCATGCTCGCGCGCGAGCGCCCGTTCCAGGAACGCGAGCCGCCGCGCACACAACGCCCCCTCGCCTTTGCCCGGCACCAGCGTATCGAGCCCGATAAGCCGCAGCGGGAAGTCGTCGACCACGAACTGCACGAACTCGGGATCTGCGACGACGGTCGGGTAGTCGGCGAGCACGCGGCGAAAGTTGTCGCGGCGATCGTGGTTGCCCGGCACCACGTAGAACGGAATGTCGAGCCGGCGGACGATGTGCTTGAACTGCTCGTATTCCTCGACCAGGCCGCACTCGGTCAGATCCCCGGTGATGAGCACCACGTCGGGCCGCGGCCGCAAGGCGATCACGGCGTCGATCGCCCGCTCGGTCATCATGTTGGTTTCGACCACGCGGTTCGACGGCCGCCCGCGCGGGCGCACGTGCAGGTCGGTGATTTGGGCGATCAGCATGGATATGGTTTCCGGACGATTGGCGCGGGCTATCCACTTGCTCGTCATTGCGAGCGTAGCGAAGCAATCCAGGGCGATACATGCCCCGCGCGCTATTCCTGGATTGCTTCGTCGCTCTTCGGGCTCCTCGCAATGACGGAGCAGCCCGTCAATTCGTCGGCGGCACCTTGAGCGCGGTGCGCTCGACATAGGGGCGCATGATTTCGTCCGCCGCCTTTTGCGCCGCCGCCACCGCCTCCTTGGGCTCCTTCTTGCCGGCCAGCACCGCCTGCACCTCGTCCTCCATGGCCTTGCGCACGGCGACGGTCTTATAGGTGGCGAACCACGGCTTGGCGTAGGCCAATTGATCGATGGCGATCTGGGCGTCCGGGTTCTTGGCCATGAACTCGATCATGTCGGGCAGCTTGTAGGCCGCCATGTTGGGGGCGAAATAGCCGGTGGCGCGGCTCCACCAGCCCGACTGGTCCGGCGCGGTCAGCCATTTGATCAGCGTCCAGCCGGCCAGGCGCTTGGCTTCGTCGAGGCCGCGCGGCTGCACCAGCGAGGCGCCGCCGATCGGCACCGCGTTGCGCACGTTCCTGGGCACGAACGCCACCTTGTAGGGGAACTTGGCGTTGGCGCGGATGAAGGTGAGCGAGCCGGTCGAGAGCAGCATCATCGACACTTGGCCGGACAGGAACGCGGTCGAGATGGCGGGCGCCTTCTGCTCGCCGGCGGCATGCACCTTGTGCTTGCGCACGAGGTCCGACCAGAAGGTGAGCGCGCCCAGCGTGCTCGGCGCGTCGTAGTAGATTTCGCCGCCGTATTCCTCGTTGAAGTAGCGCCCGCCGTTCGACATCACGAGCGCCGAAAGGATCCATCCGCCGTAGTCGTAGTTCGACGGCATCAGGATGCCCCAGCGCGTCACCCGATCGCCCTCGCGCCTGACGAGCTTCTTGGCGGCGACGACGAGGTCGTCCCAGGTCTGCGGCGCGCGCTCGGGATCGAGGCCGGCCTCGCGGAATTGGTCGGCGTTGTAATAGAGCAGCGGCGTCGAGTTCTGGAACGGCACGCCGTAGACTTGGCGGCCGACCACCGCGTTGGCGTGCAGGGCGGGGAAGAATTGACCCATGAACTGATCGTCGGTCAGGCCGTCGCGCTTGATCAGGTCGTCGAACGCGACGATCTCGTCTTCGATCACGAGATCGGTGAGGAAGTTCGCCGACATGATCACCGCCGCCGGCGGCTTGCCGGCCGCCGTCGCCGAGCGGGTTTTGATCAGGGTCTCGTCGTAGGAACCGGTGTAGACCGGCGTCGCCTTGATGTCGGGATGCGCCGCGTTGAACCGCTTGATCAAGGTGGCCATGTCGCGGGCGAGCTGCCCGTCGACCGGCACCGGAAAGAACAAATCGATGTCGGTTTGCGCGCCGGCGCCGCCGCCGAGCGAAGCCAGGCCGGCCGCCAGCGCGGCGGTGCGCAGATATTTCCGCCAGGCGAAGGTCATCGTCGAAGCCCTCCCTCTATTTGAGACCCGAAGTCATGAAGCTGTTGACGAAGCGGCGTTGGAACATGAGGAACCCGATCAGCAGCGGCGCCACCACGAGGAGCGTGCCGGCCGCGCTCACCCCCCAGGCCTGGGCGCCTTCTGCGCCGAGCGTGAACATGGCAAGCCCGACGGTGAGCGGGCGCCGGTCCGGCGAGTTGATCACCATCAGCGGCCACAGGAACTCGTTCCAGTGCGCCGTCACGGAGACGATCGCGAACGCTAAGAGCGACGGCTTCGCCAGCGGCAGATAGACGTAGCGGATGAGCTGCCACCAACGCGCCCCGTCGCACAGCGCCGCGTCCTCGAGTTCGCGCGGGATGGTGCGGAAGCTCTGCCGCATGAGGAACGTGCCGAACGCCGAAGCGAAATAGGGAGCCATCACCCCGGGCAGCGTGTCGTAAAGGCCGAGCTGCGCCACCGTGCGCAGGTTGGGCACCAAAAGCACGATCGGCGCCAGCATGAGCTGAATGAGGAAGAGATAGAAGAACAGGGTGCGCCCGGGGAACTTGAGACGGGCGAAGGCGTAGCCGGCAAGCGAGATGGTGACGAGCTGCACCGCCAGAATGCCGGCGCAGATGATGACGGTGTTGAGGTAATAGAGCGCGAAATCCGCCGATTCCCAGGCTTCGGCGAAGTTGGCGAAGGTGGGAACGTAATTCGGAACGAGCGACGCGATGCCGGCGCCGCCGGCGCGCTCGGGCCGGAACGCGGCGACCAGCATCCAGACGAACGGCGTCGCCCAGGCGAAGGCGAGGATGACGATAAGCGCTCGGCTCGGCCGCAGCGCCGTCCGCACGGCCGCCCGGGTCATGCGTCCGCCTCCAGGTTGCGTTCCATGCGGCGCAGCGAGAGCGCGGTGAGCGCGAGCAGCAGCGCCAGCATCACCACGGTCGCGGCCGCGGCCTTGCCGGGATCATAGCGCTCGACCGCCTGCTGGTAGACGTAGAACAGCAGCAGATTGGTCGAATCGGACGGGCCGCCCTTGGTCAGGATGAAAATGTGGTCGACCTGGGTGATGACGCCGAGGAGCCCGATCACCAGCACGAAGGCGAGCGTCGGGCGCAGATAGGGCAAGGTGACGAAGCGCAGCCGCTGCCAGGGCGAGGCGCCGTCGATGAGCGCGACCTCGTAAGCTTCCGGCGGGATCGCCTGCAAACCGGCGAGGAAGAACAGCATGTAGTAGCCCGCGTTCTTCCACACGGTCAGGCCCATGATCGAATAGAGCGCGATGTCCGGATCGCCGATCCAGTTCGCGCCCTGTACGCCGAGCTTGGCGAGGTAATAGTCGAGGAGACCGACCCCGGGCAGGAAGATGAACAGGAAGACCGAGGCGGCGGCCACCAGCGGGATCAGCACCGGCAGGAAGAAGATCGAGCGGAGCACGGCGTTGAGCCGGGTCGAACGGACAAGCGTCAGCGCGAACGCAAGCGCCAGCACGAGGCTTGGCACGATGGTGCCGACCGCATAGGCGAGGTTGTTGACCAACGCCCGCCGGAACGCCGGATCGGCGGCAAGCGCGCGGTAGTTCAACAGGCCCAACGATCCATCGGGCGGACGCGCGCCGGCGTGGATCGACTGCCACAGCGCCTGGGCGGTCGGCCAGTAGGTGAACACCGCGAGGAAAATGAGCGACGGGGCGAGGAGCGCGAGGCCGAGCAGGTTGCGCGGGCGCCGGCGCCGGGCGCGGACCCGCTTCCCGGCAGCCTCGTCGAGGTGGACCGCAAGCTCCGCCATACCTCGTCCCGCCCCGTTCCACAAACCTGCTTTGCCGACCGGCATGACACTATGCTGACAGGGGTGTGACAAGGGAAGGATGGGTTGAGCCGCGCGTCGCGCGGCGATACCCATCGATGGGCTTCGCTTCGCTCAACCCATCCTACGAGACACCCCACCCGGTTCGCCGCGGTCGCCATCCCTCCTTCGCGTCGCGGGGGATTATCGTTCCGCGCGCCTGCCCGGAAAAAATTACCTTGACAATCAAATCGTAATAGTATTACGATTGTTACATCGCTATTCGCAAAGGAGTTATGACGATGCGTTTCCAACCAGGTCAAAGCGGCAATCCCGCCGGCCGGCCGCCCGGCTCGCTCAACAAGAGGACCCTCGCGGTCGAGGCGCTGTTCATGGCCCAGGCCGAGGAGACCGTCACAATCCTCATGGAGCGCGCCAAAGAGGGCCATCCGACCGCCATGCGTCTGTTCATGACCCGCGCACTGCCGATGGGGCGCGACCGGCCCGTCGCGATCACACTGCCGGGCATCAGGGAGCCCGAAGACGCCCGCGCGGCTATGGCCGTGGTCACGGCGGCGCTGGCCGCGGGCGACCTGACCATCAGCGAGGCGACAGCCCTCCTCAATTTCATCGACCGGATGCTGCGGCTCGCCGAGCGGATTAGAAAGATCGAGCAGATGCGCCGTGACGAGGCCACGGCCGATGCCGCCGCGCCGCCGGCCGTCGCCGCCGCGCAAGCTCCTACCGCGACGTCGACCCCGGCCTCACCGGCAGTCGACGAGGCGGACGAGAGTGGTGCCGAACCCCTGTATTCTCCTGTAAATCACGAAAGTTATTCTCACGACACTGCCAGCGCCGCCGACGGTGCGGCGCATGGCGACAAAGGGTCCACGCCGGTCGCGGCGGGCAACCCGGCCGAGCCCCTGTATTTTCCTGTAAACGAGGCGGCGTAATGAACGCGGGGCTAGTGGGTGCCTACAATGATCCGCGCCCTGATGCACCCCCTAGGAATCGCGCGGGCATGTATGCAAGGGTTGACTCAAGTAAGCGCGCGCGATGTCCAGGTGATCCGAGCCAACTCGCAAATTCGTCGTTGACGTTGCAGCCGGGACGCGAAAGAATGTCTTGCTCACGGCAGAGGAGCAGGGGAAAAGCCCTGCCACGGTCGCGTTGGGCCGGCTGGGCGGCCTCAAGGGAGGAGAGGCGAGCGCGAAGAGCACGTCAAGCGAACGGCGGTCGGAGATCGCGCGCTTGCGGGCGAACAAACGCTAGTCTCGCACTAGGGCGGATGACAGTTAACATCGGTCTCATTACGAGCGATGCTGTAATACTTGGTTGCGACAGTGTAGCCAGCACAACCAGTCACTTCCTTGATCCTTTCTCCAACAATGTTCCATGGCAGAAGGATGAGAAGGGGAAATTCACTCGAACCAAGGAGGGTAAGTACACCCTAACATTCGATTTTGACGATATTCAGCCTGTAGTCACAAATGCGTGGGGAGGGATCACAAAGCTTTTTGAAATTCACCCAAGCCCCACTCCCATGGTGGCTGTAACTGCCGGCCTGGCAAAGCTTAGTGAACGTCCGATTGCGAGTTGGGCTGCCGAGTTCTGTGCACAACACAGCGCGCGAACTCGACATCTGGTCAATGTTGAAGTGATCGCGAGGAGCTTTCTCAAGTTCATTCGCGAAAAATATGAAAAACATTACGAGACCTCTAAATTGCCAGAACCTCTTAAGGAGGGTCCAGAGTTCATCGTTGGCGGATATGGACGCGACGACCACTTCCCTTCTCTGTTTAGACTCGATGTTCACCGAAATACCATTCTCAAGCACTTTGGACCTGGTGCCGGAGCAACTGGCGTTGCGTGGAACGGTCAGGCCGATGCGGTCGAACGCTTCATTCGAGGCTATGACGCTATTTTGCAGCGAAAAATTTCAGAGACAATCCGAACGGCATTAGGAAAGCACAATCTCGATACTACGCAATATATTACTGCCACTATTAATGCGGTATTGGATAAACTACAGGCGCAGATGCCCGACGGCATAAACATTAGTGTCCCGGAATTGAAGGAAATTAGCCTTGATTGGTCCGAGTTCGCGATTGATCTTGACTATGCCAACCTACCCCTTCAAGAGGCAGTCAATTTCGTCGCTTTCCTTGTTCTTCTACAAGATGGGAAGTCTCGTTTTGCGCGCGGAGTCCCTACGGTCGGCGGAAGGACGCATATAGGCGTTATAACCAAGGACAAAGGATTCCGGATGCTGAATGAGCCTGACGTAACCCACACATACACGGGGTTCGCAGATGATCACTAATGACAACCGCGGTGGCGCCGTCGCGACACGGCCCGAAGGTCGTCGCCAAAGCGACATTCGCTCTGGTGAAGAGAAGGATCATCCCAAGCCGGCACAGGTTGAAACTATCAAAGTGCCCGGCAAGGTCCGCGTGAGGGTCACCGACGGGCGGTTAGAGGTCATTGAAAAATAATTGAGCTTCGTGCTTGACCAAACGCACAGATCGCCAGCCAGAAACGGTGTACGGCGTCGCGATCCTGGCCGATACCCTGCGATCGACAAACGAAAGGCCCCCCAACGGCCCATCCGGCGGCCTCAAGCTGACCCAAGGAAAATCAAAATCACCCACTACCGAACGCAGAGAACTTGGGGCACGAGCCTTCGGCGCTTTGCGCACCCTACCCCTGAGATTGCCGCAGCAGCGAAACGAAGAACCCGTCGGTGTCGGTGCGCAGCGGCGTCATCAAGAGCCCCTCCTCCGACATCAGCACGGCGCGGCGGAAGAAATGCGCGCGCTCGCCCAGCGCCTCGCACACCTGCGCCGGTGGTACGACCGCGAAGCCCTCCTGGCGGGCGAGGAATGCGCCGACCTGATCGCCGTTTTCCTCGGCGAGAACCGAGCAGGTGACATAGGCGATGCGGCCGCCGGGCTTGACCAGTGTCGCAGCGCGATCGAGCGCCGACACCTGCTCCTTGCGCCGTTCGGCGAGCGCGCCCGGGCGCACGCGCCATTTGGCGTCGGGGTTGCGCCGCCACACGCCGATGCCGGTGCACGGCGCGTCGATCAGCACGAGGTCGGCGCGGCCGGCGAGATCTGAGAGAACGTCGGCGCCGCCGCGCGGCGTGCGGACCTGGACGTTACGCGCGCCGGCCCGCTCCAACCGGGCATGGATCGGCGCGAGCCTGCGCTTGTCGCTGTCGGTCGCGTAGATTTGGCCGTGGTTTTCCATCGCCGCCGCAAGCGCCAGGGTCTTGCCGCCGGCGCCGGCGCACAGGTCGATCGCCTGCTCGCCGCGCCCCGCGCCGGCGAGCAGCGCGGCAAGCTGCGAGCCCTCGTCCTGCACTTCGACCATCCCCTTGAGGAACGCGGGCTCGGCGTGAATCGCCGGGCTCTTCGCATCCGCGGCGCGGCGAATGCGCAATCCGACCGGCGACCACCGGGTCGGCGCGGCGTCCAAGCCTGAGAGCGCGGCCATGGCCTTGTCGCGGTCGGCCTTGAGCGTGTTGACCCGCAGGTCGAGCGGCGCGCGGGTCGCGAGCGCGGCAAGCTCCGCCGCCCGCGCATCGCCGAACACGCGGGCGAATGGCTCGTCGAGCCAGACGGGATAGTCGCCTGCGACCGGGGCCGGCGCGTCGGCGAGGCTCGCGTCGGCGAGCCGCGCCCGCTCCGCCGCGGACAGCGGCGCCGGGGCGAAGCGCGCGCCGTCGGCGAGGGCCGCGATCGCGTCAAGGTCGAGCCCGCGTTCGAGCTTGAGCATGCCGAGCAGGATCGCGCGCGGCGTCTCCGCGCCCATGATCCAGCCGGCCGATGCCCGCCGCCGCAGCGCATCGTAGAGGAGGCCGGCGACCGCCGCGCGATCACCCGAGCCGGCGAAACGGTGGCCGAGGCCCCAGTCCTTGAGCGCATCGGCGGCCGGGCGACGGCGCGCGTCGATGTCGCTCAGCACCTCGATGGCGGCGGAAAGGCGCGCGGCGGGGGTCATCCGCTCGATGCCACCGCGGCTACGGCAACAGGACGCGGACCGCGAACACGATCCACATCAGCAAGAGGATGATGGCGCCCGCCGCGAACGCCTGGAAGCGGTGGATGACGCGGTTCGAGGTGACGTGGATCGCCGCATGGACGAAGCGCAGCGCGACGAAAATCCAGGCCAACACGACGAACGGGAGGTCGGCCTTGCGCAGGACGAGGGCCAGCACGGTCAAGAGATAGAACAGCAGGGGCAGCTGGAGCTGATTGTGGAAGCAATTGGAGATCTGCTGGACGCGCGGCGGCCAGTTGAGCTGGCCGAGCGCGATGTCCTGGACGCGGACCTCGCCGCGGCGGGCGGCGGCGAAGCGGGCGCCGCCCATCCAGAAGAGCAGCACGAAGGTCAGCGCGACCAGCACGAACAGCGGCGCCAAGATGGCTTGAACGGACATGCGCTATTTCCTCACGCTCAGAATCTTTTGTAGGGCGCATTAGCGTAGCGTAATGCGCCGTTTGTGAATGCGGCGGATTACGCCTTCGACTAATCCGCCCTACCCCCGCGACGGATAGTTCGGGCTCTCCCGGGTGATGGTCACGTCGTGGACGTGGCTCTCGCGCAGCCCCGCCCCGGAAATGCGCACGAACCGCGCCTTGTCGCGGAACTCGGCGAGGCTCGCCGCGCCGACGTAGCCCATGGCGGCGCGCAGACCGCCCTCCAGTTGATGCAACACCGTCGCCACCGCGCCCTTGTACGGGACCTGGCCCTCGATGCCCTCGGGCACCAGTTTGAGCGTGTCCTTGATGTCCTGCTGGAAATAGCGGTCGGCCGAGCCGCGCGCCATGGCGCCGACCGATCCCATGCCGCGGTAGGTCTTGTACGAGCGCCCCTGGTAGAGAAAGACCTCGCCCGGCGTCTCGTCGGTTCCGGCCAGCAGCGAACCGATCATGGCGCAATCGGCCCCCGCCGCCAGCGCCTTGGCGAGGTCGCCGGAATATTTGATGCCGCCGTCGGCGATGACCGGCGTGTCGCTCGCCTGGGCCACCTCGACCGCATCGAGGATCGCGGTGAGCTGCGGCATGCCGACGCCGGCGACGATGCGGGTGGTGCAGATCGACCCCGGCCCGATGCCGATCTTGACGGCGTCCGCCCCGGCGTCGATCAGCGCCTTGACGCCTTGCGCGGTCGCAACGTTGCCGGCGACCACCTGCACCGCGTTCGACAGGCGCTTGATGCGGCCGACCGCGTCCAGCACCCGCTGGGAATGGCCGTGCGCGGTGTCGACGACGATGAGGTCGACGCCCGCGGCAATGAGCCGCTCGGTGCGGGCAAAGCCCAGGTCGCCGACCGTCGTCGCCGCGGCGACCCGCAGGCGGCCCTGCTCGTCCTTGCTGGCGTTCGGGTTGGCGACCGCCTTTTCGATGTCCTTGACCGTAATGAGGCCGACGCAATGGTACTTGTCGTCGACCACCAAGAGCTTCTCGATGCGGCGCTGATGCAACAGCCGCTTGGCCTCGGCCTGGGAGACCCCCTCGCGCACGGTGACCAGCCGGTCCTTGGTCATCAGCTCGGAGACCTTCTGGCCGGGGTCGGTGGCGAAGCGCACGTCGCGGTTGGTGAGGATGCCGACCAGCTTGCCGGTGCGCTCGACCACCGGCACGCCGGAGATCGCATGCCCCTGCATCAGGGCGAGCGCGTCGGCGAGCGTCGCGTCCGGCTCGATGGTGACCGGGTTGACCACCATGCCCGACTCGAACTTTTTCACCTTGGCCACCTGCTCGGCCTGCTCGTCCGGCTCGAGGTTGCGGTGGATCACGCCGATGCCGCCGGCCTGTGCCATGGCGATCGCCATGCGCGCCTCGGTGACCGTGTCCATGGCCGAGGCGACGATCGGGATGTTGAGGGGGATGGCGCGGGTGATGCGGGAGCGAATGTCGGCCGCCGACGGAAGCACGTCGGAGAGGCCCGGCTCGAGCAGGACGTCGTCGAAGGTGAGCGCTTCGCGCGGGCTGCCGTTCGATCCTGCTGCCATGGCCAATCTCCTCGGTGCGTCGGGACCGCCCGGTAAAAGGCCACCGGCCCCGGCTGGACAGCCGGGCCTGGCGACTCGCGACCGGCGGAGTTGGCGCGGGTCGATAGCACGGGCGCGCCCGCATGCAAAGCCCGCCCTTTGCGGGCGACTCGCCGGCGCTTCCGCTATGCTTTCCCGCCGATGCCTTGCGGTTCGGGCTCGCTCCGTGGGACGGGACCAAGCGATGCGGCGCTTAATGGCGGTTCTGGTGCTCGTTGCAGCGGCGTGGCCCACGGGCGGCGACGCCCAGCAAATCCCGTTCGGCAGCGAGCCGGCGGCCCCCAAGGCCGTCCGCCACCCGGCCAAGGCCGCGCCGGTCGCCAAGAAAGCCGGCCCGCCGGCGCCGGCGAGCGCCAAAGTCATCAAGAATCCCTCCGAGTACAAGGACTACATTTCGGCGCGCGACATTGCCGATCCGGGGCTCAAGGCCGCGGCGATGGAGGCTTTCGTCGCCAAGTACCCGGACAGCCTCGTCAAGATCGAGGCGCTCGAACAGGCGATGGCCGCGCACCAGCGCGCCGGCGACATGGCCAAGCTCGAGGAAAACGCCGACAGCATCCTCAAGCTCCAGCCCGACAACGTGCGCGCGCTCGCGATTCTGACTTTCCTGCGCCGCGGCCGCGCCACCCAAGGGGACGCCAAGGCGCTCGCCAACATGCTCGCGGGCGCCCAACGCGGCCTGGACGCGCTGCCGAACTGGGCGAAGCCGGCCGACATCACCGACGACACGTTTGCCGCCATGCGCAAGCAGATGACGGCGATTTTCGCCGGCGCCATCGGCTTCGGCACGTTGCAGGCCAAGGACTACGCCAAGGCGCGCACCTACTATCGGATCGCCTTCGCGAGCGACCCCAACAATCTTCAGGACGTCTATCAGCTCGCCATCGCCGACCTGCAGATGGAGCCGATCGACGTCGACGGCCTGTGGTACATCGCCAAGGCGACGGCGCTCGCCAAGGGCAACGACGCGGCGCAGCAGCGCATCCTCGCCTACGGCAAGGCGCGCTACAAAAAATATCACGGCGCCGAGGACGGCTGGGACGACCTCCTGGCGCAGGCCGCCGCGCAGGCGGCGCCGCCCGCCGACTTCGCCCGCGCCATCAAGCCGGCCCCGAGCCTTGCGGAATTTGCGGTGCAGGCGGTGCGCGACAACGACCCGGCGAGCCTGTCGTTTGCCGACTGGGAGGTCGTGCTCAGCCAGCGCGACGCCACCCCCGCCAACAAGGAAGCCGCCGCCAAGGTGTGGCAGGTCATTCAGGCGATGCAGAAGAACGGCGCCGCCCGGCTCAAGCTTCCCGTCAAGGTCATCGCGGCGACGAAGGATACCATCCAGGCGGCGATCACCGACGACAACCGGCGCGACAACAAGGTCGATCTCGTCGTCGTGGCCAGGGCGCCGATGGCAAGCCCGCCGCCGGCCGGCGTCGCAATCGAGGTCACCGGCGTCATCGTCGACTACCTGCCGAGCCCGTTCGCCTTCGTCATGCGCGACGGGGAAATCGCGGCGGCGAAGTAGGCCCGCTCACGGCTTGAAGCCGGGCGGCGCGCCGTGGCGCTCGATCGCCTCGATCGTCTCGCGGTGCTTGCGGTCCTCGCGCTTCATGTGCACGGCGATCACCGCGTGGAGCGAGGGCACCAGCAGCAGCACGTGGAACACGAGCCCGAAGACGAGGCACGGCACGATCAGCACCAGGTTCAGCAGCGCCGAAAGCGGCTGGCCGTTGACGAGCAGGCCGAGCGGCGGCAGCAGGGCGGCGAGGATGTAGATCATCGGCGAGGCTCCGGCCTGGACCGTTGGTGGCCCAGACTGTAGACACCGGGGGAACTTTGGCAATCGGCGACCTTCCCCCAAACGCCCCCACCCTACCCTCCTCCGCTTCGCGACCACTTGGCGCGGGAGGGATTGAGAGATCGGCATGACCCGCGACCGCCTCGTGCCGCTCATCGTCGCGGTCGCCCTGTTCATGGAGAACATGGATTCCACGGTGATCGCCACCTCGCTGCCGGCGATCGCCGTCGACATCGGCACCAGTCCGCTGGCGCTCAAGCTCGCGGTCACCTCCTACCTGCTCTCGCTCGCCGTGTTCATTCCCATGAGCGGCTGGACCGCCGACCGGTTCGGCGCCCGCAAGGTGTTCACCACCGCCATCGCGGTGTTCGTCGCCGGCTCGATCGGCTGCGCGCTGTCGAATTCGCTCACCCATTTCGTCTTGGCGCGCATCGTCCAGGGGCTGGGCGGAGCGATGATGACGCCGGTCGGCCGGCTGGTGCTGGTGCGCTCGGTCGACAAGCGCGCGCTGGTCGACGCCATGGCGTGGGTCTCGATCCCGGCGCTGGTGGGGCCGATCACCGGACCGCCGCTCGGCGGCTTCATCACCACCTACGCGTCGTGGCACTGGATCTTCATCATCAACGTGCCGATCGGCCTTCTCGGCATCGTGCTCGCCTTGCGCGTCATCGAGGACGTGCACATCGCCATGGCGGATCCGTTCGACCTGCGCGGCATGGTGCTCGCCGCCGTCAGCGTCGCCGGCCTGGCGTTCGGCCTCTCGGTGCTCGGCGTCGGCCTGGTGCCGTGGCCGCTCGCGGCGGCTCTGATCGCGGTGGGCAGCGTCGCGTTCGTGCTCTACCGCATCCACGCCCGCACGGTCTCCGCGCCGGTGCTCGACTTTTCGCTGCTAGGGCTGGCGACGTTTCGCGCCAGCGTGCTCGGCGGCTTCATGTTCCGCATGGGCATCGGCGCGCTGCCGTTCCTGTTGCCGCTGTTGCTGCAGGTCGGCTTCCATTTCACCCCGTTCCAGTCCGGGCTGACCACGTTTTCCTCGACCGTCGGCGCGCTTTTCATGAAGGCCGTCGCCTCGACCATCCTCAAACGCTTCGGCTTTCGCCCTGTGCTCATCGCCAACGCGCTGTTGAGCGCGGTGTTCTTGGCGGCGTGCGCGTGGTTCACCATGACCACGCCGTTCGCCGTGATGGTCGCGGTGCTGCTGATCGGCGGCTTCTTCCGCTCGCTGCAGTTCACCAGCACCAATGTGCTCGCCTATGCCCAGGTCGAGAAGGCGCGCATGAGCCGCGCCACCGCGTTTGCCGCGGTCGCGCAGCAATTGTCGCTCTCCGCCGGCGTCGCGCTCGGCGGCGCCACGGTCGAGCTGATGGTGTGGAGCAAGGCCGACGCGACCATTACCGCCGCCGACTTCCCGCCGGCGTTCCTGGTGATCGCCGCGATCTCCGCCGCGTCGGCGGTCGTGTTCGCGCGGCTGCCGCCGGACGCCGGCGCCGAACTCGCCCACCGCACGCCGCCGGGGCCGGGCCGATAGTCGCGTTCTCGCCAAATCCACGGAGAGATGCTATGGGTAAGTGGAGGAGCTGTCGATGAGCGACTTGGCTGCGGTGGAAATCGAACGCGATGTCATCGATGTCGCGGCGCGACGCGCTGCCGAGGAAGGACTTACCGTCGCCGCCTACATTACGCTATTGCTGCGCCGGAGCTTCGAGCGCGCCGCCAGCGAAGAAAGCGTATTGGTATATGACCATGTTACGAATGACGATGAGTTACTCATCGACCGCGAGGCCCACGAGGATGACAAGAGTTATAGTCGCCGGACCAAGCTTTATAGCGACCTCTTCCGTCGCGGTTGATGATTCACCGCGGCGATTTCGTCCTGTGTAATTTTCCCTTCCGCGAATCCCATGGACCGGGGCCCTCGCCGCACATCGTGCTGTGCGCGGCAACCGGCCGTGAAGGCAATACCAAGTTCGCAATCGTCTTCTACACTACTTCGCAGATCGAATACCAAGGATCAAGACGGCCTCGCCAGTATGTCTTCGTCAACGAAACCAGAGCCAAAGAACTTCATCAGAGAAGGGCTTTCCACGTGGACGCGAGCCGAGTCGCTCGCTTACCCCTGACGCGGGAATACTTCCCCGACTTAACGGATGATGTCCTTCCGACAGTGGGACGCGACGCCGACCTCGTCGCAAGGGTCGAAGAAAGGCTCGCGGCGCTAATCGCAGCCGGCCTTCAGATCAGTAAGGTCGACCTCGTCGACCGCAAGTCGAAATAGCCTTCGAGGCTGTAAAGTTCATCCTTTACCCACCCCGCGAAACCCCGTCGCCAGCACGTAAAGTTCGGCCGAGTCCGTGCGGCTTGCCGCCGGCTTGACGTGCTTGACGCTGGCAAAGTCGCGCTTGAGGTCGGCAAGCAGGCTCGCCTCGGTGCCGCCCTGGAGCACCTTGGCGAGGAATGCCCCGCCGGGCTTGAGCACGTCGCGCGCAAACTCCGCCGCGGCCTCGGCGAGCGCCATGATTTTCAAATGATCCGTGCGCCGGTGGCCGGTCGCGTTCGCCGCCATGTCGGAGATGACAACATCGGCCTCCCCGCCGAGCAGGGCGCGGATGCGCTGCGGCGCCGCGGGGTCGAGAAAATCGAGCTGCGCAAAGGCGACGCCGGCGATCGGATCCATGGCAAGGAGATCGACCGCGACCACGCGCCCCCTGCCCTCGGCGGCGCCGACC
>DASPVJ010000545.1:0-3016 GCA_035622435.1 Xanthobacteraceae bacterium | reverse complement strand
AGCCCGGTGAGCACCACCAGCCGGTCGCGGGGGATTTCGAGATCGATGTTCTTGAGGTTGTGCTCGCGCGCGCCGCGGATGGCGATCACCCGTTTGTCCGGGCCGCGGCGGGAATGGTCGAACAGGTCGTTCATCGGTGGCCCAATGGTGCCCGGACGGAATGGCGAGACTCGGGCTGCGCGGCGCAACAGGCATGGAACATAGTGAGAACGGGGCCGCGGCGCCAGCCCGAACCTTCGCACGGGCGCCCGGCTCCCGGCATGACACCTGTGGATAAGGTGCCGCTTACCCTCCCCCTTGTGGGGAGGGTCGCCCTCCGAAGCGCGAAGCGCTAAGGAGGGCGGGGTGGGGGTCGTTCAGGGCTCAGAAATCAGGCCCCTAACCCCTCCCCACAAGGGGGAGGGGAACTGAGAGGGTCGTGCCCCGCCTGTCGTTGACAGGCACGCGCCGCGCGGCCAATGCTCCGCGCCGGTCGCAGGGGATGAAGATGATGCGCTTTGCCTTGGCCGCCGTCACGGCGCTCGCCTTGATGCCCGCGCCACCGGTTCAGGCCCAGTCCACCGCTCCGGCGCCGGCCCCGGCCGCCGCGCCCGCGCAACCCTCGCCGGCCGCGCCCCCGCCGCCCGTCCTCACCACCGTCGCCACCTATCAGGGCGGCGGCGGCCAAGTGACCGTCGGCGCGTTCCTCGACAGCGACCAGCGGGTCGGCGTCATCGGCGTCTCCTCGGTGCGGCGCGCGTCGATCGCCCTGGCCAAGGACGAATGGGCGACCTTGATCGACCTGTGGCAGCAGGCGCGGGCGGTGAAGGCGGCCACCTGGCAGCCGGTCGGCACCTTCAAGGAGACCGGCCTCAAGGAGCCGTCGGTGCTCACGGTCATGGGCGGGCCCGGCGTGCAGTTCACCATCACCGACCCGCGCGGCGCCTTCACCGTGTCGGTGCCGAAAAGCGACTTCACCCGTTTCGACGCCAGCCTGCACAAGGTGGAGCTGTTCCTCGACGGCGGCGCGATCGAGCCGGATCGGCCCGCCGCCCTGGTGCGCCATCACGCCCGCCGCCACCGGCCGACGGCCGCGGCCGCGCCCAAGCCGGCGGCGCCGGCGGCGCCGGCGACGCGCTGCACCGGCGCCTTCTGCTGATCGCTTATCAGGAACACCCCGATGGACCAGGAAAACGTCGTCGCCTTCCCGCAAGCCGCCGTGCTCGAACCGGCCGACCCCGCCCAACTGGGCCTGCGCAAGGACGCCCTCGACCGCCTCTGCCGCATCATCGAGGGGCATATCGCCGAGAACCGCTATCCCGGCGCCCAGATCGCGGTGGCGCGCCACGGCAAGCTCGCGCTCGACCGCACCTTCGGTGCGGCGCGGCTCGAGCCGCGCACCGCGGCCGGCCCCGACACCCTGTGGCTGCTCTATTCCAACACCAAGGTGATCACCGCCTGCGCGGTGTGGCTCCTGGTCGAGGACGGGGCGCTGAGCTTCCACGACCGCGTCGCCGACCACGTCCCGGAGTTCGCCCGCCACGGCAAGGGCGACATCACCGTGCTGCAACTCCTCACCCACCAGGGCGGCTTCCCCAGTTCGGCGACGCCGCGGCTGCCGGCGGCCGCCTGGCAGGACCACGCGGTGCTCCGGCAGATGGTGTGCGACTTCACCCTCGAATGGACGCCCGGCTCGCAGGTGCAATACCACTCCTCCGCCGCCCACTGGACCGCCGCGGTGCTGATCGAGGCGATCGGTAAAATGGATTACCGCGATTTCATCCGCACGCGGGTGATCGAGCCGCTCGGGCTCGGCAGCGAAATCTACGTCGGCCTGCCCGACGCGCAATCGGCGCGCACCGCGGTGATGCACCAGCCGGCCGACGGCGGCCGGCAGGCGCCCATGGCCGACGAGAAAACCGACGCGTTCCGCCGCGCCGGCGTGCCCGGGGGCGGGGGCTTTGCCACCGCGCGCGCCATGGCGGCATTCTACCAGATGCTGGTGCAAGGCGGCCGGCTCAACGGCACGCGGCTCGTCTCGCCGCGCATGGTGCAATACGTAACCCGCAACTACACCGGCGACCGGGTCGACCTCTATATGGGCGTGCCCATGCACCGCGGGCTCGGGCCGCATTCGCGTGGGGTCACGCCGGCCATCCGCGGGCTCGGCTCGATCGCCTCGCCGCGCACCTTCGGCCACGGCGGCGTCGGCTCGTCCTATTGCTGGGCGGATCCCGAGACCGGCGTCTCCTTCGCGTATCTCACCAACAGCCGCGTGCCCGACCCGTGGCACTCGCGCCGCCTCGACATCGTCAGCAATTGCGTGCACGCGGCGATCGACGAGGTGTAGCGTGCGCGAGACTCACACCGTGGTCGTCATGAGAGACGATAAAACAAACGCGACGTCATCCTGAGGAGGTCGCTCGCCTAGGCGAGCGACCGTCTCGAAGGATGGACAAGAGCGCAGCCTGCTTCCATCCTTCGAGACGGCCGTGCAGCGCACGGCCTCCTCAGGATGACGTTTGTGTTCGGTTCATTCTTGGCTGTTCGCCTGCTCGATCACATGGCCCAGCGCCGCCTTGTTGGCCGCGAAGGCGCGGTCGTATTCGATGGCGCGGGCGACGTCGTCGCGCGCCGCTTCGCCGTAGAACCGGCCGATCAGATAAAGCGTCGCGTCGATGGCGAGCGAAACGCCGCCGCCGGTGACGACGCCGGCGTCGACCACCGCGGCCGGCCGCGCCGTCGTGGCGAAGCTGCTCAGGAGATCGAGCGGCGCCGCGGCCTCGCCGGCAACCGCCAGCCGCCGCGTGGTGGCCGCCCGTCCGTCGATGAGGCCGGCGGCGGCGAGGATCAGCGCCCCGGTGCAGACCGAGGCGACGCGCAGCGGCTCCTGCCGGCGCAGGAACGCCAGGGTCGCCGCATCGGCCGCCGCGGCGCGCCAGCCCGGCCCGCCGCACACGATCAGCAGGTCGCACGGGGGGAGCGCGTCGTAGCCGTGCTCGGCGACCACCACGAGGCCGCCGGCAAGGCGCACCGG
>DASPVJ010000544.1:0-5067 GCA_035622435.1 Xanthobacteraceae bacterium | reverse complement strand
GGATTACGCGGCGATCTTCCCGCCCAGCTCGTCCTCGACGTGAATGCGCACGATGTCGTCGAACGACGTCTCGGCGCGGAAGCCGAGCGCGTGGGCGCGGCGGGCGTCGAACCGCTGCGGCCAGCCGGCGACGATGCGGGTGATCGTCTCGTCGGGCTCGCGCCGGATGCGCGCCGCGACCCTGGCGCCGGCGATGCGGGTGAGCGCGGCGATCTGTTCGCCGACCGTGCAGGAGACGCCCGGCATGGTGAGGTTGACGCGGTCGCCGAGCTCATCGCGCGCCAGGCTCGCGGCGTGCACCAGGAAGCCGGCGGCGGCGCGCGGGCTGGCGTGGGTGTGGCGCACCGCCTCGGGCACCGGCAGCACCGCCTCGACGCCGGCGAGCGGCTCGCGGATGATCGAGGAGAAGAAGCCCGACGCCGCCTTGTTGGGCTTGCCCGGCCGTACGCAGATGGTCGGAAACCTTAAGCCCACGCCGTCGACAAAGCCGCGGCGGGTGTAGTCGGCGAGCATGAGTTCGCCGATCGCCTTCTGCGTGCCGTAAGAGGTGAGCGGCGTGAGGTGAAACTCGTCCGGGATCGCGTCGGGGAACGGCGCACCGAACACCGCGATCGACGAGGTGTAGATCACCTTCGGCTTGTAGCCGTCGCCGACCCGGCGGATGGCTTCGACCAGCGCCCGGGTTCCGTCGAGGTTGATGCGGTAGCCCTTGTCGAAATCCGCCTCTGCTTCGCCGGACACGACCGCTGCGAGATGGAAGATCACGTCCGGCCGCGCCGCGACGATCTTCTCCGCCTCGCCCGGGGCCGCGAGGTCCATCGTCATAGTGTCGGCCTTGCCGGCGAACCCCGCGGGCTTCGCCGGCGCGACGATGTCGGCCAAGGTCAGGCGCGCGATCGGCTGCCCGTTGAGCCCATCGTCACGGATGAGCCGGTCGATGAGCTTGCGCCCGACCATGCCGGCGGCGCCGAGGATGAGGATGTGCATTGGTCGCTCCGCTCCCGATGCCAGACGTCAGATGTCGGATGTCGGATAGTCAATCGTCTGACCTCTGACATCCGACATCTGACATCTGTCACAACGCAAATCCCCCGTCCGCCAGATGAATCTGCCCGGTGGTGTAGCTCGCCTCGTCGGAGGCAAGATAGACGGCGAGCATGGCGATCTCCATGGGCGTGCCGAGCCGGCCCATGGGCTGGCGGTCGATGAACTGCTTGCGGATCGTCGCCAGCGACTGGCCGGTCGATTTCGCGAGCGCCGTGATACGCTCGTCGAGGGACGGCGACTCGATGGTGCCGGGGCAGATGGCGTTGGCGCGGATGCCGCGCTTGATGAAGTCGGCGGCGACCGCCTTGGTGAGTCCGATCACCGCCGCCTTGGTGGCGCCGTAGACGTAGCGATTGGGCAGCCCGCGCACCGAGGAGGCGCCGGAGGAAATATTGACGATCGACCCGCGCTGGCGCGCGAGCATCGCCGGCAGGAACGCCTTGATGGTGCGGTGCATGGATTTGACGTTGAGGTCGAAGGAGAAGTCCCAGTCGGCCTCGGAACATTCGAGCACGCTGCCGTGGTGGACGTAGCCGGCGCAGTTGAGGAGCACGTCGAGCGCGCCATGCTTGCCGGCAACCTCCTTCGCCAGCGTGTCGACCGCTTCGGTCGAGCGCACGTCAAGCTCCCGGTGCTCCGCTCCGCGCAGGCCTTTGAGCTTGTCGGAATCGAGGTCGGTCGCGATCACCGTCGCGCCTTCCGCCGCGAAGGCTTCCGCGATGGCGCGCCCGATGCCTTGCCCGGCCGCGGTGACCAACGCGACCTTGCCCGCGAGCCGTCCAGCCATGCGCATCCTCCCCTCTTTCTGGCGATCCGTCGCGGACTGCGCTCGACGACGGATCGCTACGAAATCCGCTTCACCATATGGACGGCGCGGCGGTCGCCCAAATCCTCGATGCGCTCGCGTGCGAAGCCGTGTCGTTCGTACCACGCAATATTGTGCGTCAGCGGCTCGCCGGTATAGAGGCGCACGGTCGTGAACCCAAGCGCGCGCGTACGCTCCTCGGCCGCCGCCAGCAGCCGCCGGCCGAGCCCGCGGCCGTGCAAATGCGGCGCCGTGGCGATGCTCCAGATGAGGAGGTCCTCGCTGCGCGGCTCGAGAATGAGAACGCCGTCGAGGCCGTCCGCGCTCTCGCTCAGCCAGGTTTCGTATTCGGCGAGGATCTTGCCGTAGTCGGCGAGCAGCGGCAGCGGCTCGACGCCGAGCAGCGGACGGTTCTTGGCGTAGGCGGAGAACTGCAGCGCGGTGACCGCCGCGACATCGCCAGCGTCGGCGCGGCGCAGGCCGGCGAGCGTGCGCCCGTTGAGCACGGCGAGGCTCAGCCTCTGCCGGCCGTCGGCGTCGAAGTTGCCGGGCGCGAGCCAGCGCTCGAACGCCGCCTTGCGCGCCGGCCACTCCGCATCGAGCATGGAGAACCAGGCGGTGTCGCGGTTACGCCCCTTGACGATCTGGTGCTGGCGGAACTCGCCCTCGAAGGCGAAGCCGAGGCGCGCGGCGGCGCGGCGCGACGGCGCATTGAGCGCGTTGCACTTCCATTCGTAGCGGCGGTTGCCCAAGGTCTCGAACACGTAGCGCGCCAAGAGGTATTGCACCTCGGTGGCGAGCGGCGTGCGCTGCAGCGCCGGCGAATAGACGATGTTGCCGACTTCGATCACCCGCATCGCCGGCCTGATCTCCATCAGGGTGGCGATGCCGACCGCGCGGCCGGAGGGCTCGATCACCGCGTAGGAATAAGGGTCGTCAAGCTTCACGCGGCCGGCGAGCCAGGTCGCGAAGGCGGTTTCGTCGGCGAACGGCCCGTACGCCATGTAGGCCCAGGTCGCGTTGTTGTCCTTGACCGCCTGCCACAAGGCCGCGCCATGACGGCCGTCGAGTTTCTCGACCTGGCCGAAGCGCCCTTCGAGCACCACCGGGCCGGGCCGCTGCGCCGGCGTCGCGTCGACCTTGCGGCCGACCGGCCGGCCGGAATAGGGATCGGGCTCCGACGCGGTCACGGACGCGCCTTGCGGTCGTCGCGGAAGAACGCGTTGAGTTCGGCGTTGGGGATGGTGCCGTCGAAATTCTTGAACGTGCCCTGCTCGGCGATCTCGCGCGCCGCGCGGATGAAGCCGGTCCAGGCGGTGCGCGCGAGCGTACCGCCGGTGCTGATGCGGCGCACGCCGAGGCCGGCGAGGTCGGCGACGCTGTAAGCCGTCGTCACCATCAGGAAGTTCACCGGCTTTCCCACCGCCACCACCGCGGCGATCTCTTCGCGCGTCTTGATGCCGGGAGCGTAGAGGCAGTCGGCGCCGGCGGCGGCGAACGCCTGCAGGCGGCGCACGGTCTCGGCGAGGTCGGGACGTCCGCGAATGAAGCCTTCGTGGCGCGCGGTGAAGATCACGTCGCCGCCCGCCTTGTCGATCGCCGCGCGCGCCGCCTTCACCCGCGCGACCGCGAGGTCGAAATCGTAGAGCGGCTTTGCCGGATCGCCGGTCGAATCCTCGATCGACAGGCCGGCGACGCCGGTTTCGACGCACAGCCGCACGCTCTCGGCGACGCCCGCAGGGTCGTCCGCGTAGCCGCCCTCGTAGTCGACGTTGAGCGGCACGTCGGTCGCTTCGGCGAGTTCGCGGCAATGGGCGAGCGCCACGTCGCGGCTGTAAGCGCCGTCGGCATATCCCTTGCTGAAGGCGAAGCCGGCGCTGGTGGTGGCGAGCGCCTTGAAGCCGAGGCCCTGCAGGTAGCGGGCGCTGCCCACGTCCCACGGGTTGGGAATGACGAAGCAGCCGGATTCGTGCAGCTGGCGGAAGGCGCGGCGCTTGTCGGCAACGCTCGGACGGGACGCGGGCATGGCGGGCTCCTGATTTATGCAAACGCCCGAGCTTGCAGCGGGCATCCGCGCCGGGACAACGCATTTTGGTGATGGAAGGGATCAGCGGCAATGATCATGCGATGACCCCGTCATCCTGAGGAGATCGGCGCGCAGCGCCGAGCGTCTCGAAGGATGGAAGTAAGCGCGACGTTTGTTTCCATCCTTCGAGACGGCCGCGCGCGTGCGCGCGGCCTCCTCAGGATGACGGTTTAGAACTTAGTGATTATCCCTCGGCACGCCCATGGTCTCGGCGACGCGCTGGTACTTCACCGCCGGGCGGAGCACCATGCCGTCGGCGAGCTGATCGACCATGCCGCGCTGGATTTCCTGCCACGGCGTCTGGCTCGGCGGATATTTATAGCCGCCGCGCTTGTCGAGCGCCGCCCGCCGCTCCGCCAACTCCGCCGTGGAAATGAGAATATCGGCGGTGCCCTTGGCGAGGTCGATGCGCACCCGGTCGCCGGTCTTGAGCACGGCGAGGCCGCCGCCCGCCGCCGCCTCCGGCGAGGCGTTGAGGATCGAGGGCGAGCCCGAGGTGCCGGACTGGCGCCCGTCGCCGATGCACGGCAGCGAGGTGACGCCGCGTTTGATCAGCGCCGCCGGCGGCTGCATGTTGACCACCTCGCAGCTGCCCGGATAGCCGATCGGGCCGGTGCCGCGGATGAACAGCATGGTGTTCTCGTCGATCTTGAGCGCCGGATCGTCGATGCGGTGGTGATAGTCCTCCGGGCCGTCGAACACCACGGCGCGGCCTTCGAACGCGTCCGGGTCGTTCGGGTTCGACAGATAGCGGTTGCGGAACTCGGCGGAGATCACGCTCGTCTTCATGATCGCCGAATCGAACAGGTTGCCGCTGAGCACCTTGAACCCGGCCCGCTCCAGCATCGGCTTCTTGTAGGGCTTGATGACGTCGGTGTCGGCGATCTTCGCGTGCCGCACGTTCTCGCCCATGGTCTTGCCGTTGACGGTGAGCGCGTCGCCGTGGATGCGCCCCGCCTTGAGCAGTTCGTTCATCACCGCCGGCAGCCCGCCGGCGCGGAAATATTCCTCGCCGAGGTATTTGCCGGCCGGCTGCATGTTGACCATCAGCGGCACGTCGTAGCCGACCTTCTCCCAGTCCTCGATCGTCAGCTTGACGCCGATGTGGCGGGCGATGGCGTTGATGTGG
>DASPVJ010000543.1:0-2582 GCA_035622435.1 Xanthobacteraceae bacterium | reverse complement strand
TAGAGCGCGATCGGGCACGAGACCAGCGACAGCTTCAAATAGCCTTTCCAATAGGCTCGCGGGGCCATCGGTTACTCCTCACGCAACGCGGCGCACGACCGCGTCGCTCGATCGTGCCGGGAAGGGGCGACTATAGCCGCTGCCCGCCGTGCGGTCGACCCGCAGACGGGGCGCGGCGCTGCCCTTGGGCGGGCGCTGCAAAACCTAGCGGCCCCGGCTTTCCGCTTCATTAACGTTAGGCGGGTTGAAAGGTTGCGGTCGACCGCCGGCGACCGCCACTTTTTTGCCACGCAAAGCGGCGAGAGGGATTGCGGGTGGAGCAAACGTGAGCGGGACGATGCCGCGTCTCTACCCATTTTTATTGGCTGCCGCCGCCTTCCTGGCAGCGCCGTCGCCGGCGTTCGCCCAGTTCGGGCCGCCGATCGTGCCGAGCGACGGCTTCCGCAAGCCGGCGCCCGCGCCGGCGGCGCCGGCCACCCCGGCCGGGCCCGCCGCCGGCACCACCTCGACGTCGGCCGTGCTGACGCCCAAGCTCGCGGTGGTGTGGGACTCGCCCGATCCGACCTACGACGAAGGCACGATCGACCGCCTTGCGGCGGCGCTCAAGCTCTACGCCGCGATCGAGGCGCGCGGCGGCTGGCCGAGCGTTCCGGCGAGCGCCGTCAAGCTCATGCCCGGCGGCGCCGGTCCTGACGTTGCGGCGCTGCGCCAGCGCCTCGCCGCCACCGGCGACCTGGCGGCGGCCGCGGCGAGCGGGGAGGCCTATGACGCGGCCGTCGTCGCCGCCCTCAAGCGCTTCCAGCTCCGCCACGGCCTCACCCCGACCGGCACCATCGGGCCGCAGACGCTCGCCGCCCTCAACGTGCCGGCGGACAAGCGCGTGCACCAACTCACCGCGTCCTACGAGCGGCTCGCCGCCATGACCTTCAGCTTCGGCCAGCGCTACGTGGTGGTGAACATTCCGGCCGCCGTCGCCGAGGCGGTCGCCGGCGGCAAGGTCGAGCACCGCTACGTCGCCGTGGTCGGCAAGCCCGACCGGCCGTCGCCCACGCTCACGACGCTCATCACCACCGTCAACCTCAACCCCACCTGGACGGTGCCGCTGTCGATCGCCAAGAAGGACGTGGTGCCGAAGATGGGCAAAGACCCGTCCTATCTGGCGCGCATGCACATGCGCCTCCTCGACGAGGCGGGCGGCGAGATCGATCCGGCGTCGGTCGACTGGAGCGGCGGCCACATGCCGTCCTACACGGTGCGCCAGGACCCCGGCGCGTGGAACTCGCTCGGCTACTTGCGCATCGACATGCCGAACCCGCATTCGGTATTCATGCACGACACGCCGCACCGCGAGCTGTTCGGCTCCGACTACCGCTTCCATTCCTCCGGCTGCGCGCGCATCGGCGATGTGCGGGCGCTCGCCGCCTGGCTGCTGCAGGACAATCCGGGCTGGGGCCGCCGCGAGATCGACGCCGGCATCGCCGGCGGCGAGCGTACCGACATCCGCCTCACCCACGCGGTGCCGGTCGCCTGGATCTATCTCACCGGCTGGGCGATGCGCGACGGCACCGTGCATTTCAGGAACGACATCTACAATCACGACGAGGTGCCGGCGCAGCCGTTCATGGTCTCGCTCGAGCGGCCGGCGACGCTCACCCGCAGCTTCTCGCTGCAGTCGGCGGAGCCGGAGAAGTTCAACGAGGTCTCGTACCTCGACAGCCGGTGAGCTAACCTGGGCTCGATGCCCCTGCAGAACCGCGTCGACCCGTTCGGCGAATTCAACGCGGTGGCCGCGCGCGGGCTGTTGTTCGGCAACCGCGGCGGGCGCTTTCATCGCGACGACCGCACCTTGATGCGTCGGCGCTGGACCTCCCGCGCCTGGATCTGTTGCCGGCTCGTCTTCAAGGGCCGCCATCGCACCGTGTGGGGCCAAGGCTTTACCGAGCTGTTCTTCCTCGACGAGCCGACGGCGCTCGCCGCCGGCCATCGCCCGTGCTTCGAGTGCCGGCGCGCCGATGCGTTGGCGTTCGCGGCGGCCTGGGCGCGCGGCCACCGGCTCCCGGCGTCGCCGCACGCGCCGGAAATGGACGCGGTGCTGCACGCGCAACGCCTCGATGGCCGCGCCAAGCGGCGCCATCGCGTAGGGCTCGACGACCTGCCGGACGGCGCCATGATCGCGATGGAGCACGGCGATCGCGCGCTCGCGGTGCGCGGCGATGCCTTGCTGCCGTGGACCGCGTCTGGCTACGGGGCGCCGCAGCCGCGCCCGCGCGGCGTCGCGGTCGACCTCATCACCCCGCCCGCCACCGTTGCCGCGCTTGCGGCCGGCTACGTGCCGCAGTGGCACCCGAGCGCCGGCTGATCGTCCAACCTATCCCCTGATCGCGGCCTTGAGCTTCTGGACCGTCATGTCGGGCGCGCGCGCCGCCTTGATGATCCTCGCCTCGCGGTCGGCGAGCCCGGTGAGCGCCGTCTTCATCGCCATGATCTTGTCGGCCGGCACCACCGCGGCGCCGTGCCGGTCCGCGTGGATCAGGTCGTTGCTCTTGACCGCCATGCCGTGCACCTTCACGTCGACGCCGTAC
>DASPVJ010000542.1:0-20996 GCA_035622435.1 Xanthobacteraceae bacterium | reverse complement strand
AGGGTCGTGGCGCGCGCCTCGCCCTTGCGGTCGCCGGCGACCGAATCCTCCAGATCGACGATCAGGGCGTCGGCGCCGCTGTCGAGCCCCTTGGCGAGCTTCTTCGGGCTGTCGCCCGGCACGAACAGCAGCGAGCGCATCTGATGCCTTTTATTGGAGCATGATGTTTTCCGAAAACCGGTACCCACCCCGCATCAGGTGCGGGGCAGGCTTTTTCGGGATCATGCTCTACGCCGGGCGCATGCGCATGTAGGCTTGGCGGCGACATTCGGCCACCAGCTTGCCGTCCTGGTTGAAGGCGCGGTGCAAAAGATCGACGATCCCGGCCTTGGGGCGCGACTTCGACTCCCGCTTGCTCAGCACCTCGGTGGTGGCGTGCACCGTGTCGCCCTCGAACAACGGATGGGGGAATTTCACCTCGGTCATGCCGAGGTTGGCGATGGTGGTGCCGACGGTCAGGTCGTTGACCGAAATGCCGATCATCAGCCCGAGGGTGAACAGCGAGTTCATCAGCGGCTTGCCCCACTCGGTCTCCTGCTCGCAGAAGTGCCGGTCGATGTGGAGCGGCTGCGGATTGAGCGTCATGTTCGAGAACAGCATGTTGTCCATCTGGGTCACCGTGCGGGTGAGCCTGTGCTCGAACACCGTTCCAGGAATGAAGTCCTCGAAATAGAGCCCGCCGCGCGGATGGCGGGTCGCGGTCGCCTGAGCCATGGAGGCCTCCTCCGTTCAATCGTTAACAACCCGTTTACCATAAAGGCCGATGGTGCGAAGCGGGCAAACAGCATGGCGATCGGCGCCACCAGCGACGTCGGAGCCAAGGTCGTCGGGGCCATCCGGGAGGCCTCCCGGGTGACCGGGACCGGCTTCGAGTATTTGCTCAAGACGGCGATGCGGGAATCGAGTTTTAACCCGAACGCCAAGTCGCACAAAAGCTCCGCCGCCGGGCTGTTCCAGTTCATCGACCAGACCTGGCTCGCGACCGTCAAACAATCCGGGCCCAGCCTCGGCTACGGCCGCTACGCCGGCGCCATCACGCACACCTCCTCGGGCCGCTACGTAGTGCGCAACGCGGCGATGCGCCGGCAGATCATGAACCTGCGCTTCGACCCGACCGCCAACGCGATGATGGCCGGCGCCTTCACCCAGCGCAACGCGCAGCGGCTCGCGCATTCGCTCGGCCGCGCGCCGACCGACGGCGAACTCTACATCGCCCACTTCCTCGGCCAGTCGGGCGCCGCCAAGCTGATCGCGACGGCCGAGAACGCGCCGCAGGCGAGGGCCGCGAGCCTGTTTCCCCACGCGGCGCGCGCCAACCACTCGATCTTCTTCAACAAGCACGGCGGGGCGCGCACGACGGCGGAGGTCTATAGCGCGCTGGTCGCCAAGCACGACGGGACCGCCATGCCGCGACTGCCGGCGGTTGCGTCGGCGCCGCTCCAGCCGACGCCATCGGCGTCGCCGCCGGCCCCCGTCACAACAGCGGCCCCCGCGACGGCGGCGGCGGCGCCTGCGCCCGCGCCGGTCGCGACCGTCGCCGCCCCGAGCATCGTCGGCGCCCCGCCGGCGACCACGGCCGCCTACGCGCCGGAGCCCGGGCCCATGTTCGGCAACCTGTTCACGAGCGATCGGCGCGAAGCGGTTTCCCCATTCGTGCGCGACCTGTGGGGGGCGAGCAGCGTCGGGGCGGCGGCGCCCGCGCCCGCTGCCACGGCCCAGCCCGCCGCGGCCGCAACCGGCGAGACCGTGCCGGCTGCCGCGAGCGCGGGGGCCAATGGCCAGATCGGCGCGGCGCCCGGTCCGTTCCGGTTCCTGCGGCCGGACGCGCCGGCTCCCGCGGGCGGGCGGCCGATCTGACCTTCAGGCTTTCGGGCCGTTAAGAATTGATCAATCTTCCCAAATATTTATGGTGAACCCTTTGTTAATCCCGCAGCTTTAATCTTCGGCTCTGCCGCGTTTGGTCGCGTCGAGTTGGGTAGAGCCATGATCGTACGACAGTTCCTGCAATGGGTGCGCACGGCGCCGGCAGCGGACCGCGCCGATGCCACCAGCGCGCTAGCCCGTGCCTATCTTTATTCCGATCTGACCAAGGACGATCGCGTCGCCGCCGAGGGCGCGATGCTGATGCTCCTCGACGATGCGTCGCCGCTGGTGCGCGGCGCGCTGGCGCAGGCGCTCGCCGCCTCGGCCGATGCGCCGCCGGCCGTCATCCTTGCCCTCGCCCGCGACCTGCCGGACATCGCCGGCATCGTGCTGGAGCGTTCGCCGCTCCTCCTCGACGCGGATCTCGTCGATCAGGTCGGAGGCGGGACGCCGTGGGTGCAGGCGGCGATCGCGCGCCGTTGCCCGCTGCCGCGCCCGGTCGCCGCCGCGCTCGCCGAAGTCGGCTCGGCGGAAGCCTGCCTGATCATGATCGAAAGCCCGCACGCCGACATCCCCGCGTTCTCCCTCGAACGCCTGATCGACCGGCACGGTCACCTGGCGGCGGTGCGCGAAGCGCTGTTTGCGCGCGAGGACCTCTCCGCCGCCAACCGGCACGCCCTGGTGATGAAGCTCTCCGCCACCTTGACCGGCTTCGTGGTCGACCGGAATTGGCTGCGAGAGGGGCAAGCTCAAGGCATCGCGCGGGAGGCGTGCGAGAAGGCGACCGTCACGATCGCCGCCGGCTCGCCCCCGTCCGACACCGCGCGGCTCGTGCGGCACCTGCGCGACAGCGCGCAGTTGACCGCGGGGCTGATCCTGCGCGCGCTGTTGTCAGGCAACGTCGCCCTGTTCGAGCAGTCGCTGGTCGAATTGTCCGGCCTGCCGGCCGCGCGCGTCGGCGGGCTCGTGCACGACCGCGGCGGCGCCGGATTGCGCGCGCTGTTCGAGCGCAGCGGCCTGCCGCGGTCCGCTTATCCGGCGGTGCGCGCGGCGCTCGAGGCGATGCACGAGAGCGGCTTCCTCGGCGACCCGGGCGGCCCCGCGCGGCTCAAGCGCCGCATGGTCGAGCGGGTGTTGACGAGTTGCGAAGACCACCCGTCGGCGGAGATCGAGCCGCTGCTGGTGCTGCTGCGCCGCTTCGCCGCCGAGGCGGCGCGCGAAGAAGCGCGCCTGTTCTGCGACGAACTGGCGGCGGCGTGATCGGAGATCGGATGTCGGATGTCGGAGGTCAGAACGCCGGTGATGTCCGACATCTGACATCCGACGTCTGACATCTGAACCCCTACGGCGCGATTTTCGGCGCCTCGATCAGCTCCAGATAGTCCGGCCGTTCGTGCAGCAGGAACTCTTCAGTCACTTGGCGCAGGCGCTCGGCCAGCACCTGCGCCTTGCGCGCCGAATTGCCCCGGGTGTTGCGGTGGACGATCGCCCGGATGCCGTCGACGTGCTGGTCGATCAGCACGCGCGGAATGCGCTCGGGCTCCGGCGAATGCTCGATCAGCCGGCACAGGCTGGCGGCGACCGGTTCGATCAGCGGGAAGCCGAAGGTCGCGGCCTCGCCCTTGATGTCGTGGGCGGCGCGAAACAGCTCGTCGCGGGTCCGCGCGGTGAAACCGGCGGCGACCGCGCGGCGCGCCGCGTCGAGGCGTTCGCACTCGGTCTCCATCCAGCGCGGGAAGTCGCCCGACAGTTCGAACAGCGCCTGCTCGGCACGGGCGACCGGATCCGGCCCGGCCGCCTCGTCCGCCGTCGTGCGCACCACCGCCTTTTTCAGCGCGTTGGGCGGAACGATCACGTCGTGGTCGCCGAACGCCGTCACCGTGGGCGGGGCGGGGGTGGGGTGCTTCATCGTCGCGATCCTTGCGAACCCTTGCTCACGCCAGGAGCTTGGCCTTGTCGAGCAACGGCGGCTGCTTGATCACGTCGGCCTTGCCGCCCTTGCGCCGCTCCGGGCCGGCGTAGTTCGGGCTGACGTTGCGCCGCCGGTCGGGGCCGAAATAAGTCTTGGTCTTGATGAACGGCCGCGGGTTGACCACGATGTTGAGAATGCGCTGGTAGAGCGCCTTGGCCGAGATCGGCTTGGCCAGGAACTCGGTGACGCCGGCGTCGCGCGCGGCGATGACGCGCTTCTTCTCGGAATGGCCGGTCAGCATGATGATCGGCGCGTAGGGATTGGCGTTGGCGCCGGGCTGACGGATCATCTGGGTGAGTTCGAGCCCGTCGAAGATCGCCATCGCCCAGTCGGTGATGACGATGTCGGGCGAGTAGTGGGTGAAGGCCTCGAGGCCCGCCGCGCCGTCCTCCGCCTCGTAAACCTCGCGCGTGCCGAACCCGTGCAGCAAGGTGCGCACGATGCGGCGCATGTGCGCGTTGTCGTCGATGACGAGAAAGCGCAGGCGGTTGAAGTCGATGCGGACCATGGCGCTCTCGAAGGCGCGCGGCCTCGCGCCGGCAGCCCGAGCACGCAAGCTAGGCATTCGTCGTTAACGAATGGTTTAGGATCGCGGGCGGGGGGAGTGCTGCGGGGCCGCGTCAATACCCGAACTGCTCGCGCAAGATGCGCTCGTCGAGGCTGTGGCCGGGGTCGAACAGCATGTGCATGGCGATGGCGTGGTCCATGGCGACGTCGACCGAGCGCACCGAGCGCACTTCGTCGTGGTCGGCGACCGCGGCGACCGGCCGCCGCTCGGGTTCGAGCACCTCGACGGTGACGCGCGCGGTGTCGGGCAAGAGAGCGCCGCGCCAGCGGCGCGGCCGGAACGGACTGATCGGGGTAAGCGCCAGGAGCGGGGCGTCGATCGGGATGATCGGCCCCTGGACCGAGAAGTTATAGGCGGTCGACCCGGCCGGCGTCGCCACCACCACGCCGTCGGCGACCAGTTCCGGCAGCCGTTCCTTGCCGTCGATCAGGATGCGCAGGCGCGCCGCCTGGTAGATCTGGCGGAACAGCGAGACCTCGTTGATGGCGCGGTGCTCGTACTCGCGGCCGTTCACGTCGCGCGCGCGCATGACCAGGGGGTGGATGACGGCGGTCTCGGCGGCGGCGAGCCGTTCGGCGAGGCCGTCCTCGCGAAACTCGTTCATCATGAACCCGATGGTGCCGCGGTGCATGCCGTAGATCGGCTGGCTCGATCCCATCAGGCGATGGAGCGTACGCAGCATCAGGCCGTCGCCGCCGAGCGCGACGACCACGTCGGCCGCGTCGATCGGCGCGTCGCCGTAGCGCGCGACGAGGCGCGCCCGCGCCTCTTCGGCCTCGGGATTGGGGCTCGCCACGAAGGCGATCCGCGCGTATGTGGACTTGGGATTCATCGGTCTCGCGGCGTTCGAGCATGCGGCGCAGTCGAACGGTCGATGCCGCGGTCGGCGCGCCGCCGAGCGACGGTGAGGAGATGGAGCGCGCAGTCCTCGTCTATACGACCTATCCGTCCGTTGTCGAGGCGGAGCAGGCGGGCCGGGCGATCGTCGCGCGGCGGCTTGCCGCGTGCGTCAACATCCTGCCCGGCATGGTGTCGCACTACTGGTGGCAAGGCGCGATCGAGCGCGGCGAGGAGGCGGTGATGATCATCAAGACCCGCGCCGCGCTCGCCGAGGAGGTGCGCGCCGCCGTCAAGGCGGGCCATTCGTACACGACCCCTTCGATCCTCGTGCTCCCGATCGAAGGCGGCGATCCGGGCTATCTGCGGTGGATTTTCGCAGCGACGGAAGGGGCCAATAGCGAATAGCGAATAGCGAGTAGCGAATAGAAAGCGAAGGCCACGGGGTTTCTTCCATTCGCGATTCGCCGTTCACTATTCGCTATTAGCGCTTTCCGATGTAGAACGGAGCGTCTCGTGAAGGGGGATCCGATGTTCATGCTCCGCAAGCTCGCCGCGCCGATCGTGCTCATCGCCGCCCTGGTCGGGCCGGCTAAGGCCGACGAGGTGACCGACGCGCTCGATCAGGCGCGCAAGGCCTACCAGGCCGGCGACTTTGCCGCCGCCAAGCAGTCGGCCGATCTCGCCGCGCAGCTGCTCGGACAAAAGAGCGCCGAGGGATTCGCCGCGCTGCTGCCGGCGGCATTGTCGGGGTGGACCGCCGGCAAGATCGAGACCACCGCGCTCGGCAACACCGCTTTCGGCGTGACCGCGGCGAGCCGCACCTACACCGGCCCCAACGGCAAGACCGTGCAGGTGCAGATCAGCGGCGATTCCGCCATGCTCACCCAGTTCGCGAGCCTGCTCAACAACCCGCAGATCGCCGGCGTCCTCGGCAAGATCATCACCGTCGGCAACCAGCACGCCGTCCAGACCAAGGAGGGCGACGTGCATATCGTGGTCGCCAACAAGTTCCTGGTGTCGGTGACGGGCTCCGGCCCGGCCGAGGCGAAGCTCGCCTACGCCCAGGCCGTGGACATCGCCAAGCTGGCCAAGATGTAACTCAAGCTTCGGCGGCGCGGGGAGCGGCGCCGGGATCGCCGGTCGCGGTCTCCAGATCCTCCAGGCGGCGCTTCGCCGGCTCGATGCCCCACAGCGCAACGACGATGATCTGGATCGCCAACAGCCCGATCATCAGGCTGAGCACGCCGCCCACGCCGGAATTCCTGAACAGCGCTACCACGATGAACGGCGAGACGATCGTCGCGGCGCGCCCGAGCATGCCGCAAATGCCGCTCGCGCGCAGCCGCACCTCGGTCGGGAACAGCTCGGGCGTGTAGATGCCGAACAGCAGCGCGACCTGGATGTAGATCGAAACGAACAACAGGAACCCGACGGTCAGCATGAGCGCCGGCTCGGCGGAAACGAACGGATAGATCGCGCCGAACACGATGGTGAGCAGCGACGCGCCGATGATGCTCGGCTTGCGCCCGAAATAGTCGGCGCCGAAGGCGCCGAGCGCGCAGCCGATCGGCGCGCCGACGATGAGCACGAGCAAATAGGCGAACGAGCGGGTGATGCTGAGCCCCTGCTGGACGAAGAACGTCGGCAGCCATTGCACGAAGCCGAAGATGAGCGTGTTGATGGAAACGAGCACGACGGTGGCGACCACCATGCGCGGCAACAGGGCCGGGCTCACGAGCGACTTGAGGGTGAAGACCGGCACCGGCGCGGCGGGGGCGGGAGGGGGCAGGGGGCCAGCGGTCGCGGCCTCGCGCTCGATCGCCTGCAGCAGCGCCTCGGCCTCCGCGGCGCGGCCCTGGGCTTCGAGCCAGCGCGGCGATTCGGGCAGCGCTTTGCGCAGGTACCAGACGACGAGCGCGCCGACGCCGACGATGACGAACATGGGCCGCCAACCGAAGCTCGGGATGATGAGCGTGCCGAGCAGCGTCGTCGCCGGCAGGCCGGCGGCGACCAGGAAGACCATGAAGCCGAGCCACCAGCCGCGCGAGCGCGGCGGGACGAACTCGGTCAGCGTCCCGTAGCCGACCACGATCTCGGCGCCGAGCCCGATCCCCATGATGAAGCGCAGCGCGTTGAGCGTCTCCATGTTGGGAGCGAACGCCGCGGCGAGCGAGGCGAGGCCGAAAATCATCAGGTTGAACTGGTAAGTGAACCGCCGGCCGAAGCGGTCGCCGAGAAAGCCGGTCGCCAGCGAGCCGAGCGTCATCCCCATAAACGTCAGCGAGACGAACCAGGCGTTGAGATCGAGGGTCGAGAACCCGCTCTTGACCGCCGCGCCCAGCACCGTGGTGCCGACGTAAAGATCGTAGCCATCGAAGAACATGCCGGCGCCGATCAGCCAGAAGACGCGGTGATGGAACGAGGAAATCGGCAGCCGATCGAGGCGCGCGCCGGCGTTGACCGTGGACATGGGCTTTCCCTCCCCCTGAAGCTTTGTTTGACCCGGTCCGGAGTTGCGGGACGTTATACGAATTGCCGCAAGGGCACTACTATTCCGGGGTTTCTTCCGCCTCGTCGACCAAGGCCTTGCGGTATCCGAACGTCCGGGCGAGGACCTGCACCAGCACGAGCAGGCCGGCCGCCGTGCCCAAGACGATGAGGACGCCCTTGTCGAGGAAAGTGGCGTAGCTGCCGCCCGACATGGTGAGCGAGAGGCGGAAGCTGTCCTCCAGGCGGTCGCCGAGCACGAGCGCGAGCAGGAGCGGCGCCATCTCGTAGCCGAACTTGCGCAGCAGGTAGCCGAGGATGCCGGATACGACCATGATCCAGATGTCGGTGACGCTGAAATCGACGCTGTAGACGCCGACGACCGAGACCACGAGGATGATCGGGACCAGCCATCCGTAAGGAATGCGCAGGAGGTTCACGAACAGGCCGACCAGCGGCAGGTTGAGAATCAACAGGATGACGTTGCCGATGTACATGCTGGCGACGAGGCCCCAGAACACTTCCGGGTGGTCGGTGAGCAGCAGCGGGCCGGGCTGCACGCCGTGGATGGTCAGCGCCGAGAGCAGGATCGCGGTCGCCGGGATCGACGGGATGCCCAGCGCCAGAAGCGGGATCATGGCGGTGCCGGTGACCGCGTTGTTGGCGGTCTCCGGGCCGGCAACGCCGGCGATCGCCCCCTTGCCGAACCGCTCGGGGTGTTTGGAGAAGCGCTTTTCCAGCGCATAGGACACGAACGTCGACACCACGTGGCTCACCCCGGGAATGATCCCGAAGATGAAGCCGACGATCGAGGCGCGGCCGATCGCCGGGGCGGATTCCTTGAGGTCGTCCCAATGCGGCACGAGATCGCGCAGCTTCGGGCGGATCGCCTTGATCGCCGCGGTCGCTTCCAGGTTGATCAGGATTTCGGAGACGCCGAACAGGCCGATGGCGAGCGAGGTGAAGGAGAGGCCGCTCGCGAGCCCGACCTGGCCGAAGGTGAAACGCGGCGTTCCGGTGAGGTTGTCGAGGCCGACCGTGCCGATGGCGAGCCCCAAGAGCACCATCGCGCCGGTTTTCGCGCGCGGGCCCGCCGACACGGCGGTGACCACGCCGAGCGCCAACAGGATCAGCACCACCTCGACCGGCGGGCCGATCGCGATCATCACCTTGGCGAGCGGCGGGGTGATGAACATCAGGCCGAGGATCGAGAAGGTGCCGCCGATGAAACTGCCGACCGCGGCGATCATCAGCGCCGGGCCGGCGCGGCCCTGGCGCGCCATCTCGTAGCCGTCGATGCAGGTGACGACCGACGCCGCTTCGCCCGGGATGCGCACCAGGATCGAGGTGGTCGAGCCGCCGTACATGGCGCCGTAGAAGATGCCGCTGAGCATGATGATGCCGATGGTCGGCTCGAGGCCGAAGGTCAGCGGCAGCAACAGCGTCATGCCGGCGAGCGGGCCGAGGCCTGGCAGCACCCCGACGATCGTGCCCCACAGGCACCCGATGAAGCAGTAGAGCAGGCCCTTCCACGACAGCGCGACCTGGAAGCCGGCGAGGAGTTGGTCGAACCCCGACATCGCCGCTTACGGTCCGGACCGCCCGCGCAGCAGCCCGCTCACGGCCGCGAAGTCGATCGGGCCGTCCGGCAGCTGCAAACCGAGCAGCACCTTGAAGAAATACCAGAGCGCGATCATGCCGACGACCGCGGCAAGCGCGGCGACGGCGAGCGACACCCGGCCGATCAGCACCAGCAGGAGGGCGGCGAACAGCCCGAGGGTGAGAAAGGCGCCGAGCGGCTCGAACGCGAGCGCGACGCCGACGAGAGCGAGCATCGCGATCATCACGTCCCGGTGGCCGAGCGCGACGCTCTCCTGGCTGGTGCCCCGTTCGTGCGCGGCCTCGACGGCGATCGCGGCGGAAAATCCGGCGAGCAGGACGCCGAGCACGAACGGGAATAGTCCCGGCCCGGGCAGGCCGGCGCTGCCGAAATCGAGGCCGAACGAGGCCACCGCGAAGGCAACGCCGGTCGCGCACAGCACCAACGCGGCACCGATGCGGCCGCGGCGCGCCGGCATGGAAAGAATGGCCTGCCCCACAGGCGCGGCCCGGTCGGTCCGGTCAGCCACGCTCGTCCCCCATGGCCCGCGAAGGGGCCACGGAACCCAGCCGAGCGGCAGAGCACGGCCTTTTTGTGACTTTACCGCTTGATGCGGAAAACAGGGCACCGGTTTTCGCTAAGGACCATGCCCGAACAACAAGCTAACGCGGGACGACGATTCGACGAAAAGTCGTCCTAAAGCGTGATGGCTTATCGCCATCCCGCTTTAGCTTATTGTTGGAGCATGATGTTTTCCGAAAACCGGTAGCCACCCCGGATCACGTCCGGGGCGGGCTTTTTCGGCATCATGCTCTAACGCTTTTTCAGCCCGAGTTGCGCCATCACTTGGCCGAGCTGGGCGTCGTCGCTCGCAATGAGCTTGCCGAACTCCTTGGCCGGCAGGAACGCCGGCGTGAACCCGATGGCGCGGCCGGCCGCCGCAAATTCCGGGGACTCGACCGTGCGCCGGATCGCATCCTCGAGGCGCGCGATGATCGCCGGCGGCGTTCCCTTCGGCACCGCGATGCCGCGCCACATGTCGAGCGCCACCGGATAGCCCAGTTCCTCGGCGGTCGGCAGGTCGGGGAAGACCGGGGCGCGCTCGGAGCCGAGCACCGCCAGCACGCGCAGGTCGCCGCTTTTGACGTGGGCGACGACGGCGGCGGGAAGCTGCACCGTCGCCTCGATACGGCCGCCGAGCAGGTTGACGACCGCCTGGCCCTGGCCGAACGGCACCTCGATCTCGTGGGCGCCGACCGCCGCGAACAGCGCCGAGGCGGCCAAATGGGTGTGGCTGCCGGCGCCGGAATTGCCCACCCGCACCTTGCCGGGATTGGCCTTGGCGTAGTCGAGCAGCTCGTTGAGCGTCTTCCACGGCGCGTCGGCGCGCACCGCCAGCACCGGGATTTCGATGGCCACGCGCGCCACCGGATCGAAGGCGCGATAGTCGAACGGCAGAATGCCGGCGTGGTAGTTGGTCGAGATCGAGTTGGAGTTCCAGATGAGCGAGTAGCCGTCGGGGCGCTGCTGCGCCACGTGGGTATAGCCGGCGGCGCCCCCGCCGCCGGTGCGGTTTACCGCCACCACCGGCGCCTCGAGCCGTTTCGACATGCCCTCGGCGAGCGCGCGCGCGGTCACGTCGGCGGCGCTGCCGGCGCCGAACAGCACGGTCATCTCGATCGGCTTGCCGCCCGGATAATCCTCGGCGAAGGCTTCAAGCGAAAGCGCCGCGAGCAGCGCGACCGCGACAGCGCGCATTACGACCATGCTGGAACTCCCGGCAACGAGAGCAAAGCCTATTCGGCCGCCACTTTGTGGGCCGCGACCCCGCGCGCCTTCACCACCACCTTGATCGCGTCGTCGATGCGCTCGCGCGCGTAGCGCAGCGCCGTCGGCAGGTCGGCGAGCGCGAAGGTGTGGGTATGAATGCGCCGGGCGTCGAAACGTTTCTGCGACATAAAGGCTTCGGCGCGGTGCGTCGCGCTCTTGCCTTCGCCGCGGATGCCGTAAAGGTAGATGTTGTTGCGCACCAGGTGCGCCACGTCCACGAGCACCTGCTCGTGCGGGAAGGCGGCAAGGCAGATGCGGCCCCCGCGGCTGACCATGCGGCCGGCCTCGTTGACCGCGTCGGCCGCGCCCGAGCATTCGAGCACGTAGTCGACGCCCTTGCCGCCGGTGAGGCGCCGCACCGCCTCGACCGCATCCTCCCGGCGCACGTTGACCACGTGGTCGGCGCCGAGCTCGCGGCCGATCTTGAGGCGGTTGTCGCGGGTGCCGGTGAGGATCACCGGAGAAGCGCCGAGCGCCTTGGCGACCGCGGCGCCGAGCAGCCCGATCGGGCCGGGCCCGAGCACCGCCACGCTCTCGCCGGCGACGAGGCCGCCGAGTTCGGTGAGGCCGTACATGGCGGTGCCCGCGGTAACCACCAGGGTCGCCTCCTCGTCCGACATGGTGTCCGGGATCGCGACCAGGGTGTTGATGTTGTTGACCTGGTATTCGCAGAAGCCGCCGTCGGTGGTGAAGCCGTTGGCGCGGTGGCCTTTGTCGACGTCGCCGTAGTTGAGCCCGTAGTTGAGGCAGGCGGTGTACATGCCTTCGCGGCAGCGCTTGCACTGGCCGCAGCCGGCGTGGATCTCCACGGTGACGCGCTGCCCGATGGCGTATTCGTCGACGCCCGGACCGAGCGCCGCCACGGTGCCCATGTACTCGTGGCCCGGCGTGAAGTTCTTGTTGAAGGGCAGGCCGCCCTGGATCAGGGCCGGGGACCCGTAGTGGATGACCTCGAGGTCGGTGGCGCAGATGGCGACTGCATCGATGCGCAGCAAAACCTCGGCCCGGCGCGGCACCGGCACCGGCTTGTCGACGAGCTTGAGGTCGTCGGGATCGCCCAACACCCACGCCTTCATGGTCGACGGTATGGGAAAATCGGCGCTCGTCTTCACGCCGGCGGGTGCGTACATGCTGGTCCTCTCGCGCGGGCCTGTGATTTGAGCAAGAGTACCACAAGGCGGAGGACGGATGACAGAGGTCGGAGATCGGAAGCGGACGCGCTTCGCTCGTCCGACCTCCGACCTCCGACCTCGGTCGTCAGCTGCCGTAGTTCGCCTTGAGATAATCGGCGATCGCCCGGGCGTCCGCTTCGCCGATGGGCGCGCCGAAGGCGTTGATCATCTTGGCGACCTCCGCGTCCCAGGTCGCCGCGTTGGGGAACGGGGAGTTCATCTGGATGTAGTCGAGGCTGTGGCAGGCGCTGCAATTGGCCTCGACCTTGTCGAGCCCGGGCGCCTGCTTGAGGGCGACGGGCCTCTCCTGGGCGGCGGCGGATACCGTCATGAGGGCGCCGAACAGGACGACTGCGATCGCGCGCATGGTCGCCCCCTTCACGCCGCAACCAGGGTGACGGTCTGCACCACGTTGTGGTGGTAGCCGGCGGGGTTGAGGATCAACGCCGTCGTCTGGCCCTGGCCGATCGCGTTGGTGGCGCGCGCCATGACCTTGCTGCGCCCGCGCGGCGGGGTGAAGTGGAAGCTCCAGATGCGCAGCGCGTACTTGCCGGCGTCCGGCCCCAAGGTCGCCTCCGCCCAGGTCTTGCCGCCGTCGACGGAAACCTCGACGGTGCGGATGCCGTAGCCGCCGTCCCAGGCGATGCCGCCGACGTTCACGCGGGCGCCCGCTTTCACGGCGGCGCCGTCGGCGTGGGTGGTGATCAACGAGTTGACCACGCATTCGGTGATCGGCGTGTTGACGGCGGTCTCCTGGGAGATGAAGCGCGCCACGATCGGAAACTTGCCGACCGGGATGCGGTAGGCCGACTTCATCCAGAAGCCGTCGAACGGCTTGGTCACCGCGTTGATCGAGACGAGGTGCTTCATCCAATAGGTCCCGGTCCAGCCCGGCACCACGAGGCGCGCCGGGAAGCCGTTCCAGTGGGGCAGGGGCTCGCCGTTCATCTCGTAGGCGACCAGCGTCGTCTCCTCGATCGCCTTCCACACCGGCAGCGACTTGACGAAGTGCGGCGTCTTGTCGAGCGTCGGGCCGTCGGCGCCGTTGAACGCGACTTCGATCGTCTCCTTCTTGAGCCCGACCTTGTCGAGCACGTCCTTGAGCCGCGCGCCTGTCCACTTGGCGCAGCCCATGGCGCCGTAGCCCCACTCGACGCCGGGCACGTGCGGCTGGAACAGGCCGCGGCGATTGCCGGAGCACTGGCATACCGCGGTCACCTCGACCGCCGGCAGGCGCCTGAGCTCGTCGAGGTCGAGGGTCGCCTGGCCGTTGGCGCCGTCGCCCCCGACCGCGAGCCTCCACGTCTTGGCGTCGACGCGCGGTATGTCGGAGAGGTGATAGCGCACGAAGAACTCGTTGTTGGGGGTGATGGCGGTGCGCAGGTATTCGACCGGCGACTCGTAATTCGGCGGCCGGTAGCTCAGCTTGATCAGCGGCCGTTTGCCCGGCAGCGTGTCGAGGTTGGCGGTCTCGCGCAGTCCTTCCGGCAGCGCCGTCGCGAGCGCGAGCGTCTGCGCGGCGGCCTCGCGTCCGATCAGCCGCGGCAAGGCGAGGCCGCTGCCCGCGAGCGCGACGCCGGCGCCCGCCGTTCCCAGCAAAGTGCGTCGATTGATCATACTCAGTCTCCCCTCGGTTCCGGCCCGGTTGCGTCGGCGAGTCGGTTTTGCCTTCGCGCCGGCGGGTCGCGTGGGTTGCGTTTTCCTGCCCTTGAACTTTTTCGCTTTCGTCTTGGTGACCTGCATCCTGCCGCTTCCTCATGCTGCGCGCAACGTGTCGCCCTCGATACGGGAGATGCGAGCGTGACGCGCGGCGGCGAAACGGCGAGACGTCAAGGATGCCGGGACGTCCACGTCCTTATTGTTTGGTGGTGACGGCAAGGTTAACGCCACTATCTACGCCCGCACTCGCGAATACGGCGCGCATGATATCGCTCAACATGGCGCAACGGAGGCGGAACCGCGGCTTTTGAGACAAAATCGAAATTTTTTCCTGCCGCCGACGGCAGCGAAGGTCAAACATTTTCGGCGTCGCGCGTTGCGCGTTGCGACGTTACGTCGACGCGCCGCGTCACAATATTTGCCCAGTCCGAACCAAATTCAGTCGCATTGGCAGCGCACATGAGCGAGCGCCGTTGGTCTCGGGAGGATGTAATGCGTATCTCCAGCGTCGGCCCCAGGACTCCTTTTGCCGTTTTTCTCGCCGCCCTTTGCTCGCTCTACTTCGTCGGATCGTCGTTACGGTTGGCGCACGCCGAGAACGCGTACGTTTCGTACGAGGACAAGAAGCGCCAAGCCAACGACATAGCCGTCAATATCATCGTGTCCGGCCTGTCCTGCACCTGCGCCCGCTTCGCCGAGGACATGCGCAACGTGCTCAACGACTTGCGTCCGGACGGCCTGCGCATCCTGCCGGTGCTCGGCGTCGGCGGCCTGCAGAACCTCAACGACGTGCTGTTCCTCAAGGGCATCGACATGGGCGTGGTCGACGAGGACAACATGCGCTTTCTCAAGCAGCGCGATCCGCGGCTCTACGCCAACATCGAGCAGCGGGTTCAATACATCACCAAGCTGTACAATTCCGAGTTCCAGGTCCTCGCCCGCAACGAGATCAAGAGCTACGACGACCTGCGCGGCAAGAAGGTCAACTTCAATCTGAAGGACAGCCAGACCGAGGTCAGCGCCAACTTCATCTTCGACAAGCTCAAGATCGACGTCGTGCGCTCGAACTACGACAACGACGAGGCGATCCAGAAGGTCAAGAGCGGCGAACTCGCCGCCATGATCATCCTCACCGGCGCGCCGCAGGCCGCGCTCGCCAAGCTGAAGGCGGAGGACGGCGTTCACTTCCTCGCCCTCGACAAGGACCAGCTGGCGACCCACGACCTCAAGCCGATCTTCGATTATTACCTGCCGGCCGAGCTGACCCCGGAGATGTATCCGGCCCTGGTCCCGCAGGGCACGACGGTGCACACGATCGCCAACCGCGCGCTGCTCGTCGCCTACAGCTGGCCGGAGAATTCCCCGCGCTACAAGAAGCTCGTGAAGTTCGTGAACGAGTTCTTCGCCAAGATCGACGCCTTCCACGATCCGGCGCGCCATCCCAAGTGGAAGGACGTGAGCCTGTCGGCCGAGATTCCCGGATGGACGCGGTTCAAGCCGGCGGCGGACTGGCTTGCCGAGCATCGCACCGTGATGGCGCAGCAGGCCCAGCAGCGCGATTTCAACACCTTCCTCGCCTCGACCGACAAGGGGACGCCGCGCACCCAGGCGGACCGCGACGCGCTGTTCCGCGAATTCCTGCAATGGCGCGACCGTCAGGCCAGGCATCAGTAATCGGTGATCAGTAATCAGTAATCAGTAATCAGAGCAGCAAGCGAGCTCTATTACTGGTATCTGCTCTGATTACTGACTACTGATTATTGTCTCCTGAATCCGTCGACGCTGTAGCGGCCGGCGCCGGCGAGGAACATGAACAGCAAGCCGCCGATGATGGCGACGTTCTTCCAGAAGTTCGTGCGCTGGGCGACGAGGTCGGCCCCGGCGAGTTCCCAGTAGCGGTGGGAGATCAAGGTCGCGACGATGACGAACAGGATCATCAGGATCGCGGCGTAGCGGATTTTAACGCCGAAGACGATCAGCAGGCCGCCGCCGAACTCGACGATGGCGCCGAGCCATCCCATGAACGAGGGCATCGGCACCCCGCGGCTCGCCAGCATGGCGGAAAAGCCGGCCACGTTGCCGAGCTTGCCGAAGCCGCTCGAGACGAAGATCCAGCCCATGGCGAGCCGGCCGAGGAGGGCGACCGCGTCGTGACAGCCGGCGGCGCACCGACCGGCGAGGGATTGGTCGGCAGGCGCGGTCGAGAGCGACGACATCGGCGTCCTCCATGGCGGGCGTTCGCCCGCTCCTGTGGCATCGGCCGCGGCCACCCGTCAAGCGGGCCCGTCGGCTGCTGTTGTCCCGCGCGCGGGCTCCCGGCAATATCCGGCGGCTTGCACGGGAGATGGCAGTGCGCTGGTCCGCCCTGGTGATTGCGCTCGCGCTCGGCGCCTGCGCTAGCAGCGGTTTCGGCGAGCGCTCGCCGGAGGAGCGCAAGGCCGATTGGGAGGCCGGCAACGTCTATCCGGCGAACTATCGCGCGGAACTCATCGCCTATTTGCGCACCTATCTCAACGACCCGACCGGCATCCGCGAGGCGACGATCTCCGAGCCCGCGCTCAGGCCCGCGGGCTTCGGCGACCGCTACGTCGTTTGCGTGCGCTTCAACGCCAAGGCGACCGGCGGCGGCTATGCCGGCGCCAAGGAGCACCTGGCGATCTACGTCGGCGGCAAGCTCGACCGCTATCTCGAAGCCGGCGGCGAAACCTGCAAGGCCGCGACCTACGCCGCGTTCCCGGAGCTCGAGCGGCTGAGGCGGTAGGCCGGTCGGCGAGTAGCGTGCGATCGGCGCGCGCCAGAGTGAAAACCGGTGCCCACCCCGGATCATGTCCGGGGCAGGCTTTTTCCGGAAAATGTTCTATCTATTCGCTATTCGCGACTCGCGATTTGCTCGGGGCAAGGGGCGCACATGGCCAAACATCGCAAGGGGGAGCCGGAGGCATTGGTCCGCCGCCAGAGCCGGGAAGGCGCCGCGATCGAGCAGTACTGGCACCTCGCCGAGCGGCCGAAGCCGCGCAAGCCGCCCAAGGATTACCACTACGTCGAGGAACTCGCCCATCTGCAGTTCGAGCTGATCAAGCTGCAGGAGTGGGTGCGCGTCAACGGCCTCAGGGTGGTCATCGTCTTCGAGGGCCGCGACGCGGCCGGCAAGGGCGGCGTGATCAAGCGTATCACCCAGAGCCTCAACCCGCGCATCTGCCGGGTCGTGGCGCTCGGCACGCCGACCGAGCGCGAGCGCGGCCAATGGTATTTCCAGCGCTACGTCGCCGAGCTGCCGGCGCGCGGCGAGATCGTGCTGTTCGACCGCAGCTGGTACAACCGCGCCGGCGTCGAGCGCGTGATGGGGTTCTGCAGCGAGGAGGAATACCGCGAGTTCCTGCGCTCCTGCCCGCTGTTCGAGGAGATGCTGGTGCGCTCCGGCATCTACCTCATCAAATATTGGTTCTCGGTCGACGACGAGGAGCAGGAACGGCGCTTCCACGACCGCATCCGCAACCCGATCAAGCGCTGGAAGCTCAGCACCATGGACATCGAGTCGCGCAAGCACTGGGTCGAGTATTCCAGGGCCAAGGACGAGATGTTCGCCCATACCGACCGCAAGAAGACGCCGTGGTACGTGGTCAACGCCGACAACAAGAAGCGCGCGCGGCTCAACTGCATCGCCCACCTGCTCAAGCAGATCCCCTATCACGACATGCGGCCGGTCGAGATCGAGGTTCCGCCGCGCCAGGAGGACACCGGCTACAAGCGGCCGAAGAAATCGACGCAGCGGTTCGTCAAGGAGGTCTATTGAATCGCAAGGAGCGGCGCGCGGCGCGGGCCGGCCGGCCGGCGGGGGCGGGCGATGTCTTTCGCGCCGGCCTGGCGCACCACCAGGCCGGGCGATTGGCCGAGGCCGAGGCGCTCTATCGCCGGACGATCGCGGCCGAGCCCGATCACGCCGACGCGCTGCACCTCCTCGGCGTCATCGCCTCCCAGGCCGGCCGTCACGAAGTAGCGGTCGAATTGATCGACCTCGCCATTCGCCAGGACGGGAGGAATTCCCTCTACCATTCCAACCGCGGCCTCGCCCTTGCCGCGCTGGGGCGCTTTGCCGAGGCGCTCGCGAGCTACGACCGCGCGCTGGCCCTGCGCCCGAACCAGGCCGAGGTGCTCTACAATCGCGGCAACGCGCTCAAGGATCTGGGGCGGCTCGAGGCGGCGGTCGCAAGCTACGACCGGGCGCTGGCGGTGCGGGCCGACTATGCCGAGGCGCTGTTCAATCGCGGCACCGCGTTGCAGCAGCTCGGGCGCGCCGGCGACGCGCTGGCGAGCTACGACCGCGCGCTCGAGGCGCGGCCGGATTTTGCCGAAGCGCTGTCGAACCGCGGCAATACGCTCAAAGACCTCGGCCGCTTCGACGAGGCGCTGGCGAGCTACGACCGGGCGCTCATGGTGCGGCCGGACCATGCCGAGGCGTCGTTCAATCGCGGCGTCCTGTTGCAGGCGCGCGGGCGCGCCGACGCGGCGCTCGCCGACTACGATCGCGCGCTCGCCGCGCGGCCGGACCATGCCGAGGCGCTGTCGAACCGCGGCGTCGTGCTCGGCAATCTCGGTCGGCTCGAGGAGGCGGTCGCAAGCTACGACCGCGCGCTCGCCGTGCGCCCGGACTATGCCGAGGCGCTGTCGAACCGCGGCAATGCGCTCAAGGCGCTGCGCCGTTTTGCCGACGCGCTCGCGAGCTATGATCGCGCCCTCGCGCTGCGCCCGGACTATGCCGAGGCGCTGTCCAATCGCGGCGTCGTCCTGCAAGTCCTGCGGCGTTTCGACGAGGCCCTCGATAGTTACGACCGGGCGCTTCAACTGCGCCCCGATTTCGCCGACGCGCTCAACAATCGCGGCGGCGCCCTGCAGGAACTCGAGCGCTTTGCCGAGGCGCTCGCCTGCTACGAGCGTGCGCTCGCGCTCGTCCCCGACCATGCCGAAGCCGGATTGAACCGCGCCCTTTTGCTGCTGCTCACCGCGGACTTTGTCGAAGGGTGGCCGGCCTACGAATGGCGGCGCAAGACGGCGAACTGGGCCCCGCGCAACCTGCCGGGCACTGAGTGGTCGGGGGAGGCCGTAGCCGGCAAGCGGCTGTTGCTCTACGCCGAGCAGGGGTTCGGCGACACCATCCAGTTCGTGCGTTACGCGCGGCTTGCGGCGGCGCGCGGCGCCAAGGTCGTCCTCGAAGTGCAGCCGGCGCTCAAGGAATTGCTCGCCGCATCGGACTGCGCGGAGACGATCGTGGCGACCGGCGAGCCGCTGCCGCCGTGCGACCTGCATTGCCCGTTGCTCAGCCTGCCGCGGGCGTTCGCCACGACGTTAGCGACGATCCCGGCCGACATCCCCTATATCCGCCCGCCGCCCGGGCGGGTCGAGGCTTGGCGCAGCCGGCTGCCACCCGGCGGCCCGCGGGTCGGGCTCGCCTGGTCGGGCCATCCGGCGAATTCCAAGGATTACGACCGTTCGATTCCCTTCGCGCGGTTGGCGCCGCTCATAGCCGTTCCCGGCGTCCGCTTCGTGAGCCTGCAGACGGACGTGCGGGCAAGCGACGCCGACGCGTTCCGCGCCGGCGCGGCGGTCGACCTGCGCCAAGACCTGAAGGATTTCGCCGACACCGCCGCGGTGATCGCGCACCTCGACCTGGTGGTCACGGTCGACACCGCCGTCGCGCACCTCGCCGGCGCCATGGGCAAGCCGGTGTGGATCATGTTGCCGCGCGTGCCGGACTTCCGCTGGCTGCTCGATCGCGCCGACAGCCCCTGGTACCCGACCGCCCGGCTGTTCCGGCAGACGCGGGCCGGGGAGTGGGGCGAGGTGATCGCGCGCATCTCGCGCGAACTGGCAGCCCGTAGGGCGGGCTGAGCATCGGCATCCGCGCGCGCTTTGGTTATTATAATCGCCGAGGAGTCGATCAGCGCGCGGGGGCGTGGCATGGCCAAGCATCGCAACCATGAGCCGAAAGCGTCGGTGCTGCGTTACGATCGCGAGGTCGCCGCGGTCGAGCAATACTGGCATCTCGCCGAGCGGCCGAAGCCGCGCAAGCCGCCCAAGAACTACAAATACGTCGAAGAACTAGCGCACCTCCAGTTCGAGTTGATCAAGCTGCAGGAGTGGGTGCGGCTGCGCGGGCTCAAGGTCGTCGTCATCTTCGAAGGGCGGGACGCGGCCGGCAAGGGCGGCGTGATCAAGCGCATCACCCAGAGCCTCAACCCGCGCATCTGCCGCGTGGTGGCGCTCGGCACCCCGACCGAGCGCGAGCGCGGGCAATGGTACTTCCAGCGATACGTCGCGGAGCTTCCCGCGCCCGGCGAAATCGTGCTGTTCGACCGCAGCTGGTACAACCGCGCGGGCGTCGAGCGCGTGATGGGGTTTTGCAGCGAGGAGGAATACCGCGAGTTCCTGCGCTCTTGCCCGCTGTTCGAGGAAATGCTCGTGCGCTCCGGCATCTACCTCGTCAAATATTGGTTCTCGGTCAACGACGAGGAGCAGGAGCGACGCTTTCAGGACCGCATCCGCAATCCGATCAAGCGCTGGAAGCTGAGCCCGATGGACGTCGAGTCGCGCCGGCACTGGGTCGAGTATTCCAAGGCGAAGGACGAGATGTTCGCCCACACCGACCGCAGGCGCACGCCCTGGCACGTCGTCAACGCCGACGACAAGAAACGCGCCCGGCTCAATTGCATCGCGCATCTGCTCAGGCAGATTCCCTATCACGACATGCGCTCGGTCGAGATCGAGGTGCCGCCGCGCCAGGAGGACACCGGCTACAAGCGGCCGCGGAAATCGACCCAGCGCTTCGTGAAGGACATTTATTGAGGCGGCGCCGCCGGGCGCGTGGCTGTGATATAAAGCCCATCTTCCGTAAGGGCGCGCACAGGGAGAGAGCCCATGAACTTTCCGTCGGCCTGTTCGTGCTGCAGCGGGCTCATGCTGCGCGGCGCATTCAATCGCCGCCGTTTGCTGGCGGCGGCGGGCGGGGGA
>DASPVJ010000541.1:0-6306 GCA_035622435.1 Xanthobacteraceae bacterium | reverse complement strand
GAAGGCCTGGTTCGCCAAGCTCGACGAATACCGCGACGAGCCCTTCATGCCCGAGGGACGGCAACAGCCTCCCAATCCGCCTCCACGCAAGCTCTTCTGAGCGCGACTGGTTCAGCGAAGGCACCTGTAGGGCGCAATAGCCTTGCCCCTGCGAAGGGGGCAAGCGTATTGCGCCGTTTGGCGACGTGCGGCGCATTACGCGGCCCATCGGCCGCTCATGCGCCCTACCACGCGTCATTGCGAGCGTCGTAGCCCGGATGAGCGGGTCAGCCGCGATATCCGAAGGCCACTGCGATGATTCACAATGGACACCGCGCGCCGCGGCGCCCGTGGGCCGCAGCTTGCGCGTTTACCCTCCCCCTTGTGGGGAGGGTCGACGGCGCGAGCGAAGCGAGCGACGTCGGGGTGGGGGTGGGGGAAACAAACATGCCGCGCGGAAGGCAGCGAACAATGGCGACCCCCACCCCGCCCGCTTTCGCTGCGCTCAAGCGGGCGACCCTCCCCACAAGGGGGAGGGTAACCGTCACTTCCCGGGGATCTTCTCGTCGATGCCCTTGACGTAGAAGGCCATGCCGAGGATCTGGCCGTCGTCGAGGTGGGTGCCGCCCTTGCACTCGACCGTGCTGCCGTCCTGCGCCACGACCGGGCACTTGAACGGGTGCAGCGTGCCGGCGGCGATCGCCGCCTCGGTGTCCATGGCCATCTTCTTCACGTCGTCCGGCATGTTGGTATAGGGCGCCATCACCACCATCTTGGTGTCGAGCCCGCCCCACACGTCGCCCGACGTCCATTTGTTGTCGAGCACGTCCTCGACCCGCTTGACGTAATAGGGCGCCCAGTTGTTGATGATGGCGGTGAGCTGGGCCTTGGGCCCGAACTTGACCATGTCGGAGTCCTGGCCGAACGCGTGGATGCCGCGCGCCTCGGCGATCTGCATGGCGGCCGGGCTGTCGGTGTGCTGCATGATGACGTCGGCGCCCTGGTCGACCAGCGCCTTCGCCGCGTCCGACTCCTTGCCCGGATCGAACCAGCTGTTGACCCAGATGATCTTCACCTTGATGTTGGGGTTGATCGACTGCGCGCCCAGGATGGTCGAGTTGATGCCGGACACCACCTCCGGGATCGGGAACGAGACGATATAGCCGAGCACGCCGGACTTCGACATTTTGGCGGCGATCTGGCCCTGGATGTAACGGCCCTGATAGAAGCGCGCCGAATAGGTCGCCAGGTTCTTGTCGCGCTTGTAGCCGGTGTTGTGCTCGAAGAAGACGTTGGGATATTTCTTCGCCACCTTCAGGGTCGGATCCATGTAGCCGAACGAGGTGGTGAAGATCAGCTTGTTGCCGGCGCGCGCCAATTGCTCGATCGAGCGCTCGGCGTCCGGCCCCTCGCTGACGTTTTCCAGATAGGTCGTCTCGACCTTGTCGCCGAATTGTTTGACGACCGCCTGGCGCCCGAGTTCGTGCTGGTAGGTCCAGCCGAAATCGCCGACCGGGCCGAGATAGATGAAGCCGACCTTCAATTTGTCCGCGGCGGGCGCGTGCAGAATGCCCGCGGCGAACGCGAGCGCGGCGACCGCGCCGGCAACCATGATCTTTCGCATGTGAATGCTCCGGGTTCCTGACGGGAGGCCATGATTCCCCGAGACGCGGCGCCCGCCCGCCGCCTCGAGGATATTCGTTACTGGAGCATGATCTTTTCCGAAAACCGGTATCCACTTTTCGGCATCATGCTCTAGCGATCGGGCACGAACACCGTGCCCAAGGACGCGGGCGCGGCGGCCCCGGCACGTCCGCGCGCACGCGAGATCACGACCAGCACGAGGATGGTCGCGAGATACGGCAGCGACGTCATGAACTGCGAGGGGATGCCGACGCCGGCGCCCTGGGCATGCAGTTGCAGGATCGTCACCGCACCGAACAGATAGGCGCCGGCCACCAGCCGCGCCGGCTGCCACGACGCGAACACCACGAGCGCGAGCGCGATCCAGCCGCGCCCCGCGGTCATTCCGGAAATCCAGAACGGCGTGTAGGCGAGCGGCAGGTAGGCGCCGCCGAGCCCGGCGCAGGCGCCGCCGAACAGCACGGCGAGCGCGCGCTTGCGCAGCACCGGGTAGCCGAGCGCGTGGGCGGACGCGTGGTTGTCGCCGACCGCGCGCAGTTCGAGACCGGGGCGCGTGCGGTAGAGGAACCACCAGATGCCGACGACCAGCGCGATCGACAGATAGACGAAGGGGTCCTGGCCGAACAGCACGCGGCCGGCAAAGGGAATGTCGGTGAGCCCGGGAACATAAAGATGCGGGGCGGGAACGATGCGCTCGCCGACGAATCCGGCGCCGATCAGGCCGGACACGCCGACCCCGAGGATGGTGAGCGCCAGCCCGGTCGCCACCTGGTTGACGGCGAGCCCCAGGGTCAGCAAGGCGAACACCGCCGCCAGCGCCGCTCCGGCGGCGATCCCGCAGAACGCGCCGACCCAAATGGAGCCGGTGAGATAGGCGCCGGCGAAGCCGCAGGACGCGCCGACGATCATCATGCCCTCGACCCCGAGATTGAGCACGCCGGCGCGCTCTGCCACGAGTTCGCCCGACGCCGCCAGCAGCAGCGGGGTCGACGCGGCGAGCACCGCAAGGATGATGGCTTCAAGCAATTCCATCGGCGGTCCTGCGCTGCGGCACCACCAGGCGGATGCGGTAGAGGATCAGGGAATCGCAGGCGAGTACGTAGAACAGGAGCAGCCCCTGGAACACCTTGGTCAGGTCGAGCGGCACCTTCATGGTGATCTGCGCGCCCTCCCCGCCGATGAAGGTCAGCGCCAGGAACAGGGACGCGAGCAGGATGCCGATCGGATTGAGGCGGCCGAGGAACGCCACGATGATGGCGGTGAAGCCGTAGCCGGGCGAAAAGTTCGGCTGCAGGTGCCCGACCGGGCCCGCCACCTCGATGATGCCGGCGAGGCCCGCGAGCCCGCCCGATATGACGAATGTGGTCAGCACGAGCTTGTCGGCGTCGAAGCCGGAAAAGCGCGCCGCCTTGCTGGCGGCGCCGACCAGGCGAATCTCGAATCCGCGGATGGTGCGCCCGAGCATGACGGTCGCCGCCGCCACCACCGCGAGCGCGATCACCGCGCCGTAGTGCAGGCGGCTGCCCTCGACCATCGTCGGCAAGACGGCGACCGGATCGAACTCCGCGGTGGTCGGAAAGTTGAACCCCTGCGGGTCGCGCCACGGCCCGCGCACCAGATAGTCGAGGAAGAGGTCGGCGACGTAGACCAGCATCAGGCTGGTGAGGATTTCGCTGGCGCCGAACCGCACCTTGCAGATCGCCGGGATCAGCGCGTAGAGCGCGCCGCCGGCGGCGCCGAGCACGAGCATCGCCGGCAGCACCCACGGTCCGGCGTCGGTGCCGTGGGTCGCGACCGCGAGCCACCCCCCCGACACGGCGCCGATCAGGAACTGGCCCTCGGCGCCGATGTTCCACACGTTGGCGAGGTAGCAGAACGACAGGCCGACGCCGATCAGCACCAGCGGCGTTGCCTTCACGGCGATCTCCTGCAGCGAATAGGCGTCGGTGAGCGGCTCGATGAAATAGACCGCGAGCGCCTGCAGCGGATTCTTGCCGAGGAGGGCGAACAGCACCGCCACGGTGGCGAGGGTGAGCGCGATCGCCAACAGCGGCGAGGCGATGGCGATCAAGGTCGAGCGCTCGCCGCGCCGCTCAAGCACGAGCTGCATGGGCGGCCTCCTGGCGCGTGGCGGCGCTGCCGCCCATCAGCAGGCCGAGCGTCTCGCGATCGGCCGCGGCGGCGTCGAGCGGGACGGACATCCGGCCGGAGAACATCACCGCGATGCGGTCGGCGATCTCCGCCAGTTCGTCGAGGTCCTGGCTGATCACCAGGACGGCGGCGCCGCGCGCGGCGAGGTCGATCAGCGCCTGGCGGATGGTGGCGGCGGCGCCCGCGTCCACGCCCCAGGTCGGCTGGCTGACCACCAGGACGCCCGGCTCGCGCAGGATTTCCCGCCCCACCACGAACTTCTGCAGATTGCCGCCCGAGAGACTCGCCGCCTCCGGGTCGCGCTTCGACTTGCGCACGTCAAACGCCTTGGTGGTGCGGTCGACCGAGGCGAGCGTCGCGGCGCGGTTGATGAAGCCGTGCCGCACCATGTCGGTCACCGCGTGGCCGGTCAAAAGGGCGTTGTCCGACAGGCTCATGCGCGGCGCGGTGGCGTGGCCGAGGCGTTCCTCCGGCACGAACGCCGCGCCCAGCCGGCGCCGACCGGTGACGGACAGATGCCCGACCGGGCGCCCGTCGATGCACACGGCCTCGGCGTCCTCCACCAGGCGTTCGCCCGACAGCGCGGCGAACAGCTCGTCCTGGCCGTTGCCGGCGACCCCGGCGATGCCGAGGATTTCGCCGCCCCGCACCGCGAGCGACACGCGGTCGAGCCGCACGCCGTGCGGGTCGTCGGGCTCGAGCGAGAGGTCGCGCACGACGAGCCGCGCGCCGGCAGGCGCGTGCCCCGAGGCCGCCTTCACCTCGCCGATGTCGGTGCCGACCATCATGCGGGCGAGCGAGGCGGTGGTCTCGCGGCGCGGGTCGCAGGTCGCGACCTTCTTGCCGGCGCGCAGGATGGTCGCGGTGTCGCACAGCCGCTTCACCTCGTCGAGCTTGTGGCTGATGTAGAGGATCGCGCGGCCCTCGCCCTTGAGCCGCTCCAGGGTCTCGAACAGCCGGTCGGCCTCCTGCGGCGTGAGCACGGCGGTCGGCTCGTCGAGGATCAGGAGCCGGGGATTCTGCATCAGCGCGCGCACGATCTCGATGCGCTGGCGCTCGCCGACCGAGAGCCGCCAGACTTCGCGCTTGGGATCGAGCGGCAGGCCGTAGTCGCGCGACAGCGCGGCCAACTGCGCCGACACGGTGGCGAAGGATTCGGTCGGCGGCAGGCCGAGCACGACGTTTTCCGCGACGGTGAGGTTTTCGAACAGGGAGAAGTGCTGGAACACCATGCCGACGCCGAGCGCCCGCGCTTCGGCCGGGCCATTGAGCGCGACGGTGCCGCCCATCCAGCGCAGCTCGCCGGCGCTCGGCTGGATCAGGCCGTAGATGATTTTCACCAGGGTCGATTTGCCGGCGCCGTTCTCGCCGAGCAGCGCGTGGATCTCCGCCGGCCACAGGTCGAGGTCGATCGAGTCGTTTGCCAGCAAGGCGCCGAAGCGCTTGCTGATGCCGACGGCCTGCAGCAGCGGCGGGCCGCCCTCGTCGTCCGCTCTCTCCTGTTCCCCTCCCCCCATTCGCGCAGCGAATGGTGGGGAGGGGTTAGGGGTGGGGGGTGGATTAGTTTGTGGGGGCCGACGGGTGGAGAACAAAGCCCCCCCACCCGGCTCCCCCGGACCAAGTCCGGGGTCGCCACCCTCCCCCTTCGGGGGAGGGATGGACCAGGCCTTCGCTGGCGAGGGGTCAAGCATAGCCGGCGTCGCTCAGATCGGAGGCCTGCGGCCGGCGCTCGTCACGCGCCAGCGCGTCGCGCCGGATCAGCAATTGCGCCGCGACCGACGCGGCGATCGACGCCGGCGCCTTGTCGCGCACCTCGGTCAGCCCGATCGGGCAGACCAAGCGGTCGACGGCGTCGCGGGCGATGCCGATCTTGCCCATGGCGGCGGCGAAGCGGGCGCGCTTGGTGGCGCTGCCGATGAGGCCGACGTAGGGGAAGCGGTCGGCCTTGAGGGCGGCCGCGACGAGGTCGAGATCGAGGGCGTGGCTGTGGGTCATCACCGCGATGAAGGTCCCGGCGGATGCGCGGGCGATGAAGCGCACCGGCTCCGGGTCGGTGAAACAGGCGGCGTTGGCGGGAACGTGATCCGGGAACGCGCCGGGCCGCGGGTCGATCCAGCTCACCGTAAACGGCAGCGGGGCGAGCGCGAGCACCAGGGCGCGGCCCACGTGCCCGGCCCCGAACAGGCAGAGCGGCGTCGCCGGCGCGCCGAAGCGCTCGACCACGCGGCCGTCGGGCAGCCGCGCATAGGCGGCGCCGGTTTCGGCCACGGCGTCGCCGGGGCCGAGCGGACGGCGCACCGGCCGCCCGCCGTCGCTTGACGCGACGGTGACCAGCGTGCCGCGGCGCTCGGCGGCGGCGAGCGGCTCAACCACGGCAAGATCGTCGGCGTCGTAGCGCTCGATCGACACGCTCACGCGCCCGCCGCAGCACTGGCCGAGGTCGGGCCCGAGCGATTTCCGCAAATGCCGCACGGTCTCGGCGCGGGGACGGGCGAGCAGCGCCTGCGCCTCGGCGAGCGCCATCCATTCGAG
>DASPVJ010000540.1:0-8105 GCA_035622435.1 Xanthobacteraceae bacterium | reverse complement strand
CGAACGGCTGTCGAAAGTCGCGTTGCGTTTTGCCTGCGCGGGCGCGCAGGCGTGGGCGACGGCGATCGGCGCCTGGCGCAGCTTGCGCCACGAGCGTACCCCGGCCTATCGACCCGAGGCGCACTACATGCGCGGGCCCGGCCCGAAGTGGCGGGCGAAGCACGCGGGCATGGCGACGGAACGATAAGACTCGAAGCGTTTCATGCGCGGGCCCGCATAGGCCGACGCAGGGCGAGGGTCGGCACCTAGTGTGACTGCTCCGCCGCCAGATAGGTCTGCGGATCCCCGCTGTCGGTCGGCATTTCGATGGAACGCCTGAGCGACGCGCTCATCGGGATGTTCAAATTGACTCCGTTGGGCGGGATCGGTTCGAGAAACCATTTGTGATAGATCGGATAGATGTCGCCGCTGCGATAGATCTCAATCAACGTGTCGTCGACGATTCTTTTGAACGCGGCGTCCTCGCGCCGCAGCATGATGCCGTAGGGTTCCACCGACAGCGCGTCGAGCGACACGGCATAATCCGCCGGCGCCGGCGAATTGGCAACCAGGCCGTAGAGGAGGATGTCGTCCATCACGAAGGCGGCGGCACGGTCGGTTTCGAGCATGCGGAACGCCTCGCCGTGGTCGTTGGCCGCCGTGATGGCGAGGCCGAGACCGCGCTGCGCGTTGAGGTCGCTGATCTGTTTGAGATTGGTGGTGCCGACCGTGGAGACGACCGTCTTGCCCTTGAGATCGTCGAGCGTCTTGAGGTTGGCCGCCGCCTTGGCGACGAAGCGGTTGGCGGCGACGAAATGGGTGACCGCGAACGCCACCACCTTTTCCCGCTCCAGGTTGTTGCTGGTCGACCCGCATTCGAGATCGGTCGTGCCGTTGAGCATCAAGGGAATGCGGTTGGCCGCGGTGAGCGGGACAAGCTTGACGCCCAGGCGGTCAAGCCCGAGCTTCGCCTTGACCGCGTCGGCGATGCGGTAGCAGAGGTCGATCGTGTAGCCGACCACCTTTTCGTTCTTGCCGTAATAGGAAAAGGGAATCGACGATTCGCGGTGCCCGATGGCGATCGTCCCGGCCGCCTTGATCTTCTGCAATGTGCCGGCGAGTTCCTGCGCGCTCGCCGCATCGGCAAGGCTCCCCGCCGCTATCGCCGCCGCCATCAAAATGAGGCGCATGGCTTGGTTTCCCCCTGCGTCCGCCGCGCTGCAACCGCACCATACCATAGCCGTCGCCTTTCTACGTCAAGCCGTAGCCGCGCGGCCGCTCGGCGCGTCGCGCCGCCGCGGCCGCCCGACCGCGGGGGCGTAGTCGCCGATCGGCGCCGGCCGGCCGATCAGAAAGCCTTGCACCAAGCCGCAACCGGAGCGCGCCAAAAGCTCAAGCTGCGCTCGCGTCTCGACGCCTTCGGCGACGACCGGCAGCTCGAGGCCGCGCGCGAGCCCGATGACGGCGCGCACGATGGCCTGCGATTGGAGATTGCGGTCGAGGTTGGTGATGAAGCTGCGGTCGATCTTGATCTTGTCGAACGGGAACGCCTGCAAATAGGACATCGACGAATAGCCGGTGCCGAAATCGTCGAGCGCGATGCGCACCCCCAGCGCCTTGAGCCGGCGCAGGATCGACACCGCGCGCGAGAAATCGTCGATCAGGATGCTTTCGGTGATCTCGAGCTCGAGCCGGCCCGGCGCCAGCCCGGTCTCGAGCAGGATTGCGTGCACCAGCCGCACGATATCGTCGGTGCGAAATTGCACCGGCGACAGGTTGACGGCGATCTGCAGCGGCTTCGGCCAGGACGCGGCCTCGCGGCAGGCGGCGCGCAGGATCCATTCGCCCATGGCGACGATCAGCCCGCTTTCCTCGGTGAGCGGAATGAAGATCGACGGCGAGACGGTGCCGCGGCTCGGGTGATGCCAGCGGGCGAGCGCCTCGAAGCCGATGATGCCGCCGTCGATACGCGCGAGCGGCTGGAAATCGAGGCTCAGCTCGTCGCGGGCGAGCGCCGACTGCAAATCGTGCTGCAGTTCGCGCCGCTCACGCAGTTGCGCCGCCATCTCGGGCTCGAAGAAGCGGATCGAGCCGCGCCCCTCGGCCTTGGCGCGGTAGAGCGCCACGTCGGCATTGGCGAGCAGCGTGGTCGGATCGCTGCCGTCGGCCGGACACGTGGCGATGCCGATGCTCAATCCGATGGACGCGCAGCGCCCGCCGATCTCGATGTCGCCGGCGACCGCGGCCTGCAACTGCTGCGCCAGGCGGCTCGCCGCGGTGGCCTGGCGGTCGCCGAGCGTGATCAGGATGAACTCGTCGCCGCCGACGCGGGCAAGGAACGCGCCGTCGGCCACTGTCTGCAATCGCCGCGCCACTTCCCGCAGCAGGGCGTCGCCGAACAGATGGCCGTGCAGGTCGTTGACCTCTTTGAAGCGGTCGAGGTCGAGGCAAAGGATGGCGAACATCCGGCCGGCGCGGATCGTCTCGTCGATCGTGGCGGCGAGGTAGTCGGAGAACGCCATGCGGTTGGGCAGCCCGGTCAGCGAATCGTGGTGAGCGATGTGGGCGATGCGCTTCTCGGCCTGCTTGCGCTCGGTGATGTCGTCGACGGTGGTCACCCAGCCGCCGCCGGCCATCGGCACGTGCACGGCGGAATAGATGCGGCCGTCGGCGTATTCCAGCACCGTGTGCGAGGGTTTCCTCGCGGCGGCGATACGCAGCCGCTCGCGCGCGTACGTGTCGGGATCGTTGCCCGGATACATGCCGCGCGCGATGCAAAGTTCGAGCACTTGGCGCAACGTCGTGCCGGCTTCGAGCAGCGAACGCGGCAACCCGAACATGCCGGCGTAGCGGTCGTTGCACAGGATGAGTCGCTGGCCGGAGTCGTACATGCAGACGCCTTGCGACAGGTTGTTGAGCGCCGCGTCGAGCTGGACGCTCTGCCGGCGAAAGTGCTGGACGACGATGGCGCCGGTACCGCCGATCGCCACGACCAGAACGATCGTGAGGCCGACGAGATAGGCCGCCTTGGTGCGCCAGTCGGCGAGCGCCGCCGCGACCGTGGTGCTGACCGCCACGTAGGCGAAGGAATTCGACAGCCGCGCTCCGGCGATCAGCCGTTCGCGGCCGTCGATCGCGCCGACCTTGCGGCTGATGGCCCGGTCCGAGCGGGCGAGAACGTCCGTGTAGAACGAGGTGCCGGCGAACGACTTGCCGATCACCGCCTCGTTGTGCGGGTAGCGCGCGAGCAACAAACCGTCCTCGCGGAACAGCGCGATCGACTCGTCGGCGCCGCGCACCAGCGTCTTGTAGAACTGCTCGAAGTAGTCGAGCTTGATCGCGCCCGCCACTAACCCGAGGAACTCGCCGTTCGGTCCGATGAATTTGCGCGCCAGGTAGATCGTCCATCCGTCGCGATCGAGCGTGGGCTCGCTGACGACCGAGGTCAACTGCGGGTTCGTCTTGAGCGTGGTGAAGTAGCTCTCGCCGGCCGCGTCGCCCGGCACGATCGGCCAATCGTGCGACGAGTTGATGAGCCTGCCATCGGCCCCGATCAGCGTCACCGCCTCGATGTGCGGCAGGCCGTTGATCTTTTCGCGCAGCATCAGATGGACATCGCGGCCGGTCATGGCGCGCGCATAGAGCTCGTTGGAGACGATGGCGGTCGCCTCCATGCGCTCGATCAGGTTGGCCTCGACCTGCTCGAGCGCCTGCAGGTCGCGGGTCGCTTGCTTGGCGAGCACGGTCGCGGTCGCCAGCAACTGCTGCTCGGTCTCGACGATGGCGCGGTCGCGCAGGTTCGACAGGATGAGGGCGATGGTGCCGACCACCAGGAGGATCAGGGACAGGCCGCACACCGTCAGCACGACAATCGGGCGCGGCGGGGCGAGCCGGCGCCCGCGCGCCGGCGCCGCGGCCGGCGCACGCCCCGCGACCAAGCCCTTGATCCAGGAAACAACCCCGAACATGCGTCCCACGACCGCGATTGCGGGAAAACTCTAAGCCGGGGGTCTTTAGTCGGGTTAAATGCGCCATCTTGGCGCTGCGAAAACCCGGAGCACGGTTAACCATGCGTGTCGGCCGGGCGCGCCGCCGCGCCCGGTGGGGGGCCGTCAGGCCCCGGCCGTCACCCTTCGAGATCCACGTGCTTGGTCTCCGGCGTGCGCAGGATCGCAACGATCGCCAGCACCGCGTAAACCATGACGAGCAGCCCGATGTTGAGGTAGGCGTCCTTGACGCCGTAGCCCTCGAGGATCAGTCCGGCGAGAATCGGGATCAGCCCGCCGCCGTAGACCTGGGCGATCTGATAACCCGCGCTCGCCCCCGAGGCGCGATAGCGGGTGGGGAAATTCTCCGTGTAGAAGGTCGGGATGGCGCCGTAGCCGAAGCCGAACACGAAACCGAAGCCGACGATTTCGGCGATCGCCGCGAGCACGAAGTTGCCGGTGTTGACCAGGTAGAAATACGGGATGGCGGAGATCAAGAACACGACGGCGGCGATCAACAGGATGGTGCGCCGGTTGATGATGTCGGCCAGCAGCGAGCCGATGATCATGAACCCCAGCATGAAGACCGCCGCGATCAGCCCGATCGTCTCGGGTTCGTTGCCGGGGAAGCCGACCGCCTTCATGTAGCTGGTGCCGAACACGAAGTAGAGGAAGAACGCGCCGCCGAACATCGCGTTCACCAGCGAGGTGCGCAGGATGGTCAGCGGCATTTCGCGCCACACCTGCCGCTCGGGATGGTCGAGGATCGCGCCCTGCGCCCTGTGCCGCGCGAACACGAAGCTGTCCATGGTGCGCAGCCGGATGAGGAGGCCGACGATCGCGACCAGGAAGCCGACGAAGAAGAAGATGCGCCAGCCCCAGGCGACGAAGCTCTCCGGCGTCATCAGCGACTTGACGAAGATCACCGAGCCGAAGCCGAGCAAGAGCCCGATCGGGATGGCGAACCCGACCCAGGCGCCCCAGAACGCGCGGTACTTCGATTTCGCCGCCTGCTCGACCACCCAGGTCGAGGCGGTCCCGAACTCGGCGCCGAAGCTGATCCCCTGGGCGAAGCGGAAAATGATCAGCAGGATCGGGGCGGCGATGCCGATCGTGTCGTAGGTCGGGGTGAGCCCGATCAACAGCGTGCTTAAGCCCATCAGCACCAGCGCGTAGACCATCGCGTCGCGGCGCCCGTAGCGGTCGCCGATGTGGCCGAAGATGTAGGCGCCGATCGGGCGGATGATGATGCCGAGGCCGTAGACGCCGATCGCGGCGGCGACCGCGGCGAGCGCCGGCAGCTTGAAGAAGATGCCGCCCCACACGGTGGCAGCGATCACGCCGGTGACCAGGAAGTCGTATTGCTCGATCACCGAGCCGACGATGCTCGCCAGCGCGACCTTGTAGATCTGCCGGGTGGTCGGGATTGCGGCTGCGTCCGTCACGGTCGTCTCCCCGGTTCGAAAGGTTGCGTGAATCTGCGCGCTCAGCCGAATCCCGGGCGCGGGACGAGGCTCATCAGCGTCTGGGCAAATCCGCCGTCGACCACGATTTCCTGCCCGGTCACGTAGCGGGCCCGCTCGCTGGCGAGAAAGACGACGACGTCGGCGATGTCGGCGGGCGTCCCGACCCGCCGCAGCGGCACCACCGCCTCGCGCCGCTCGAGCACGCCCAGCGCCTGGTAGAAGGCTTCGCTCATGGGCGTGCGCACCAAGCCGGGACTGACCGCGTTGCTGCGCACGCCCCGCGGGCCCCACTCGAAGGCGATCTGGCGCGAGAGCATCACGACCCCGGCCTTGCTGACGCTGTAAGCGCCGCTGAACCCCTGCGGCTCGCTGGCGGCGATCGAGGCGATATGCACCAGAGCGCCCGAGCCGCGCGCCAGCATGTCGCGGCCGAACGCCTGGGCGCAGGCAAGGTACCCGGTAAGATTCACCTGCATCAGGGCGTTCCAGTCGGCCGGCGGCACGCCGGCGATGTCGCCCGGCCGCAAAATACCGGCGTTGTTGACCAACACGTCGCACCGGCCGTAGGCCGCGAGCGTCTGCGCCGCGGCGGCGGCGACCTGGTCGGGCTCGGTCACGTCGCACGACAGCGCGACGGCCGTCGCGCCCTGGCGCTCGACCTCCTCGGCAGTCTGCGTGCAGCCGTCCGCGTCGCGGTCGAGCGCGACGACGCGGGCGCCGGCCGCCGCGAGCGCGAGCGCGATCCCGCGGCCGATGCCGCTGGCGGCGCCGGTGACGATGCACGTTTTCTCGCGCAGCCCGAGCCACTCGCTCAGCGGATTCCTCCCATGAGCCGGCACCGCCTGCACCGGTGACGAACGGCCCGGCGCAGGTTACGCTTGCGGCCGTCACGACGATATCGAATGCGCCGGCATGGGGGCAACGTCACACCGCGTGTGCGCCGTCCCGGTGTCGCCGATGCAGAGCACGGAGGACCACGATGGCCGACGAACCGTTTGCCCAGGGCCGCTGCTTGTGCGGCGCGGTGACCTACACCATCAACGCCAAGCCAATCCGCATGGCGCAATGCCATTGCAAGGACTGCCAGCGCGCCTCGGGAACCGGACACATGTCGCTCGCCTTCTTCCGCAAGGACGACGTCGCCGTGCGCGGCGCGACGGCGAGCTACCCCTCGACCGCCGACAGCGGCAACACCAACACGCGGCACTTCTGCCCGGTCTGCGGCGCGCGCGTGTACGGCGAAAATTCGGCGCGCCCGGGCGTGATCGGCATCGCGGTCGGATGCATGGACGACAACGATTGGTTCTCCCCCCAGGCCGTGGTCTACACCAAGGGCCGCCCGGCATGGGACAAGACGGCCGAAGACGTCCCTAACTTCGAGCGCATGCCGCCGCCGCCGCCACCGAGGTAACGGCGGCGCTCGCGCCGCCGAAGGAGCCGCCATGAACACCGGCTTCGCGACGACGCCCGAACCGCCGTACTACGCCGTGATCTTCACGTCGCGCCGCACCGAGGGCGATCACGGCTACGAGGCCATGGCGCAGGCGATGTTCGAACTGGCGCTCGAACAGCCGGGCTGTCTCGGTGCCGAAAGCGTCCGCGATCCCGGCGGATTAGGCATAACGGTCGCCTACTTCACCGACGAGACCGCCATCCGCGCCTGGAAAGAGAATGCACGGCACCTCATCGCCCAGCGCCTCGGCAAGGCGCGCTGGTATTCGCATTACGAATTGCGGATCGCCAAGGTGGAGCGCGCCTATACGGGTCCCGAAGGCCGCTAGACGCTGCGGTCAGCCGGTCAGAACTTCGAGACGAGCTTGTCGAGGCCGGCGACGCGGGTGATGTCCTGCAGTTCGCGCATCTGGTCGTCGCTGAAGCTCATGATCAGCGGGAACGCGGCCGCCTTGAGGTTCTGCACGTCCGCGCCAGACGGGTCGATCGAGGCCACCGCCTGGAGCGCGTCGCGCCCGCCGCTCTTGTGCGGTGCGCCCGCGGTCTTCGCATAGGCGAGGTTGCGCAGCGCCGCCTCGACCGACGGCCACATGCGCTCCTGCTCCGGCGTCAGGTTGAGGCGCTGCTTGATGCTCGCGATCTGCGCGTCGTTGAGCACGGCGCCGGGCCGCCCGCGGTCGGGCGCCGGAAGCGCCGGCTTGGTCGCGACGCTGGCGAGACGCATTTGCGCCGGCTTGCGCGCCGCCGGCGTCTGCACCGGCGCGGCCTGCGCCAGCACCGTGGCGGGCGGGTAGGTCGGCCGCGGGATGAACAGGGCGCGATCGGCCGCGGCGGTCTCTTCGGCGGCGCGCAGCTTTGCCGCCGCCGCGTTGCGTTCGGCCGGCGAGCGGACCACCACGGTTTCCGCGGGCGCCGCGAACGTCACGTGTTGCAGCGCGCCCTCGCGCGCCGCCGGATGGGAGGCAATCCCATAGGCAAGCGCCGCGGCGCTCACGACCCCGAGAGAGCAGGCTAGATGGAAGATGGCGCTCGACCGCAGCCGCATCGGCGTTCCCCCTGTTCCCGCCCCCCGGCGGTGTTGTGATTTGAGACTTTCAAAGATTGACTAATTTATGGCTAACGCGGCCGCCAACGGCGCGCTCCCGAGCCGCCCGAGCGCAGTTTTCCACCGGCGGAACGGCCGCACCGCGCGAGCGTTGACAGTGCGGGGACCCTCGCGCCA
>DASPVJ010000539.1:0-4529 GCA_035622435.1 Xanthobacteraceae bacterium | reverse complement strand
TGCGAGCACGGCGTGTGCGGCGCCTGCACGGTGCGCCTCGACGGCACGATCGTGCGCGGCTGCCTGACGCTGGCGGTGCAATGCGACGGGCACAAGGTCGAGACCATCGAGGGCATCTCGGATTCCGGCGCCATCGTCGATTTGCAGGACGCGTTCCGCATCCGTAACGCGCTCCAGTGCGGCTACTGCACGCCCGCCATGCTGCTCACCGCGGCGGAACTGCTCGACGGTGGCGCGCTGCCGAGCCGGGCCGCGATCCGCGCGCATCTCTCCGGCAACTACTGCCGCTGCACCGGCTATCATGCCATCGTCGACGCGATCGAAACGGTCGCCCGCGCCCGCGCCGGGGCCAAACAATGAACGAGCGCGACATGCCGCCCGGGTTGACGGCGCTCGACCGGCCCAATTCCTACATCGGCCGCGCGGTGCCGCGGCCGAACCTCGCGCGCCTGACCCAGGGACGCGGCCAGTACGTCAGCGACGTGACCTTGCCGCGCATGGCGCACGTGGCCTTCGTGCGTTCGCCGCACGCGCATGCGCGGATCAAACATATCGACACGGAGACGGCCAAGCGCGCCCGCGGCGTCATCGCCGTCGTCACCGGGGCGGAGCTGGCGAAAGTCTGCACGCCATGGGTCGGCGTGCTCACCCATCTCAAGGGCATCAAGTCGGCGCCGCAGCACGCGATCGCGGTCGAGCGCGCGTGCTGGCAGGGCGAGGCGGTCGTCGCCGTGGTGGCGCGCACGCGCGCGCTCGCCGAGGACGCGGCCGAGTTGGTCGAAGTCGCGTACGAGGAGCTGCCGGCGGTCACCGATCCGGAAACCGCGCTCGATGCGGCGACGCCGGTGATCCATCCGGAGCTGGGCGACAACCTCACCTTCGAGCGCACCCTCGATGCCGGCGAAGTCGACAAGGCGTTCGCGACGGCCGATGCGGTGGCGGAAGCGACGTTCCGGTTCGGCCGCCACACCGGCGTCACCAACGAACCGCGCGCGGTGGTGGCCGACTGGAACGAGGGCGCGCCGCGCCTCACCGTCCACCACGGCACGCAGGCGCCGCACATGATGCAGAATATTTTCGCCAAGCACCTCGGCCTAGCGGAGCATCAAGTGCGCGTCGTCACCAACGACGTGGGCGGCTCGTTCGGCATCAAGGTGCACGTCTATGCCGACGAGATGGCGACCGCCGCGCTGTCGAAGCTGCTCAGGCGCCCGGTCAAGTTCGTGGCCGACCGCATCGAGAGCTTCGTCACCGACATCCACGCCCGCGACCATCGGGTCAAGGCGCGCATCGCCGTCACCAACGACGGCCGCATCGCCGCCTTCGAGATCGACGACCTCACCGGCATCGGGCCCTACTCGGTCTACCCGCGCACCAGCGGCATCGAGGCGAACCAAGTTGTCAACCTGGTGGGCGGCCCGTACGCGTGCCCGAACTATCGGGCGCGCGCCCGCGTCGTGTTCCAGAACAAGAACGTCATGTGCCAGTACCGGGCGGTCGGCCATCCAATCGCGACCGCGGTGACCGAGGGCCTGGTCGAATTGGCGGCGGCGAAGATCGGCATGGATGCGGTCGAGCTGCGGCGGAGAAACCTCATCCGCGACGACGCTTATCCGTGCGGTTCGGCGTCCGGGCTCAAGTTCGAGCGGCTGTCGCACCACGCATCGCTCGACAAGCTCATCGCCATGATGGACTACGCCCGCCTGCGCCGGGAGCAGGAGACCCTTCGCGCGCGCGGAGTCCATCGCGGCATCGGATTTGCGGCGTTCGTCGAGGTGACCAACCCGAGCGCCGCGTTCTACGGCGTCGGCGGCGCGCGCATCTCGTCCCAGGACGGCGCGACGGTGCGGCTCGACGCCCAGGGCGCCGTCATCTGCCACGCCGGCGTCACCGAGCAGGGGCAGGGCGCAGAAGCGGTGATCGCCCAAGTGGTGGCAAGCGCGTTCGGGGTGCCGATCGAGCGGGTGCGGGTCGTCACCGGCGACACCGACAATACGCCCTACGGCGGCGGCACCTGGGCGTCGCGGGCAACCGGCATCGGCGGCGAGGCCGCCTGGCAGGCCGGCAAGGCACTGCGTGCCAACGTACTCGCGGTCGCCGCCAGCATCCTGCAGGCGGAGCCGAAGCACCTCGACATCCGCGACGCCGCGGTGGTCGACGCCGATACGGGCCGCGAGCGCATCGGCCTCGACGAGGTCGCGCGCATCGCCTACTTCCGCCCCGACACCTTGCCGCCCGGGTTCCAGGCGGAGCTGATGGCGACCCGCCACTACGTGCCGCGCGCCTACCCGTTCGCCTTCACCAACGGCATCCAGGCCTCGCATCTTCAGGTCGATTGCGACACCGGCTTCGTCACCTTGCTCGACCATTGGGTGGTCGAGGATTGCGGCACCGTCATCAATCCGCAGCTCGTCGACGAGCAAATCCGCGGTGGCGTGGTGCAAGGCGTCGGCGCCGCGTTGTTCGAGCACTGCCTCTATGACGCCCAGGGGCAAATGCTCAACGGCAACATGGCGGATTACCTGGTGCCGATGGCGGCGGAGATGCCCGACATCGCGGTCGGCCACGTGGTGTCGCCCACCGCCGACAGCGAACTCGGCGCCAAGGGGGCGGGCGAAGCCGGCACCGCCGGCGCGCCCGGCGCCGTGATGAACGCGGTCAACGACGCGCTGCGTCCGCTCGGCGCGCAGCCGATCACGCAAATGCCGATCACGCCGGGCGTGGTGCTGAAGGCATTGGGGCGAGTTTGATAAGATCGGTCCGGACAAGGGAGGAGAAAAGCCGATGCCCAAAAGCAACAAGGTCGTCATTACTTGCGCGGTGACCGGGTCGATCCACACGCCGACCATGTCGCCGCACCTGCCGATCACGGCGCAGGAGATCGCCGACGCGGCGATCGGGGCGTCGGAGGCGGGGGCGGCGATCGTGCATTTGCACGCGCGCGATCCCAAGGACGGCCGACCCGACCAGTCGCTCCAGGCGTTCGCGCCGTTCCTCAAGGTGATCAAGCAGCGTGCCAACGTGGTGGTGAACATCACCACCGGCGGCGCGCCCACCATGGCGATCGAGGAGCGGGTGCGGCCGGCCGCGACCTTCAAGCCGGAGGTCGCTTCGCTCAACATGGGGTCGATGAACTTCGGCCTCTACCCGATGTTGGCGCGCTACAAGACCTTCAAATACGACTGGGAGAAGCCCTATCTCGAAGGCTCGCGCGAACGCATCTTCCGCAACACCTTCGCCGACATCGAGTACATCCTCACCACCTGCGCCGAGAACGGCACCCGCTTCGAGATCGAGTGCTACGACATCGGCCACCTCTACACGCTCGCCCACTTCGCCGAGCGCGGCGTGGTCAAACCGCCGTTCTTCATCCAGTCGGTGTTCGGCATCCTCGGCGGCATCGGGCCGCACCCGGAGGACGTGATGCACATGCGCCGCACCGCCGATCGGCTGTTCGGGCGCGACAAATATCACTGGTCCGTGCTCGGCGCCGGCCGCAACCAGATGGCGGTCGCCGCCATGTCGGTCGCCATGGGCGGCAATGTGCGGGTCGGGCTCGAGGACTCGCTGTGGATCGGGCCGGGCAAGCTCGCCGAATCGAACGCCGCCCAGGTGACGAAGGCGCGCCAGATCATCGAAGGGCTCGGCTACGACATCGCATCGGCCGACGAGGCGCGCGAGATCCTGCAACTGAAAGGCGGCGACAAGGTCGCGTTTTGATCTTTCCCTCCCCCCGCGAGCGAAGCGAGCGGTGGGGAGGGTGGCGAGCGAAGCGAGCCGGGTGGGGGGACATTTCCTCGCTCTGAGCGCGTAGCCCCCCACCCCTAACCCCTCCCCACCATTCGCTGCGCGAATGGGGGGAGGGGAACAGAAAGAAGTCGCGTGCCCAAGTGGAGCCAACCAAAATGAACATCACCGTCGGCCGCAAGGCAATCGAGGAGGCGTCGAAGAAGCTGTCGAACTGGGGGCGGTGGGGCAAGGACGACCAGATCGGCACCCTCAACTTCGTCACGCCGGAGGACATCGTCAACGCCGCCAAGCTGATCAAGACCGGCAAGGTGTTTGCGCTCGGCATCCCGCTCGACGGCAACGGCCCGCAGACCGGCCTGTTCGGCGGCCGCTTCAACCCGATCCACCAGATGCTGGCCACCGGCACAGACGCCATCGCCGGCCGCCAGGACTGGAACCGCATCCGCTACGCCGACGACACCTTGATGCTGTGCGTGCAGGGCGCCACCCACTGGGACGCGCTCGGCCACATCTTCTACGAGGACAAGGGCTATAACGGCCATGACGCCAAGCTGATCGACTCCAAGGGCCTCAACGTGCTCGGCATCGAGCACTCCAAGAACAAGATGGTCGGCCGCGGCGTGCTGCTCGACATTGCCCGCTTCCGCGGCGTCAAATGGATGGCCGACGGCGAGAGCATTTCCAACGACGAACTCGACAAATGCGCCAAGGACCAGAACGTCGCCGTCGGCCGCGGCGATTTCGTGCTGATCCGCACCGGGCAGATGGAACGCTGCATG
>DASPVJ010000538.1:0-6509 GCA_035622435.1 Xanthobacteraceae bacterium | reverse complement strand
GAGGCCGTCCTCGCCGACATCGAACGCCGCGGCGTCGCCCGCATCGTCAACCTGGGCGACTGCGTGTCGGGTCCGTTGTGGCCGCGCGAGACCTGCGACCTCCTGATGGCGCGCGGCTTTCCGACCGTGTGCGGCAACCATGACCGCTGGGTCGCGACTCTGGCGCCGGCCGACATGCCGCCGTCCGACCGCTATTCGGTCGGCGAACTCGACGAAGGGCAGCTTGCGTGGCTGCGCGATCTGCCGCCGACCTTGCACCTCGACGATGGCATCCTCGCGGTCCACGGCCGGCCCGGTGACGACAACAGCTACCTGATGGAGGATATCGAGCGGGGCCGGCTGGTGCGCGCGGACGCGGACACCATCGCGCAGCGGCTGGGCCGAACCGACGCCGCGCTGGTGCTGTGCGGGCACAGTCACCTTCAGCACGTGATCCGTCTGCCGGGCGGCCCGGTCGTTCTCAACCCGGGCAGCGTCGGCCTGCCGGCCTACCGCGACCCGACAGGCATCCCGCACGTGTCGGAAGTCGGCTCGCCGCACGCACGCTACGCGCTGGTCGGGCGCGACGACGGCATCATGACGATCGAGCTGATCGCGCTCGACTACGACCACGCGGGCGCCGCCAAGCGCGCGCTTGCCAACGGCAATCCGGGTTGGGAACACGCGCTCGCCACCGGGTTTGCGCTGCCTGCGCCGACGTAGTCGCGATCAAAGAAAACTCTGCGGATCGACGTCCACGTCGAGCCGGATGCCGCCTTTGGCGGCCGGCGCATCGGCGAGCCATTCGCGCAGATAATTGGACAGATCGAAGGCGCGGCGTGATTTGACCAGCAGCCGCAGCCGGTGGCGGCCGCGCACCATCGCGATCGGGGCTTCCGCCGGGCCGAGCACGCGCACGTCCTCCTCGCGCGGCGCGAGCGACGCGAGCCGGCGCGCGAAAGCAAGCGCGGCGGGCTTGTCGGGCCCCGACACCAGGAGGCTCGCGAGCCGGCCGAACGGCGGATAGGAGGTTTTCTCGCGCGCCTCGATTTCCGCCGCATAGAACGCCTCGCGGTCCGACGCGATGAGCGCGCGCATCACCGGATGGTCGGGCTGGTGGGTCTGGATCAGGCCCAGTCCCCGCCCCTCCTCGCGTCCGGCGCGGCCGACCACCTGATGGAGGAGCTGGAACGTGCGCTCGGCGGCGCGCGGATCGCCGTGGCCGAGGCCGAGGTCGGCGTCGACGATGCCGACCAGGTTGAGCTTGGGGAAATGGTGCCCCTTGGCGACGAGCTGGGTGCCGATGACGATGTCGACCCGCCCCGCCTCGACCTCGGCCAGTTCCTCGCGCAGGCGCTCGACGGTCGCGACGAGATCGCTCGAGAGGACGAGGACGCGGCGTTCCGGAAAGAGCGCTGCGACCTCCTCCTCGAGCCGCTCGACGCCCGGGCCGCAGGCGACGAACGACTCGGTCGCCTGGCACTTGGCGCACGCGGGGGGCGGCGGCGTTTCGAAGCCGCACTGGTGGCACACCAAGCGCCGCTTGAAGCGATGCTCGACCAGCCAGCTGTCGCAGGTGGGGCATTGCAGCCGGAACCCGCAGACGCGGCATAACGTCAGCGGCGCGTAGCCGCGGCGGTTGAGGAACAAGAGCGCCTGTTGGCCGCGCCCGATCGTTGTGCCGACGGCCTCGACCAGCCGCGGCGCGATGAAACGCCCGCGCGGCGGGCCCTCGCGCCGCAAGTCGATCGCGTCGATCGCCGGCAGATGCTGGCCGCCGAAGCGCTCCGGCAAGGCGAGGCGCCGGTAGCGCCCGCGCCGAGCGTTGACCTCGGTCTCGACCGCCGGCGTCGCCGAGGCGAGCACGATCGGAATCGCCGCGATGCGGGCGCGCACCACCGCCATGTCGCGCGCATGGTAGCGCACGCCGTCCTCCTGCTTGTAGGCCGGGTCGTGCTCCTCATCGACCACGATCAAGCCGAGGTCCGCGTAGGGCAGGAACAGCGCCGAGCGGGCGCCGACGATCGCCTTGACGTCGCCGGCCGCAACCGCGGCCCAGGTGCGTGCGCGCCGGCGCGGCGAAAGCTCCGAATGCCATTCGGCCGGCCGCACCCCGAACCGCGCGGCGAAGCGATCGAGGAACTGCGCCGTGAGCGCGATTTCCGGCATCAGGATCAGGGCCTGGCGGCCGCGACGCAAAGTTTCCGCCACTGCCTCGAAATAAACCTCGGTCTTGCCCGAGCCGGTGACGCCATCGATCAAGGTGACCGCATAGCCGCCCTTGGCCACGCTGGCGCGCAGCGCGTCGGCGGCGGTGCGCTGGGCCGGCGTCAGCTCGGGGGCGTGATGGTCCGGATCGGGAGGCGCGGCCACCGGCTCGGGGGCCAGCGCGACCGCTTCGAGCGTGCCCTCGTCGACGAGCCCATCGACCACGCCCGCCGACACGCCCGCCTCCTCGGCGGCTTCGCGCTTGGGGCGCACCAGCCCGTCGGCGAGCAGCGCCAGCAGGCGGCCGCGCGCCGCGGTCATGCGTTCGGGTGCTCCGCCGGCAAGCCGCACGCCGACCCGGGCACGCTCGGTCCCCAGGTGCTCGCCCATGCGCAGCGCCATGCGCAGGATCATGCCGCGCGGACCGAGCGTGTAGTTGGCGACCCAGTCGACGAAGCGCCGCAGCTCCGGCCGCAACGCCGGCACGTCGACCTTGTCCTCGATGTCTTTGAGCCGGTTGTCGAGGCCGGGGCGCATCACGCCTTCGCCCCACACGGCGCCGGTCGCCTCGCGCGGGCCGAGCGGCACCCGCACCACGTCGCCCGGCTCGACCGTCAGCCCGGCCGGAACCCGGTACGAATAGGGCTGGTCGAGCGCGACCGGGACGAGCACGTCGACGATGCGCCTTGCCATGGCGGGCCTGCAATTCCCGGCGGTTAACGAAAGGTGAACGAAAGGGGTGGGATAAAGCGCACCCTGTCAAGCGGCCGAGACGACCCATGGGCAAATCCGCGCAGCCGGACCCGACGTTTGCGTTTGCGGCAGCCGACGTGGCGGGGGAACTCGTGCGCTGGCTTGCCCATCTGGGCGCCGAGCGGCGCATGTCGGCGCTGACCGTCGACGCCTATCGGGGCGACGTCGGCCGGTTCCTCGCGTTCCTGGCCGAGCATCTGGGCCAACCGGCGTCGCTTGCCGCGCTCGCGCGCATCGAGGTGCGCGACGTGCGGGCGTTCATGGCGGCGCGGCGCGCCGAAGGCATCTCCAGCCGCTCGCTGATGCGCGCACTCGCGGCGGCGCGCTCGTTCGCCCGCTTCCTCGAGCGCAGCCGCAAGGGCAGGGTCGGGGCGCTCGCGGCCGTGCGCAGCCCCAAGGTCCCCCGCACCTTGCCGAAGCCGCTCGCCGTCGCGGCGGCAACGCGGCTGACCGACGCGGAGCTGCGCGCCGGGGAAAACCGGCCGCCGTGGATCCTCGCCCGCGACGCCGCCGTGCTCGCGCTCCTCTACGGCTCCGGCCTGCGCATTTCCGAGGCGCTCGGCCTCAAGCGGCGCGACGTGCCGCAGCCGGGCAAGGGCGACGCGATCGTGGTGACCGGCAAGGGCAACAAGGCCCGCATGGTCCCGGTTCTGCCCCGCGTGCTCGAACTCGTCGCCGCCTATGCGGCGATCTATCCGGGCGCGCTCTCCGACGACGGTCCGCTGTTCCGCGGCGCCCGCGGCGGTCCGCTGTCGCCGCGCATCGTGCAACTCGCCATGGAACGCCTGCGCGGCGCGCTCGGGCTGCCGGACAGCGCCACCCCGCATGCGCTGCGCCACTCGTTCGCCACCCATCTGCTCGCCCGCGGCGGCGATCTGCGCGCGATCCAGGAATTGCTCGGCCACGCCTCGCTGTCGACGACGCAGATCTACACCGCGGTCGATGCCGAACGCCTGATCGAAGTCTACCGCGGCGCCCATCCGCGCGCGTGACGCGACTTCACCACCCCTTGCGCATCCGCAGCTGTTGGGTCAAACGTTGCGGGCAACAATCCGACGCGAGGGGATCCATGAGTTCGCATGAGGCGCAGGAACGTGCCGAACAGACCGAGGAGGCCTCCCATCACAACAAGGGGGTCGCGCTGCTGATCGCGGTGCTGGCGCTGTTCCTGGCATTCTCGGAAACGCTCGGCAAAAGTGCGCAAACCTCGGCGTTGACCGACACGGTCAGATCGTCGGACACCTGGGCGTTTTACCAGGCGCGCAATATCCGCGCGACGACGGTGGGCACCTCCAAGGAGGTCCTGGAGCTTGCCGCCGCGGCGGAAACCGACCCGGCGAAAAAAGATGCGGTGACGAAGAAAATCGATGACTGGGATAAGCGGATCAAACGGTGGCAATCCGATCCGGCCGGCGGCGAGGGAATGAAGGAGCTGCTGGAGAAGGCGACGGGCCTGGAAAGCAAACGCGATCACGAGCTCGAGCAATACCACAATTACGAGATCGCCTCGGCACTGCTGCAGATCGGCATCGTGCTGGCGTCGGCAGCCATCATCACCTCGATGACGATCCTGGCGTGGTTTGGCGGCGGACTTGGGATCGTCGGCGTAGCCTTCATGCTCATCGGGTTCTACGCGCCCGACCTGGTGATGGGTTTGTTTGCCGGCGGCCACGCCGCAGGCCATTGAGGCACTTACTCGTCGATCACATATTGATCGCCCGCTTGGCGACCGCCAGCGCGGCTTCCTTGACGGCCTCCGGCAGGGTCGGATGCGCGTGGCAGGTCCGGGCGATGTCCTCGGCCGCCGCCCCGAACTCCATGGCGACCGCAGCTTCCGCGATCATGTTGCCGGCGTCGGCACCGACGATGTGCACGCCGAGCACGCGGTCGGTTGCCGCGGCCGCCAGGATTTTCACGAACCCGTCGGTCTGATGGTTGACCTTGGCGCGGCCGTTGGCGGTGAAGGGAAATTTGCCGACGTTGTAGGCGATGCCGGCCGCCTTGAGTTCCTCCTCGGTTTTGCCGACCGAAGCGATCTCCGGAAACGTGTACACCACGTTGGGGATCACGTCGTAGTTCACGTGGCCCGCCTGGCCGTCGAGAATTTCCGCGATGGCGACGCCCTCGTCCTCCGCCTTGTGGGCGAGCATCGGGCCGGCGATGACGTCGCCGATCGCGAATATGTCGTGCACGTTGGTCTCGAAATTGTGGTCGACCACGATGCGGCCGCGATTGTCGATCGCAACCCCGACGGCTTCGAGGCCGAGCCCGGCGGTGTAAGGCACGCGGCCGATCGCGACCAGCACCACGTCGGCCTCGACCGTCTCGGCCGGGCCGCCGGCTGCCGGCTCGACCTTGACCTTCAGGCGGTTGCCGGAACCGTCGACGCCGGCGACCTTCGACGACAGGCGGAACGTCATTCCCTGCTTCTGCAGGATGCGCTGAACCTGCCGGCACACCTCCCCGTCCATGCCGGGCAGGATGCGGTCGAGGAACTCGACCACGACGACCTCCGAGCCGAGCCGGCGCCACACCGAGCCGAGCTCGAGCCCGATGACGCCGGCGCCGACCACCAGCAGGCGCTTGGGCACCGTGTCGAGTACCAGCGCGCCGGTCGAGGAGACGACGCGCTTCTCGTCGATGTCGATGCCGTTGAGCCGCGCCACGTCGGAGCCGGTGGCGATCACGATCGCCTTGGTGTCGAGCGTCTCGCGCTTGCCGTCGCCGGACGCGACTTCGACCTTGCCGGGCGCGACGATCCGGCCGACGCCGGAAAAGGCGGCGATCTTGTTCTTTTTGAACAGGAAGGCGACGCCCTTCACGTTGCCGTCGACGCCCTCGTCCTTGAACGCCATCATCGCGGGCAGATCGAGCTGCGGCGCGCCGACCCTGATGCCCATGCGGGCGAACGCGTGGCCCGCTTCCTCGAACAGTTCGGACGTGTACAGCAGCGCCTTGGAGGGAATGCACCCGATGTTGAGGCAAGTGCCGCCGAAGGTCTTTTCCTTCTCGACCACCGCGACGTTCATGCCGAGCTGTGCCGCCCGAACAGCGCACACGTAGCCGCCGGGACCGGAGCCGATGACGATGAGGTCGTAGGGCATAAGTCGCTTCCGCGGCGAGACAGCATCAGCTCACGCGTGCGAGCAATGCGGCTTGCTCTTCCGCCATTTCGCGCAGGCGATCGGCACCAAAATCCACTTCTTCGTTGTCCTCTTCGCCCCAGTAGATCGAGTGTCCGTAGCTAGCGACTCTAACCTTCCTGAAATTCTCGGGGTCGCGAATGAACTCGAATATCGCGCCGTCGGCGATGACGCCACGGAGGTCGACGATCCCCTCATAACCATCGTTCCAAGTCAGCTTCAGCACTCCGGGCAATACGGCCTCAGCGGCCGTAATACGAACCAGATCGCTCATCGAATTTTCTCCGGTTTTTGCTTTGCGAGTATGGACTCCCAGGCGCGCTGCAGGGCCTGACGTCGCGGTCCGGCCCAGGATACCACAGCTGATAGTTTTGTCGCTGGAAGCCTGCCTTTCAGGATGCGAAGAGATTGAATATCGACCTGTGC
>DASPVJ010000537.1:0-4876 GCA_035622435.1 Xanthobacteraceae bacterium | reverse complement strand
TCCGAAAACCGGTACCCACCCCGCATCAAGTGCGGGGCAGGCATTTTCGGCATCATGCTCTGATGGACGGCGTTAACGGACTTGAGAGGGACCACAGGAGCACGTCATGGGCAAGCGCTTCACCTACTGGATCATCGGCGGGCTGATCCTCGGCGCCGTCGTCGGCTACATCCTCAACAACGCGATCGCCGACCCGAAGACCGCCGCGATCGTCGCCGGCTACTTCTCCATCGTCACTGATCTGTTCCTGCGCCTGATCAAGATGATCATCGCGCCGCTGGTGATATCGATGCTGATCGTCGGCATCGCCCACATGGGCGACACCGAGGCGATCGGGCGCATCGGCCTCAAGGCGCTGGCCTGGTTCTTCTCCGCCTCGCTGGTGTCGCTCGCGTTCGGCCTGTTGATGGTCAACCTGCTGCGCCCGGGCGACAACCTCAACCTGCCGCTGCCCGAGGCCGGCACCGCCACCAACCTCAAGGTCTCGGCGCTTTCGCTCAAGGAGTTCGTCACCCACGTGGTGCCGCGCTCGATCGTCGAGGCGATGGCCAACAACGAAATCCTGCAGATCGTGGTGTTCTCGATCTTTGCCGGCATCGCGGTCACCGCGCTGGGCGAGAAGGGCAAGCAGATCGTCATCGTCGCCGACGAGCTTGCCCACGTGATGCTCAAGATCACGAACTACGTCATGCTGACCGCGCCGTTCGCGGTGTTCGCGGCGGTCGCCGCCACCGTGACCACGCAGGGCATGAGCATCCTCCTCACCTACGGCAAATTCATGGGCGAGTTCTACATGTGCCTCGCCCTCCTGTGGGTGATCCTGGTCCTGGCCGGCTCTATATTCATCGGCCCGCGGACGATCACTTTGCTGCGTTTCATCCGCGAGCCGTTCCTGCTGGCGTTCTCGACCTCGAGCTCGGAAGCCGCCTACCCGAAGACGGTCGAGCAGCTCGAGCGGTTCGGCGTGTCGAACCGCATCGTCAGCTTCGTGCTGCCGCTCGGTTACTCGTTCAACCTCGACGGCACCATGATGTATTGCACCTTCGCGACCATGTTCATCGCGCAGGCCTACGCCATCGACCTTCCGCTGAGCACGCAGCTCGCCATGCTGCTCCTGCTGATGCTCACCTCGAAGGGAATGGCGGGCGTGCCGCGCGCCTCGCTGGTGGTGATCGCGGCGACGCTGTCGACCTTCAACGTTCCGGAGGCGGGCCTGCTGCTGATCATGGGCATCGATCAGTTCCTCGACATGGGCCGCAGCGCCACCAACGTGGTCGGCAACTCGATCGCCACCGTCGTGGTCGGCAAATGGGAGGGCGAGTACGACCCGACCCACGTGCACGAGGCGATGGAAGAAGAGCCGGTGCCGGCGGTGGCGGCGCAGTGAGGAGCTTCGCCATGATCTGCGTGTTGAAAAGGCATCGAGCCGCGGGGGCGCTCGCCGCGGCGATGCTGGTCGCGGCGTTCGCGACCGGCAGCCGGGCGCAGGAACAGGAGCAGCCGGTCGCGAAATTGACCGGCACGCTCGCCAAGGTCAACGGCAGCGGCACGATCACGCTCGGTTATCGCGAAGCGTCGTTCCCGTTTTCCTACCTCGGGCCCGCCAACCAGCCGATGGGTTATTCGATCGACTTGTGCCAGGCGATCGTCGACGAGATCGGCCGCGAGATCGACAAGCCGCAGCTCAAGGTCGCCTACCTGGCGGTGACGCCGGAGACGCGCATGGCCGCGGTCGTGTCCGGCAAGATCGACCTCGAGTGCGGTTCGACCACCAACAACGCCGAACGGCAGAAGCAGGTCGCTTTCTCGCCGATCATGTTCGTCAGCGGCACCAAGCTGATGGTCAAGCGGCGGTCCGGGATCAAGTCCTATCACGACCTCAAGGGCAAGGTGGTGGTCGTCACCGCCGGCACCACCAACGAGCAGGTGATGAAGCGGCTGAACGAAAAGTTCCAAATGGGCGCCAACCTGATCTCGGCGCGCGATCACGAGGACTCCTACAGCCTGGTGGTCGACGACAAGGCCGATGCCTTCGCCACCGACGACATCCTGCTCTACGGCCTGATCGCGCATCACAATGCCCAGCGCGACCTGATCGTGGTGGGGGACTTTTTATCCTACGACCCTTACGGGATCATGTTCCGCAAGAACGACGCACCGCTCAACGACCTGGTGGTGAAGACGTTCCAGCAGCTCGCCGAGAGCCGCGACCTGGTCTTGAATTATGACAAATGGTTCGTCCGCAAGACGCCGACCGGCGAGCGGATCAACCTGCCGATCGGCCCGCAGCTCGAGGAAATCTTCCGCGTGCTCGGCGTGACGGATTGAATCCCTCCCCGCGCAGCGGGGAGGGTCCGCCGCGAAGCGGCGGGGGTGGGGTCTTTTCCGCGAACGCCCCCACCCGGCTCCGCTCGCTTTCGCGGGCGTCGCCACCCTCCCCGGCTCGCTTCGCTCGCGGGGAGGGATAAGAGCGCCTCACCCCCCGTAGATCTTCACCAATTCGGCGTGCGCCCACTTCACCGCGTCGGCGGCCGGCATGCCCTGCACCGCCTTGGCGTACATGTCGGTGATGATGTATTTCGACACGACCTCGGCCGCCTGGCGGCTCGACGGTCCCGGCCATCCGGGCGCGCGGGCGGTCAGGATCACGTCCTTGAACGGCGCCATCACCGGGTCCTCGTTCCACAGCGGGTGCTTCGCCCATTCGCGCGCCGCCGGAATCGAGAACCCCTTCTGCGACACGAACCACCGTTCGAACACGGGGCGCGAGCTTGCCCAGCGCAGGAAATCCTTGGCCGCCTTCTGGTTTGTCGAATAGCCCATGATCATGTGGCTCTGCGACAGATGCAGCGTGGCGACGCCGGCGCTGCCGCGCGGGTAGGGCGCGTGGCGGATGTCGTCCTTGAGCGGCGCGCCGGTCTCGGTGCGATACGCATCCGGCTTGCGCAGCGCCTCGATGTAGATCGAGGCGGCGTTGCTGGTCGCGCAGATGGTGCCGGCGAGGAAGGCGCGGTTGTTGCTACTGTCGTCCCAGGCAAGCCCGCCTTCGTCGTGCGCGTCCTTCCAGAAGCCGGCCATGAACTTGACCGACTCCAACGTCTCCTGGCTGTCGAGCGCCACGGTCTTGCCGTCCGCCTCGACCTCTTTGCCGCCCCACGACCACAGGTACGGATAAGAGAACCCCAGTGCGTCCCCGTAGGCGTGACCGAGGGTCTGCCCGATCGGCCGCCCTTTCGCCTTGAGCGCCTTGCCGGCCTCGCGATACGCCGCCCAGGTGTCGGGGAACGCGGTGAAGCCGATTTCGTCGAACCAGGACTTGCGGTAGCAGATCAGGATTCCGAGCGCGCACCACGGCACCCCGAGCCAGCCATTCGCGCCCTTCGCGACCGCGGGAAAAATGTCGTAGAAGCCGCCCTGTTGCGCGGCAATCTCCTCGGCGACGTCGCTTACGTCGGCGATGCTTTCGGGGTAGAGCTTCGGCCAGTTGTGCAGGGCGTGGATGATGTCGGCGCCGGTGCCCGATTGGATCGCCGCGGTGATGCGCGCCTGCAGCTCGTTGCCGTTGATCGTCTCCAGGGTGATCTTGAGGCCGAGCGCTTTTTCGGCTTCCGGCAGGAGTTCCCGGCGCAGCAGGGTGTCGGAGGCGGGAACGAAATCGCCCAGGCGCAGCCAGTGCAGGCTCGTGCCCTGGGCGTAGGCGGGGGCGCGCCCCGACGCCAGGATGGCGGCAAGCCCGCCGGTCTTTTGCAAAAACCTGCGGCGATCGATCGCCATGGGCGTCCTCCCGGTGTTGTTTATCTGTAGGGCGCATTGGGCCGAAGGCCGTAATGCGCCGGTGATGGCGATACGGCGCAATACGCTTCCCCTCGCCTTCGCGAGGGCAAGGCTATTGCGCCCTACGTCCTACAGATCCTGCGTTCGGCGTTTCATCGCCTGGTCCCACACCTTGTCGCGGTCCTCGTCGAAGATCAGCGCGATGTCCTCCTCCGCGGTGAACCAGGCGTGCAGCGCGAGTTCGCCCTCGAGCTGGCCCGGCCCCCAGCCGGAGTAGCCGAATGCGATCAGGCTCTTCTTCGGCCCCTGCTGGTGGCCGATGTCGCGCAGGATTTCGCGGCTCGACGTGACCGCCACCCGGCCGTCGATGTCGACGGTGTCGGCGCGGCGATAGTCGGCGCTGTGCACGACGAAGCCGAGGTCGGTCTGCACCGGCCCGCCGACGAAGATGCGCACCTTGCCCTCGACGCCCGCGGCGGTCTCGCCCATCGCCTCCAGCAGGCTCTTGAGCGGCCGCTCGCCGACCGGCCGGTTGATCACGATGCCGAACGCGCCGTTCTTGTCGTGGCGCGCCATCAGGATGACGGTCTGGGAAAAGCGCGGGTCGCCCATGATCGGCGTCGCGACCAGCAATTGGCCGGCGAGCGACGCCGGCGCCGGAGCCTGCTTGGGCGCCTCGCGCGCCGCGTCCACCAGTCCCGCCGGCAGCACGCAGGCGACGATCACGCTCAGCCGCTCGAGCCACGCCATGGGACACCGTAGGGCGCAATAGCGCAGCGTATTGCGCCGCCGCGAAAAACGCCAGGGCGCGGGCGGCGCCGGAACGAGGAACCGTCGTCAGTTTGCCGGAATATCGCTTCCCGCCATGATTGCTTTACAATGAGGCAGCCAGTCAAAGGGGAGGCGCGAGCATGCAGGCGGCGGCTGATCCGTCAAACTCCAACGCGGCCGCGGAGGCAGTCGCGGTCGTCCTGCTCCTCCCCGAGTTGGTGGGCGGGACCGTCGAAGCGGCACAGTTGCGCAGGACCTTGGGCGAATCCCCCGGACCGGCGCGCGCCCTTCTTTGCCTCACCGAGGCTGCCCACCTCGGGCTCGCGGCCGC
>DASPVJ010000536.1:0-3364 GCA_035622435.1 Xanthobacteraceae bacterium | reverse complement strand
AGCGCGGCGATTCGGCGCGAATCGTTCGCCCCGCCGGTCCGGCCGCTTGCGCGATTTTCGTTCCGCGCCGCCCGGCCGTTCCGGCGCGCAACGCCGGTTTTGCTGACGGGGTCTACTTCGCGCGCTTGCGCCGGCGCCGCTTCCTCAGACTCAGGGAAATGCCCGCGGCATAGGCCTTTTGCCGCACCGCGCCCTCCGAACGCTTGAGGTGACGGCCGATCATCCGCGCCGGCGTCTTCTTCTTCGCCAACGATTTGAGGTCGGCGAGATCCTTGTTCGACCATCCGCGGCGCGTTGCTCTCTTCTTCTTCAAAGCCATCGTTAAATCTCCATTGGGTGAGGCGGCGTTTGTAGCACGAATGCGCGGCGCTGGGGAAAGTTTTTTTGACCCTGTTGATTTGTTGGTCGGAAAGCAAACGGAATCGAACCGACGGCCGCCGCGCGCTTCGCGTAGAACGCGAATTGCGGAGCGCCAACAAGTCGAGACTTTTTTGCGCGGGCCTCCTATAACGAGTTCCGATCCTCGTCGCCGCCGACCCTCGCAGGATAATTCGCCGTGCTCGGCTTGCTCGATCGCCTCGCCCGACCGCTGCTGCGCCGCGTCGATCCGGAGGATGCGCACGCGCTCGCGCTCGCGGCGCTGCGGTTCGTACCTTTGCCGCGCCCGCCGATCGACGACGCGAGCCTCGCCGTCGCGGCCTTCGGCCTGACGTTTCAAAATCCGATCGGCGTCGCCGCCGGCCTCGACAAGAACGCGGTGGCGCCGGACGCGCTCTTGCGCTTCGGCTTCGGCTTCGTCGAGGTCGGCACGGTGACGCCGCGCGCGCAACCCGGCAACCCGCGGCCGCGGGTGTTCCGCCTGGAGGCCGACCAGGCAATCGTCAACCGCCTCGGCTTCAACAGCGCGGGCCTCGACGTGGTGCGCGCCCGCCTTGCCGCGCGCGGCCGTCGCGGCGGCATCATCGGCATCAACATCGGGGCCAACAGGGATTCGCCCGATCGCGGCGCCGATTACGTCGCCGCCATCGCGGCGCTGGCGCCGGTCGCGAGTTACTTTGCCGTCAACGTGTCCTCGCCCAACACGCCCGGGCTGCGCGACCTGCAGCAGCGCGCGATGCTCGACGAGCTGCTGGCGCGGGCGATGGACGCGCGCGACCGCGCCGCCGCGGCGGCGGGACGCAAGCCGGTGCTGCTCAAGATCGCGCCCGACCTCGCGCTCGCCGATCTCGACGACGTGGTCGCGGTCGCGCGCGCGCGCGGCGTCGACGGCATGATCGTCGCCAACACCACGATCGCGCGCCCGTCCGGCTTGCGCGAGGGCGCGGGCGGCGCGCAATCCGGCGGGCTTTCGGGCCGGCCGCTGTTTCGCCTGTCGACGCGCATGCTCGCCGAGACCTTCGTGCGCGCGGAAGGGCGCCTTGCTTTGATCGGGGTCGGCGGGATCGATTCCGGCGCCGCCGCCTACGCCAAGATCAGGGCCGGCGCCAGCCTGGTGCAGCTCTACACCGGGCTCGTCTTCCGTGGCCTCGACCTCGTTGCCGCCATCAAGGCCGACCTTGCCGACTTCATGCGGCTCGGGCGCTACGACCGGGTCGCCGACGCGGTCGGCCGCGACGCGGCGGCGTGGACGGCGGAGGCGTGGCCAAGCTAAAGCGTGATGGCTTTTCTTCGAATCGCCATCCCGCTTTAGCTTATTGTTGGAGCATGATGTTTTCCGAAAACCGGTACCCACTTTTCGGCATCATGCTCTAATGGCCCGCTCAGCTGCGCCCGCTCGGCGCCCGGGCGAGGCGCATGATCAGCCAGATCGGGATGACCAGAACGGCGCCGAGCAGGAAGTAGCGCCACAGCCAGTTCAGCGCGTCCCAGCCCATGTTCCAGATGGTGTCGAACAACCGCCGCAGGCTGTAGATGATGTTCCACGGATCGAATCCGATCGCCGCCAGCACGACGCCGACCAGGATCGACAGCAGGATCAGCCGGACGATGACCGATAGCGGCGGCCCGCCGAAGAAGCGATGGACGGTGTCGTTGGCCATGGGGCGCTCCCGCTGATTCCGATGGGCCGCAATCTAACATGAAACCGGCGTGGCCACGGGCTCGAGCAGCCGCTCCAGGGTTTCGAGCCGGTCGGCCTCGGCGGGCGGCTTGTCCCAGCGCAGGCGGTTGATGCGCGGAAACCGCATGGCGAGCCCCGACTTGTGCCGGGTCGACCGCTGCAGTCCCTCGAACGCCACTTCCAGCACCAGGCCCTTGTCGGGCGCGTGCACGACTTCGCGCACCGGGCCGTAGCGTTCGATGGTGTTGCGGCGCACGAAGCGGTCGATCTTGCCGAGCTCCTCGTCGGTGAAGCCGAAGTAGGCCTTGCCGACCGGGACCAGCTCCTCGCCGTCGATGCCGGCGCGCCAAACCCCGAACGTGTAGTCGGAGTAGAACGAGGACCGCTTGCCGTGACCGCGCTGGGCGTACATCAGCACGGCGTCGATGAGGATCGGGCCGCGCTTCCATTTCCACCACAGGCCCTTGGGCCGGCCGGGCACGTAGGGCGCGTCGCGCCGCTTGAGCATCACGCCCTCGACCGCCTCGGCGTCGGCGCCCGCCCCGTGCGCGGCCGGATCGGCGCGCGCCGCCGCCAAGTCGTCCCAGGCGGCGAACGGCACCGGCGGCGACAGGTCGACGCGCGGGGTCAAGAGCCGCGCGACCAGCGCTGCGAGCCGCTCGCGCCGCTCGACGAACGGCCGCCCGCGCAAGTCCTCGTCGCCCTCGATCAGGAGATCATAGGCGCGCAGGTGCGCCGGGAACGCGTCGATCAGCTTGGGCGAAACGGTCTTGCGGTTGAGGCGCTGCTGCAAGGCGTTGAACGATTGGACGCGACCGTCGCGCACGATCAGGAGTTCGCCGTCGATTGCGCCTTTGAACTCGAGCGCCGCGGTGAGATCCGGAAAGCTCTTCGAAATGTCCTCGCCGGTGCGGGAATAAAGCCGCGCTGCGCGGCCGGTGCCGCTTCGGCCCGCCACCGCTTGCACGCGGATGCCGTCCCATTTCCATTCGGCGACATAGGCTGCCGGATCGAGGGCGGCGAATTCTGCCTCCTCGATCGGATGGGCGAGCATGACCGGACGGAACGGGAGCGGATCGACGTTTGCCGGCTTGTCGCCGCGGCCTGCGACCCAGGCAAACAGGTCGAGATAAGGCGGCGTAAGCGTCGGCCAGATCAGCTCGATTTCGTCGGCCGTTTTGTCGCCCAGAGCCGCGACGGCGGTCTTGGCGAGCCGCGCCGACACGCCGATGCGCAAGCCGCCGGTCACGAGCTTGAGCAGCGCCCAGCGGCCGGTCGCGTCGAGCGCGTCGAGCCAACGGGCGA
>DASPVJ010000535.1:0-3319 GCA_035622435.1 Xanthobacteraceae bacterium | reverse complement strand
CGGGCGCGAGCTTGCGCTGCTCGCCGAGGAGCTTCGCGGTTTCCGCCTTGGCGTTGGCGAGCGCCTTGGTGAGGTCCTCGTCGAATCCCATGGTGATCCACGCGTCCGGCGTCTCGATGCGCGGCCACGAAAGCTTCTCGGTCTTGTCGACGGTGATGGTCAGGGTGATTTCCTGGAACGCGGTTTCGAGCGCGGTCAGGTTAACCTCGCCGTTGCCCTGCGCGGCGTGCGAGTCCCCCGTCCATACCAGCGCGCCGCGCACGAACACCGGCACGTGCAAGGTCGTTCCCTCGACGAGATCGCGGTTGTCGAGGTTGCCGGCGAACGGACCCGGCGGCACGGCGTTGTAGCGGCCGGGCTCCGCGCGCGCGACGCCGAGGGTGCCGGGGAACGGGCGCAGCGGAATCTCGATCCCGGGCGCAAACTCCGCGACCTTGCGCTCCATGTCGAGATAGAAGTACTTCACCTGGCCGTCGGGAAAATCCTGCGGGAACTCGCCGAACATCCCGGGAATGTTGAAATTCGCGCCCCACGGCCGCGGCACGATCTTCTGAATCTTGACGAGCAGCGTGTCGCCGGGTTGCGCCTCCTCGACGTAGATCGGCCCGGTCAGCGACATCGGGCCGCGGCCGGGCCAATCGGTGCGCAGCTTCTTGAGTTCCTCGATGGTGACGCCGGGCCACAGCCGGCCGTGCGCGTGGGTCATCGTCTCGACCACGACGGTGTCGCCCGACTTGACGGTGAGGCGCGGCAGTTCGGCGTTGTCGAACCAGCCCCATTGCGTCGTTTCCATGGTCGCCGGCAGCACGTGCACCTTGCCCGGATATTTGGAGGCGGTGACCGCCATCAGCTTCTGCGCCGGCGCCATGGCGGACGGCGCCTGCTGGGCGAGGCCCGCGCCGCCCGCGCACGCAAGCACCAACGCGCCGAGCGTCATCGGCAATCGCTGCATGAATTCCCCTGTCAAATCAGCCGCCCGGCGCAGACCGCATCATCTTAAGACATACCGATGGCGCTTGGCGATGACTCTCGTACGCCCGTCATCCTGAGGAGCCATAGGCGGCCTTCGGCCGCCGTTCTTGACATAAAGAACGCCGACGCGGAGCGTCGGCTATGGCGAAGCGCCGAGCGTCTCGAAGGATGGCCCCAAGCATGGCGCTTGTTTCCATCCTTCGAGACGCTCGCCGCTGACGCGGCTCGCCGTCAGGATGACGGTCATCATTTGAAGCGTTGATGTCAGCTGTTCAGCGCCTGCGCCAGGAAGCGCATGTCGGCGGCCGCGTGCGCCGCGTCGAACGTCAGCGCCAGTTCGGTGACCCCGGCGGCGGCGTAGGCGGCGGCCTGCCGGCGGCAGTCCTCCGCGTCGCCGGCGATGGCGAAGGCCCGCACGAAGCGCTCGTCGAGCGCGGTTTGCGCCGTCTCTCCGGCATCGAGCCGCGCCACGGCGGCGGCGATTTCGGCCGCGGCAATCCCGCTGCCCTCGAGCATCGCCCGCTTCGCCGCCGGCAGCCGTTGGCCGAGCCGCCAATACGCCGGCAGCGCCGCGGCGACGATCGCGACGGCGAGCCGCTGCGCCTGCGCGCGGTCGGCGCGGGGAACGCAAGGGATGAATTGCGCGACGGCAGGACGTTTGCGGCCGGCGGCGCGCGCGGCTTCGTGCAGGATCGTCGCCGCCCGGGCGGCGAACGCCGCCGTGCACATGTTGGAGACGATGAGGCCGTCGGCGAGTTCGCCGCAGGCGCGCAAGCTGCGGTCGCCGCGGCCGGCCATGAAGATCGGGATGTCCGCCCGCGCCGGGTAGTCGAGCTTGACCCTGTCCACGCTGAACGCCGCGCCGGCGTGGGTCGCTTCCTCCCCGCGCAGCAGCGCGCGCACGATGGTGACGGCCTCGCGCAAACTCGTCAGCGGACGGTCGTAGGCAAAGCCCATCCGTTCGACGGCAAAGGCGATGCCGGAGCCGATGCCGATGCGCGCGCGGCCGCCCGCCAGTTCGTCGAGCGCGCCGGCTTCCATGGCGATCAGGCTCGGGTGGCGATTGTACGGGTTGAACACGCCGGCGCCGATCTTGAGCGTGCGGGTTGCGGCCGCGCAGGCCGCCGCCGCCGGCAGGATGCCGCGGGCGAACGGATTCTCGGCAAACCACAGGCCGCCGAACCCGGCCGCCTCGGCCGCTTGCGCCTGCGCGACGCATTGCTGCGGCGTCAGGCCGCCGTGCAGCCGTACGCTCAGGTTGGCGAGCGGCGGCACCGCGGATCAGACCCCGCCCGGCCGCGGTCCGGAATCGCCGGGCGAGAAATGCGCGTGGACCACGCGCCATTCTCCGTCCTCCTTGCGGAAGACCATGGTCGAGCGTGAAACGAACTCCGCGTCGTCGTAATTGATGTCGCGCGGCGGCGGCTCCCGGCCGGTCCACCGGCGCCGCGTCCGGCGATGGCACCAGACGACGGCGAGGTCGCCGGTCACCGCGCCGCCGAGGTCGTAGGGCGTCCAATAGGCGGACGCGACGTTCGCTCCGTAGAACTGCCATAGCCGGGTCCAGTGCGCGCGGCCGTTATAGGTGTGGCCGTTGAGGTTGAAGTAGGTCGCCTCGGGCGCCGGGCTGAAAATCGGCTGCAGCCCTTCCCAATCGAACCGCGCATTCGCGTCGAGGTAGGCGTCATGCAGCCGCAGGATTTCCGCGCGGTCTTGCGGCGTGCCTCCGAGCAGTGCCTCGCTCATGTGCGATCCCTTCGGTCGTAGCCCGGATTGAGCGCAGCGAAATCCGGGATAGCATTGGGGTAGGGCGAGCGGAAACGCGCGCTGCCCCCGTGTCCCTGTCTATCGCGAGGGGTGTGCGCGCGCTACCGACCGTAGCCCGGATTGAGCGCAGCGAAATCCAAGGTACGCGGACCTCCGCTATTTCGATATACTGCAATTTTCCGGGCAGCGACGGGGCAATCCGGGCGGCCGGGGCAGGGGGAGCGTGATGACGGTGCGCTGGGCGATGCGGCCCGAGGCCTACGACCGCATGATGTGCGGCAGCAATCAACGCCGCTACTACGAGGACAGCGGCTACTTCAATTTCGGCTACTGGGGCGCGGGCGCGGCCTCGCAGCGCGAGGCGAGCGAAGCCCTCGTCGATCAGATGGTTGCGCGCATCGACGGCAAGGCCGGGCGCATTCTCGACGTGGCTTGCGGACTCGGCGGGTCGACCAAACGGTTGACGCGGACTTATGCGCCGGAAAGGGTCACCGGCATCAATATTTCCGGCGTGCAGATCGCCGATGCGCGGACGCGCGCGCCCGGCTGCGCCTTCCATGTCATGGACGCGACCGAGCTT
>DASPVJ010000534.1:0-2323 GCA_035622435.1 Xanthobacteraceae bacterium | reverse complement strand
AGGACGAGCACCCGCGCCCGGAGACCACGCTCGACGGGCTCGCCAAGCTCAAGACGCCGTTCCGCAGCCCCGGCACGGTGACGGCCGGCAACGCCTCCGGCGTCAACGACGGCGCCGCCGCCATCATCCTGGCATCGGAGGGCGCGGTGAAGCGGCACGGACTTACCCCGCGGGCGCGCGTGCTCGGCATGGCGTCCGCCGGCGTGCCGCCGCGCATCATGGGCATCGGCCCGGTGCCGGCGACGCGCAAGCTCTTGGAAAGGCTGGGCCTGAAAATTTCCGACTTCGACGTGATCGAGCTCAACGAGGCATTCGCGGCGCAATCGCTCGCGTGCCTGCGCCAGCTCGGCCTCAAGGACGATGCCGGGCACGTCAATCCCAACGGCGGCGCCATCGCGCTCGGCCATCCGCTCGGCATGTCGGGCGCGCGGTTGGCGCTCACGGCCACCCATCAGCTCGAGAAGGGCGGCGGGCGGCGCGCGCTCGCGACACTATGCGTCGGGGTCGGGCAGGGCCTGGCACTGGCGCTCGAGCGGGTGGAGTGATGTGGATCTAGATGTAGCCCGCATTGAGCGCAGCGAAATGCGGGATCGATTCCCCGGATTTCCCCTCGCTTTCGCGAGGGTCAATCCGGGCTACGATGACTGAGATTGTGGAGACGACCGATGACCCTAGCGTACCCGAAGGAAAGCCTGGAGGCGTTTCCGCCGCACCTGTTCGAGGGTTACCGCAGCACGGCCAAGCGCTCGCCGCGGCGGCCGCTGGTCGTCATTCCGCATACGCTTTCGGAGTTGACGGGGCCGGTGTACGGCCACGACGCCGTCCATCCGGGGGACGAGGACCTCACCAAACAGCACGCGGGGGAGCCGCTGGGCGAACGCATCATCGTGCACGGCCGCGTGCTCGACGAGGACGGCCGGCCGGTGCCCGACTCCTTGGTGGAAATCTGGCAAGCCAACGCCTGCGGCCGCTACATCCACGTGGTCGACCAGCATCCGGCTCCCATCGACCCGAATTTCACCGGCGCCGGGCGCGCCGCGACCGACGCCGAGGGCCGCTACAAATTCGTGACCGTCAAGCCCGGCGCCTATCCGTGGGGCAACCACGGCAACGCCTGGCGGCCCGCCCACATCCACTTCTCGCTGTTCGGCACCGCGTTCCTGTCGCGGCTAGTGACGCAAATGTACTTCCCGGGCGACCCGCTGTTCGCGTTCGACCCGATCTACAATTCGGTCGGCGACCCCAAGGCGCGCGCGCGCATGGTGTCGGCGTTCGATCTGGAAAACACCGTGCCCAACTGGGCGCTCGCCTATCGGTTCGACATCGTCCTGCGCGGGCGCGACCGGACTCCGATGGAGCACTGAGCATGGCGGGGATCACGCCGTCGCAGACTGTCGGGCCGTACTTCCATTACGGGCTGACGCCCCACGACTATGATTTCAGCGAGGTGTTCGGCAACAACCTGGTGACGCCGGACGCCTCGGGCGAGCGCATCCATATCGAGGGGCGCGTGTTCGATGGCGACGGCGCGCCGATCAACGACTGCATGGTGGAAATCTGGCAGGCGGACGCCGCCGGCCGCTACGCCCATCCGGCCGACCGGCGGGCATTGCCCAACGCGGCCTTCAAGGGGTTCGGGCGCTGCGACACCGACAAGAACGGCGCCTACCGCTTCGACACCATCAAGCCGGGCGCGGTGCCGGGGCCGAACGGCACGCCGCAGGCGCCGCATATCGCGGTCGTCGTGTTCTCGCGCGGCATGCTGCGGCAGGTCTATACCCGCATCTATTTTTCCGACGAGGCGGCGAACGACGCCGATCCGATCCTGGCGCTGGTGCCGGCGGAGCGCCGCGCGACCCTGATCGCCCGGCGCGCCGACCGCGGCGGCCAGGCGACCTACGCCTTCGATATCCGCATCCAGGGCGACGGCGAAACGGTGTTCTTCGATATTTGATTTCTGGTAGCCCGCATTGAGCAAAGCGAAATGCGGGGTCCCGGATTTCGCTGCGCTCAATCCGGGCTACTCCTACTTCCCCCTTCGGGGGAGGGATAAGAAAAAACCGGAGGATATGCCCGATGAAACGAACCAAGCCGCCGTTTCGCGCCGACCACGTGGGCAGCATCCTGCGCTCGTCGCCGCTCAAGGAGGCGCGCGCCAAGCGCGAGGCCGGCACGATCGGCGCGGGCGCCCTGAAGGAGGTCGAGGACCGCGAGATCGAGAAGATCGTCAAAAAGCAGGAGGACGTGGGGCTGCAGGGGATCACCGACGGCGAGTACCGCCGCTCGTGGTGGCACTTCGACTTCTTCGAGGGACTCAAGGGCG
>DASPVJ010000533.1:0-7576 GCA_035622435.1 Xanthobacteraceae bacterium | reverse complement strand
ATCGCCGACGTCGGCACACCGGCCTTTACCAATTGCCGCAGCGCCTCAAGCCTACGCGGCGGCGTTGCGGCGCGCGGCTCCATCGCGCGCGCCAATTTGCCGTCGAGCGTTGTCACCGATATCGCCACCTTGACCAGATGGCGCTCGGCCATGCGCGCGAGGATGTCGAGATCGCGCAGCACCAGCGCCGACTTGGTGACGATGCCGACCGGATGCCCCGCGCGATCCAGCACTTCGAGAATGCCGCGCATGATTTTGTACTGGCGTTCGATCGGCTGATACGGATCGGTATTGGTGCCGATGGCGATGACTTTCGGCACATAGCCCGGCGCCGACAATTTGCGCTCCAGCAATTCGGGCGCATTCGGTTTCATGAAAAGTTTGGATTCGAAATCGAGGCCCGGCGACAGCCCGAGATAGGCATGGGTCGGCCGCGCGAAACAATAAACGCAGCCGTGTTCGCAGCCGCGGTACGGGTTGATCGAGCGGTCGAAGCCGATGTCGGGAGATTCGTTGCGGGCGATGACCTTGCGGCTCGCATCGACGCTGACCGTGGTGGCGAAGGGCGGCAGATCCTCGAGGCTCTGCCAGCCGTCGTCGAAGGCCACGCGGGCGAGCGGCTCGTAGCGGCCCGACGCGTTCGAGTGCGCGCCGCGGCCGCGCCGGCGCTCCCGGTCGACGGCGGTGCCGGCGGTTGCCGGGCCGAGGTCGCCCGTCGGCGCCGGGCTAGGCGACGCCGACGGGCTGCGGAGGGCGAGGGACGAACGGGCCATGGCTTCTCGTAACCCATTTCTGCGAACAAAACAAGAACAAAGCGCTTTTTCACGTTCTATGGCGACATATGGTACCCGCGGATGTCAGCCGCCACCTGATACAGATCAACCGGGAAAGCCCGTGGAGGATTCTGTGGCCAAGAGTAGCGCCCACCCCGGCGAATCGGGCAGGCCACAGAACGGTTACTTGCCAATAGTTGACTAAATCAAACAGTTGATTGACGATGGCACCCTTCTGCGGTGACAGCCATGAGCACGCGCGCTGCCATTTCCGAGGGTCGCATCGCTGCGGTCCGGCGGTTCACCCGCTTCTACACCCGCCGGATCGGCGTGCTGCGGGAAGGGCTGCACGACAGCCAGTTCTCGCTGACCCAGTCGCGGGTGCTTTACGAGCTTGCCAATCGGGTCGCGCCGACCGCGGCGGAGCTCGCCGGCGACCTCGGGCTCGATGCCGGCTACCTCAGCCGCATTCTGCGCGGGTTCAAGCAGCGCGGCCTGATCACCCGCACGCCGTCGGCCAAAGACGGCCGGCAGACTCACCTCTCGCTGACGCCGGGCGGCCGCGAGGTCTTTGCGCCCCTCGACCGCGGCTCCCACGATCAGGTCGCGGCCATGCTCGCCCGCTTGCCCGAAGGCGGCCAGGCGCGGCTGATCGAGGCGATGGCGGCGGTCGAGCAATCGCTCGGCGAACGGCCGGCCGATGCCCCGCCCTACCTGTTGCGCCCGCATCAGCCCGGCGACATGGGCTGGGTGGTGAGCCGGCACGGCGCGCTCTACGCGCAGGAGTACAATTGGGATCTCGCGTTCGAGGCACTGGTCGCCGAGATCGTCGCCGCCTTCATCAGTAATTTCGACCCCAAACGGGAGCGCTGCTGGATCGCCGAAATCGACGGCGCCCCGGTCGGCTCGGTGTTCCTGGTCAAGCAGTCCGACGACGTCGGCAAGCTGCGCCTGCTGCTGGTCGAGCCGCGGGCACGCGGGCTCGGCATCGGCGCGCGGCTCGTTGCCGAATGCATCCGCTGCGCGCGGCTTTCCGGCTACCGCACCCTCACCTTATGGACGAACGACGTTTTGGTCGCCGCGCGGCGCATCTACGAGAAGGCCGGCTTCCGCCTCGTTCAAGAAGAGAAGCACCACAGCTTCGGCCACGACCTCGTCGGCCAGAACTGGGAACTCGAGCTATAACCTAACCCGCGGCGCTCACGAGGCCTTGCCCCGGCGCAGGTGCTCGTCGAGCCGCGGCATGATCTCGACGAAGTTGCACGGCCGATGGCGGTAGTCGAGCTGGTCCTTGAGGATCGCGTCCCAGGCGTCGCGGCAGGCGCCGGGCGACCCCGGCAGGCAGAAGACGTAGGTTGAGCCGGCGACCCCGGCGGTGGCACGCGACTGCACCGTCGAGGTGCCGATCTTGCCGAAGCTGACCATGTGGAAGACGGTCGCGAAGCCCTCCATGCGCTTGTCGAACAGCGGCTCGACCGCCTCCGGCGTCACGTCGCGGCCGGTAAAGCCGGTGCCGCCGGTGGTGATGACGACGTCGACCGCCGGATCCTCGATCCACCGCTTCACCCGGGCGCGGATCGCCGCCACGTCGTCGGTCACGATGGCGCGGTCGGCGACCGCGTGCCCCGCCGCTTCGATGCGCTCGATGAGCGTCGCGCCCGACTTGTCGTCGGCAAGCGCGCGGGTGTCGGACACGGTCAGCACCGCGATCTTCAGCGGCACGAACGGCTTGGTCTCGTCGATCCCGGCCATGGCAGAAGGCTCACAACTTCGCCGCCGCGAACGTATTGCAGCTGTCCACCGTGCCGTTCTTGAACCCGGTGTTGAACCAGCGCACGCGCTGCTCGGACGAGCCGTGGGTGAAGCTGTCGGGCATGACCACGCCGCGCGCCTGCCGCTGCAGGCGGTCGTCGCCGATCGCCGCGGCGGTCTTGAGCGCAGCCTCGACGTCGCCCGGATCGAGGAAGTCCTCCTTCTTCTGTTGCCGGTTCGCCCAGATGCCGGCGAAGCAATCGGCCTGCAGCTCGACCCGGACCTGGATGCGGTTGGCCTCGGTCTTGACCGCGCCGTGCTGCATCTGCTGCGCCTTGGGCAGGATGCCCAGCAGGTTCTGCACGTGGTGGCCGTACTCGTGGGCGATCACGTAGGCTTGCGAAAATTGGCAGGTCTTGCCGTCGCAGCCGTGAAACCTGCGCTCGATTTCGCCGAAAAACGACGTGTCGAGGTAGATCGTCCGGTCGCTCGGGCAATAGAACGGGCCCACGGCGGACTGGGCGAGACCGCAGGCCGACGTGGTGCGGCCGCGGAACAGGACGAGGCGCGGGGCCGCGTAGCGCTGGCCCGACTGCTGGAAAATCTCCCGCCAGCGGTCCTCGTTCTGCGCCAGCACCTTGCTGACGAAACGGCCGGCTTCGTCGGTCGGCCTGGAGGATGGCCGGCGCTGGATCGGCGGCCGGTAGGGCTGCTGGTAGGAGGGCGAATTGCGGCTGAGGATTTCGCCGCCGCCGATCAACAGGCGCGGATCGATGCCGAGCGCCCAGCCGATGAGGCCGAGCACCACGAGGCCGCCGATGCCGAGCCCGCCGGCGCCCATCGGCATGCCGAAGCCGCCGCCGTAGCCGCCGCCGTCCTCGCCGCGGCGGTCCTCGACGTTGTCGCTCGAACGCCAATCGTCGGTGCGCATGTCCGGCCGTCCTTTTCGCGCGTCCCGTCCATATAGTTTCCAAACGGTTTACGCGCCACCGCAGAATGATTTCGATTCGTCCGGGCCAAGTCAGAACTTTATTTACCTTGAGCGGTCAGGATACGGGCTGTCGGTTGTAGGTCTCGCGTCGCCGACCGCGTCTCCGAGTGATCAGAGTCGTAGAGTTCTGAGTCATGCGTGTGTCGCGTCGCGGGGCGTCCAGTTCGACGCCCCGCGCTCCGCTTCAAGCGGCCGGTTCCGGGCGGATTCTCGTCGGCGATTGCATCGCCGAAATGGCCACGCTCCCGGCAGCCTCCGTCGACCTCGTCTTCGCCGATCCGCCCTATAACCTGCAGCTCAGGGGCGACCTCAAGCGCCCGGACGATTCGCGCGTGGAAGCGGTCGACGACGACTGGGACAAGTTCGCGAGCTTTGCCGACTACGACGCCTTCACGCGCGCGTGGCTCTCGGCCTGCCGCCGGGTGATGAAGCCCGCGGCGACGCTGTGGGTGATCGGCTCCTACCACAACATTTTCCGCGTCGGCGCGATCCTCCAGGACCTCGGCTTCTGGATTCTCAACGACGTGGTGTGGCGCAAGTCGAACCCGATGCCGAATTTCCGCGGTCGCCGCTTCACCAACGCGCACGAGACGCTGATCTGGGCGGCGCGCGAGCAGACGAGCCGCTACACGTTCAATTACGAAGCGCTCAAGGCGGGCAACGACGACCTGCAGGTCCGTTCCGATTGGACGCTGCCGTTGTGCACCGGCGAAGAGCGGCTCAAGCAGGTGGACGGAAGCAAGCTGCATCCGACCCAGAAGCCCGAGGCGCTGGTCGCCCGCGCGATCCTTTCGGCATCGCGCCCGGGCGACACGGTGCTCGACCCGTTCCTCGGCAGCGGCACCACCGGCGCGGTCGCCAAACGCCTCGGCCGCCCGTTCATCGGCATCGAGCGCGACAGGATGTATGCGCAGGCGGCGCAAGAGCGCATCGCCGCGGTTGCGCCGTTGGCGCAGGCGACCCTCGCCCCGTTCCAGACGGCCCGGGAGGCGCCGCGGGTGCCGTTCGCGGCATTGGTCGAGCGCGGCCTCGTGGCCGCCGGCCAAAGGCTGGTCGACGCCCGCCGCCGGCACGCGGCCCTGGTCCGCCCCGACGGCGCGGTCGCGCTGGGCGACGTGGTCGGCTCGATTCATCGGGTGGGGGCGGTCGCCCAAGGGCTCGAAGCCTGCAACGGCTGGACCTTCTGGCACGTGGAGACCCGCCGCGGCCTCACCTCGATCGACGCGTTGCGCGCGCAGTTTCGGGCGGAGATGGCGACGGTCTGACATCGGATGCCGGATGTCGGATGACAGATCAAATCGACCGTCGCCTGTCATCTGATCTCTGACCTCTGTCATCTGTTGCCAACGCGATCACCTTGCGCATCAGGCTCGGCCAAGCCTCGCCGGCGAGCGCCGCCCGCGCGACGAAACGGGCGCCACGCGGGGCGCGCGTACCGGGCGGGACCGCGGCGGCGTAGACCACCAGCTCGAGCGGGAAGTGGGTGAACGTGTGGCTGACCTTGCCCGGCAGCCGGCGCCACATCGGCGCTGTGGCTCCACATGACACGTTCGGGGCCGCGCCCAGCGCCGCGGCTTCGTCGAACCGGTGGGACCATTCGCTCGTGGGCACCTCGCTCATGCCGCCGAGGAGGCCGCGCGCAGGCCGGGTGCGCACCAGGACGGCGCCGTCCGCGCGCTCGACCCAGAACGCGGCGCCGCGGCGCAGCCGCCCTTCGGCCTTTGGGGATTTGCGCGGGAAGGTCTCGGGCGATCCGAGCCGGTGCGCCGCGCAGGCGTCGTTCCACGGGCAGAGCGCGCAGGCCGGCCGCACGGGCGTGCAAATGGAGGCGCCCAGGTCCATCATCGCTTGGGCGAAGTCGCCGGGCCGCACCGCCGGGGTGATGGCTTCCGCCAGGCGGCGGATGACCGGCTTGGCCGCAGGGAGCGCCTTCTCGACGGCAAAGAGCCGCGCCACCACCCGCTCGACATTGCCGTCGACCGGCGTGGCACGCCGCCCGAACGCGATGGCGGCGATCGCCGCCGCCGTATAGGCGCCGATGCCCGGCAGCTTCGCGAGCGTGGCGACATCGTCGGGAAACCGGCCGCCGTGGCGATCGACCACGGCGCGGGCGCAGGCGTGCAGGTTGCGCGCACGGGCGTAATAGCCGAGGCCAGCCCAGGCCTTGAGAACGTCGCCGAGCGGAGTAGCGGCCAAGTCCTCGATCCGCGTCCAGCGGTCGAGAAAACGGGCATAGTAAGGCGCGACCGCCTTCACGGTCGTCTGCTGCAGCATGACTTCGGAGAGCCACACGCGATAGGGATCGGCCGCCTCGCCGGGCTTCGCCCGCCACGGCAGCGCCCGGCGGTGGCGGTCGTACCAGGCGAAGAGCGCCGCGGCGCTCGGATGCGGGCGGGCCTTTCTCCGCTTGCGCCTCGCTGCTAGCGTCATGACCGACCTCTGGCAGAGCCCCGGCCCATGAACAAGCCCGGCAAGACCCACGCGCGGCCGCTTGCGGACCTGGTGCGGCGCACGCTCGCCGACACGTTCGCGCGCCAGGGCTTCGCTTCGACCGAGGTCGTCACCCATTGGGCCGACATCGTCGGCGAAGAGATCGCCGCGCACTGCGAACCCCTGCGCATCAAATGGCCGCGCGGGGTCGACGCCGAGGCCCCGGAGCCCGCAACCCTGGTGCTGCGCGTCGAAGGGCCGATCGCGATCGAAATCCAGCACCTCTCCCCGGTCATCCTCGAACGGGTCAACCGCTTCTTCGGCTGGCGTGCGGTCGGCCGCCTGGCGTTGCGCCAAGCCCCGCTGGCACGGCGTGCGGCCCCGCCCGCTCGCCCGGCGCCGGATCCGGACATCGCCGCGCGGCTTGCCGCCAGCATCGACGTTGCGGACGAGGACTTGCGCAACGCGCTCGCCCGCTTGGGGGCGGCGATCAAGCGAACGTGACCGTACCGCCGCAACGGCCGGCGCGGCGCAACGTATCCTTGCCACAGTGGACGTTTCAGGCTAGCGACCAGCGATCAAAGCCCGTCGTCGAGAGGAGATGTCCGGTGCGCGTCACGCGTCGCGAATTGTGCGAGGGAACCGCGGTGCTGGCGCTTGCCGGCGCGCTCGTCGGCGTCGGCATGGGCGCACGCGGCCCCGGGTTCGTCGTCCCCGCCTTCGCGGATGTCTCGAACGAAGAACTGATGGCGCCGAGCCCGCTCGGCGAGCAGAGTCTCGGCGACCCCAAGGCGCCGGTGACGTTGATCGAATACGCGGCGGTGACCTGCCCGCACTGTGCGGATTTTTTCATCAATCAATTCCCCACGCTCAAGGCGCAGTACATCGACACCGGCAAGGTGCGCTTCATCTTCCGCGAGTTCCCGCTCAACGCGCTCGACCTCGCCGGCTTCATGCTGGCGCGCTGCGCCGGCGACGACAAATTCTTCCCCATGGTCGACACCCTGTTCGAGAAGCAGCGCGAATGGGTGGTGCAGAAGCCGCTGGAGCCGCTGCTGGCGATCGCCAAGCAAGCCGGCTTCACCAAGGAGAGCTTCGACGCCTGCCTGACGAATCAGAAGGTGCAGGACGGGGTGACATGGGTGCGCGAACGGGCCGCCGGTATGTTCGGGGTCAGCGGAACGCCCACTTTTTTCATCAACGGGAAGAAATATACGGGCTACCCCTCGGCGGCCGACCTGGGCAAGGAAATCGACGGCTATCTCAAGAGCTGACAAGGGTTTTTTGCCCTCGGGGTGCGCCGACGAGGGGGGCGCGCGAGGCCTGCTGCGGTGCAACTGGCGGGAAATTTTGCGCAAAATCGCCTCCGCATCATTGCCCTGACGGCCTCCTCGATTCATTCTCCCGCGCGATGCGGCAGTCCTCGACGACGAATCACCGTACGCCGAGCCCGGAAGGAGTCTTGCGCGCGCGGACCACCCTGCGCGCCGGGGGCGCCGGCGCATGAAGCTCACGCGGCTGCGGCTCATCGGCTTCAAGTCGTTCGTCGAGCCCGTCGATTTCGGCATCGAGGGCGGGCTCACCGGCATCGTCGGCCCGAACGGCTGCGGCAAGTCGAACCTGGTCGAGG
>DASPVJ010000532.1:0-2269 GCA_035622435.1 Xanthobacteraceae bacterium | reverse complement strand
CACATCCCGCGCGTCGCCGACCGGCGGCGCCTGCTCGAGGATGCGACGGTGCAACTCGTCCTCACCGCGGCGATTCCCGCCGACCGCGCGGCGATCGCCGTCGAGGCGATGCGGGCGGGAAAGGACGTGGCGACCGACAAGCCGGGCTGCACCACCGCCGAACAGCTGGCGGCGCTGCGCCGGGCCGTGGCCGAGACCGGCCGCATCTGGTCGGTGAACTATTCCGAGCGGTTCGAGGTGGCGGCGGTGACGCGCGCGCTCGAACTGATCGCCCAAGGCGCGATCGGCCGCGTCGTGCAGACGGTCGGGCTCGGTCCGCATCGGCTCAACCGGCACCTGCGCCCGCCCTGGTTCTTCGAGCGCGAGAAATACGGCGGCGTGCTGTGCGACGTCGGCTGCCATCAGGTCGATCAGTTTCTCGCCTTCACCGGCTCGACCGACGCCGAGGTCGTCGCCGCCGCGGTCGGCAACTTCGCCAACCCGGGCGATCCCGGCCTGGAGGATTTCGGCGAGATGCTGCTGGCGAGCGAGGCCGGCCGCGGCTACGTCCGGGTCGACTGGTACACGCCCGACGGCCTCGCCAACTGGGGCGACGGGCGGCTCACCGTGCTCGGCACCGACGGCTTTATCGAGCTACGCAAATACGTCGACATCGCCGGCCGTCCGGGCACCGATCACCTGTTTCTGGTCGACGACAAATCGACCCGCTACGTCGACTGCCGCGATGCCGGGCTGCCGTACTATCCCAATCTGATTGCCGACGTGTTCGACCGCAGCGAGACCGCGATGGCGCAGAGCCACTGCTTCAAGGTGATGGAGATCGCGTTGCGGGCCGAGGCGACGGCGATAAGGCTCGGCAACCTGCGTCCGCGCGAGGCGCGGCGATGAGCCGCCGCTTTCGCGTCGCGGTGATCGGCGCCGGCATCGGCGCCGCCCATGTGGAGGCCTATCGCGCCAACGCGCCGGGGTACGAGGTCGCGGCGGTGTGCGCGCTCGACGCCGCGCGGGCGGGCGAAGTCGCCGCCACCGTGCCGGGCGCCGCGGCCGAGACGTCGTACGACAAGGTGCTGGCGCGCGCCGACATCGACCTCGTCGACATCTGCCTGCCGCCCAACCTGCATTTCGACGCGGTCGCGGCGGCGCTCGCCGCCGGCAAGCACGTGCTGTGCGAGAAGCCGCTGGTCGGCTCGCTCGCCGAGGTCGAGCGCCTGATGCAGGCGGCCGAAGCGGCGGGCCGCGCGGTGGTGCCGGTCTTTCAGTATCGCTACGGCAACGGGCTGTCCCGCCTGCGGCGGCTGATCGCCGCCGGCGTGACCGGCCGACCGCTGGTCGCCGCCAGCGAGACCCATTGGAACCGGCTGCCCGGGTACTATGACGTGCGCTGGCGCGGCCGCAAGGCGACCGAACTCGGCGGCGCCATCGTCGGCCACGCGATCCACGCGCACGACCTCATCACTTTCACCTTGGGCCCGGTGCGCCGCGTCTTCGCCAAGGTCGCGACCCGCGTCAACGCGGTCGAAACCGAGGACTGCGCCGCGGTCTGCCTGGAAATGGCGTCGGGCGCCCTGGTCACCTCCTCGGTCACCCTCGGCGCGGCGGAGGAACAAAGCAGGCTGCGCTTCTGCTTCGCCGAGCTGACGGCGGAGAATCCCGGCGTGCCGCCCTACCGGCCGGCGGAGGGCGCGTGGCGCTTCATTGCGCGCGGGGCGCGCCGGCAGGAGGAGATCGACGCGGCGCTGGCCGGCTTCGTGCCCGGTCGGGAAAGCTTCGCCGGGCTGATCGAGGCGCTGCACCCGGCGCTCGCCGGCACGGCGCCGTGGCCGCTGACGTTGCAGGATGCCTACCGCTCGCTCGAGCTCGCCTCCGCCATCTACTACAGCTCGGCCACCGACACCGCGGTCGAACTGCCGCTGGCGCCCGATCACCCGGTGCGCGCCGGCTGGGGGCCGTGGCTGGCCTAACGCGCGATGGCTTTTCTTCGAATCGCCATCCCGCTTTAGGTTATTGTTGGAGCATGATGTTTTCCGAAAACCGGTACCCACTTTTCGGCATCATGCTCTAACGCGCAGCCATTGATGTGGTAATCTCAAGGACCGCTTGTTCCCGACCGGCGCAGGCTCTCTCACATTCAGAGGTGGCGACGATGACCTACGAAGGCATGATTGCGGAGACCACATCGATCATCGGCGGCAAGAACGAGCCGATCTCGGCCTATGTGGCGCGGCCGTTGGGGCCGGGGCCGTTCCCCGGCATGGTGCTCATTCATCAC
>DASPVJ010000531.1:0-5286 GCA_035622435.1 Xanthobacteraceae bacterium | reverse complement strand
CTTTCGCTGCCACAAGGTCTGCGTCGCCAGCACGTGACTGACCTGCGAGGCGCCGATGCCGAAGGCGAGCGCGCCCATGGCGCCGTGGGTCGAGGTGTGGCTGTCGCCGCACACGATCGCCATGCCGGGCTGGCTGACGCCCTGCTCCGGCCCCATCACGTGCACGATGCCCTGGCGCAGGTCGCCGAGGTCGAACAGGGTGAAGCCGTGTTCGGCGGCGTTGCGGGTGAGCGCGGTGACGAGATTGCGGGCGTCGTCGTCGGCGATGGCGGCGGCCGAGCGGGTCTGGCTCGTCGGCACGTAGTGGTCGGGCACCGCGAAGGTGCGGTCCGGCCGCGCCATCTTCAGCCCGCGCTCGGCCAGCATCTCGAACGCGCGGCCCGAGCCGTCGTGCACCAGGTGGCGGTCGATGTAGAGCAAGGTCTCGCCGTCCTCGCGCTCGACGATGGCGTGGGACTGCCAGATTTTTTCGAACAGGGTGCGCGGGGTGGGATTGGTCATGAGCGCCTCCGGAATTTCTGGTCGCGAATGGCGAGTGGCGAATAGCGAATAGTTGCTTGCCGGCTTTCCATTCGCTATTCGCCACTCGCTATTCGCCACTCGCTATTCGCCGCTTTCCACTCGCTGCCGCCGGATAATCGTACCCCGCCATCAGCTTCTCGACGAGGCCGTCGAACTCGCTCCAGTCCGCTTCGCGGTAGGAATGGTTGCGCACGATGAACGAGGGGCCGACATAGAATTTCTCGTACTGCTGGTGGCGGCCGGCGAACTCGGAGCCGACCAGGTCCCAGGCGAGCTTGAACAGCTTCATGCGCGAAACGGCGTCGGACTGGGGCGTCTGCCACCAGGCGGCAAAGGTCGCGGCGAGCGCCGGGTCGTCCAGCACCGAAATATCCGCCGGCATCTGCAACACGCCGGCGCCCATGAGCACGCGCAGCTCGTCGATCAACGCGCTGTAGTTCTGGGTGCACCACTCGATGCCGGCGTACATGATGCGCCGGTTGAAACAGACGTAGCCGTCCGGCCAGTCCTCGCAGGCGCCGATCTGGCCGTGCACCAGGCCGGCGGTGGTCGCCTCGACCGCGGCCATCTTGCCCAGCGTCTCGCGCACCGCCGGGACCTGGTGCGCGCCGGTCGCTTGCGTGATCTTGCTGCACAGGCCGAGCAGCAGCCGCATCTTCGACCAATAGCGCACGTTCGACTGATGATTGCCGAAGCAATGGCTCGGCGTCTTGATGTAGATGTCGCGGCAGAGCAGCGGCTCGTCGTGCACGAACACCCGCTCCCACGGCACCTTGACGTCGTCGCACAGCACCATGCAGTCGCTTTCGTCGTAGCGGGAGGCGAGCGGCGAGTCGAACTCGGAAGGCGCGGTCAGCGCGGCCGGCCGGCGCGACCACAGCGAGAGGCCGGGCGCGTTGCACGGCACCGCGCAGGTGATCGATTCCTTCTTCTGGTCGGGCGCGAGCGGGATGACGTTGCCGATCCAGATTTCGTTGGCGTAGACCGCGCCGGTCGCCAGGATCTTCATGCCGGCGATGACGACGCCGTCGTCGTCCTCGCGCACCACCCGCAAGGTGGGCGCCGGCGCGTTCTTCTGCTGATAGAACGCCGGATTGCGCGTGGCCTGTGCCGCCGCCACCGCGTAGACGGTGTAGAGGTCGTTGTCGCGGATGTGGCGGTAATAGGCGAGGAGGTTGTCGGGCCGGCCGCACGGCGGCGTCAGCTCGTCCGCCTTCATCGCCATGCCGGTGACGAACGAGGCGACGTGATCGGGCGAACGGCCGAACAGGCCGTAGGTGAGGTCGGCGATGCGGCGGTGGCCGATCATGCGCCGCGCAAGGTCGTCGCGGCTGCGCGTGCGCAGGAAATAGATCGAGTGGCGCCCGCCCTCCTCCTCGTAGCTCATCTCGTCGGGGTTGGCGGCCTTCATCTCGTAGAGCGCCGCCACCGTCTGTGCCGCGCCGCGGAACGCCGGATGCCGGGTCACGTCGTCGACCCGCTCGCCGCCGATGTAGACGATGCGCCCGTCGCGCAGCGACTCCATGTGCTCCTTGCCGGTGCGCAGCATGGCCCCGCTCACGCGTAATAATGCGTCTCCAGCAGCACGCAGCCGGTGCGCGAGGCGAACGGGCCGTGATGGACGCCGGGCGGCCGCACCGCATAGGTGTAGTCGCGGAACGCTTCGCCGCCGTTGCCGTGCACGTCGTTGCCGACCACGAGGTCGCCGGAGAGCAGGAACACCTCCTCCCAATATTCGTGCACGAACGGCTTGGTCGAATAGGCGCCGGGCTCGATGCGCAGCATGCGGGTGCGGTTGCCGCGCTTGTTCTTTTCATCGAGGGAGCCGGCGAGGATCTTCTCGGAAAAGCCGGGCGGATAGCCGGGGATGCGGTGCCAGCCGGCCTGCATGTCGAGGGTGTGAAATTCGTGGTGGCCCTTGTCGAAACCCATGACCGCCTCCCGGAAATGCCAAGCATCGGAGCGTCGCCGCATTGCCGGCGCCGAGTCAATGGTCCCGCGTTGACCCTCACGGCCGCCGCGCGTAAAGCCACTGCGCCATCTTCCGCCGATCAACACGAGGAAAGCCCGCGCCGATGCTCGATCCGGTCACGCTCGCGGTCCTCAAGGGCCGCCTCGAACAGATCGCCGACGAGATGGACGCGACGCTTTTCCGCAGCGCCTTCAATCCGATCATCGCTGAAGCGCACGACGCCTCGCACGGACTTTACGACGCGACGACCGGCGCGACCCTGGTGCAGGGCAAGGCCGGGCTGCCGATCTTCGTCGGCGTAATGGCGTTCGCGGTCAAGGCCGTCATCGCCAAGGCCGCGCGCGACGGCGACCTTGCCGACGGCGACGTCTATATTTTCAACGACCCCTACGAGGGCGGCACCCATCTCTCCGACTTCAAGCTGGTGCGGCCGTTCTTTCGCGGCGGCAAGCCGTTCTGCTTCCTCGCGTCGGTCGCGCATTATCACGACGTCGGCGGCAACGTGCCGGGCAACTACAATCCGGTGGCGACCGAATGCCATCAGGAGGGCGTGCTGATCCCGCCGGTGAAGCTCTACGCGCGCGGAGAATTTCGCGACGACATTTTCGCCGTCATCCAGGCCAACAGCCGCCAGCCGCTGAGCGCCTACGGCGACCTGCAGGGCCAGATCAACGCGCTCGACCTCGGCGCGCGGCGGCTCACGGCGCTGCTCGACGAATGGGGCGACGCGACGGTGGCGAAGGCGTTGGCCGAGCTGCGGGCGCGCGCCGCCCGGCAGATGCGGGGATATCTGCGCGAGCTTCCCGACGGCACCTACAGCGCCGAGGATTTCCTCGACAACGACGGCATCGTCGATAAGCCGCTGCGCATCGCCCTCGACCTGACCATCGACGGCGACACCATGACCTTGGACTTCTCGCGCTCCGCGCCGCCGTGCGCGGGTCCGCTCAACATTTCCTACTCGACCGCGGCGGCGAGTTGCTACGTCGCGCTCAAGCACGTCTTTCGCGACGTGCCGGCGAACGCCGGCGTGCTCGACCCGATCGCCTTCGTGATCCCGCCCACGACCTTGCTCAACGTCGGCGCGCCCAAGCCGGTCGGCGGCTACACCGAGACGATCCTGCGCATCATCGACCTGGTGTTCCAGGTGTTCGCGCAAATCGCCCCCGCGCGCAGCAACGGCTGCGCCTACGGCACCATCAACGCGCTCTCGCTCGCCGGCCGCCGCCGCGACGGCCGCCGCTGGGTGATGTTCTCGTTCTTCGGCGGCGGCCACGGCGGGCACCCCGAGGGCGACGGGCTCAACCACGGCAACGCGCCGATTTCGACCGCGCGCATTCCGCCGATCGAGATTCTCGAAGCCGCCTATCCGGTGATGTTCACCCGCTGGGCCCTGCGCCCGGACAGCGGCGGGCCGGGGCGCCATCGCGGCGGGCTCGGCGCCGTCTACGAAATCGAAATGCTGGAGGATGAGACGGAGGTGTTCCTGTTCGGCGAGCGCGGGCGGTTTCCCCCGCCCGGCGGCGGCGGCGGCGCGCCCGGCGCGCTCAACCGCTTCGTCTCTATAAAGCGCGACGGCGAGCACGCGCCGCCGATGGTCTCCAAGGCGGTGGGCATCACCCTGGCGAAGGACGAGCGGGTGCGCATCGAATCCCCGGGCGGCGGCGGCTACGGCCCGCCGCACGAGCGGGCGCCCGCGGCGATCGCCCGCGACCTGACGCTGGGGTACGAGACCGCGGGGCATGCGGCGCAAGCTTATCCGGCTCCCTCTCCCCGCTTGCGGGGAGAGGGTGAGGGTGAGGGGGACGCTCCGCGGCCTGAGCGCTTGGAGGAGCCCCCTCACCCGGATCGCTCCGCGATCCGACCTCTCCCCGCAAGCGGGGAGAGGTAAAGCGCCTCCAGTGCCCTCCCTCGTCATCGGCATCGACGTCGGCGGCACGTTCACCGACGTGTTCGTGCTCGACGAGGCGAGCGGCGCCTGCACCGTCGCCAAGGTCCCGTCGACCCGGCACGACCCCGCCCGCGGCATCCTCGACGGGCTTGCCCGCGTCGCCGGCGAGCTTGCCGCCGTCGCCACCATCGTGCACGGCACCACGGTCGGCACCAACGCGCTGATCGAGCGCAAGGCGGCGCCGGCCGGCCTCATCACCACGCACGGGTTCCGCGACGTGCTGGAAATGCGCCGGCGCGACCGGCCGCACACCTGGGGCCTGTGGGGCCGCTTCGAGCCGATGGTGCCGCGCGACCGGCGGCTCGAAGTTGCCGAGCGCACGCTTGCCGACGGCCAAATCCGCACGCCGGTCGATCCCGCCGAGGTCAAGGCCAAGGCCGAGCATTTGCTAAACCTCGGCGCCGAGGCGGTCGCCATCGCGTTCATCAACGCCCACGCCAATGCGGAGAACGAGCGCCGCGCGCTCGAAGCCGTGCGCGCCGTGTGGCCGAACGCGCACGTCACCGCCTCGCACGACATCCTGCCGGAAATCCGCGAGTTCGAGCGCACCTCGACCGCGGCGCTCAACGCCTGCCTGCAGCCGATCGTCGGCCAATACGTCGCGCGGCTCGAGGACGGGCTGGCGTCGGCCGGCGCGCGCGGAAAACTTCTGATCGTGCAGTCGAACGGCGGGGTGATGAGCGTGGAGAGCGCCAAGCGCGTGCCGGTGCGCACCATGCTGTCGGGCCCGGCGGCGGGCGTCATCGCCGGCGCGCATATCGCGGCGTCGGCCGGCTTTGCCAACGTGATCACCTGCGACATGGGCGGCACCAGCTTCGACGTGTCGCTGATCGCCGACGGC
>DASPVJ010000530.1:0-4265 GCA_035622435.1 Xanthobacteraceae bacterium | reverse complement strand
CCGAGCGCCGCGACAACGATGCGAATTTTCGCCATGTCCCCAGCCGCAATCCGAGGTCACAACGCTGCGCCCGACCGCCTGTTCGCGACCCCGCCGTACCTAGGCGCAACAAATCGGGCAAAACTCTGTCCGCTCATGGGTGCCGGTCACGCCGCCGGCAGCACCAATTCCGCGCGCAGGCCGCCGATCGGCGCCGTGCCGAGCGCGAGCCCGCCGCCGTAAAGGCCGGCGAGTTCCACCACGATCGACAGGCCGAGCCCGGAGCCCGGCTTGGTTTCGTCGAGGCGGCGCCCGCGCGGGGCGAACTGGATCTGCTCGCGCTCGAGCGGGGTGAGCCCGGGGCCGTCGTCGTCGATCACCACGCGGACCACCGGCGCCTCGCCCGCGTCCTTGGGGCGCTCGGGCATGACTTCGACGGTGACGCGCGAGTGCGCCCACTTGCAGGCGTTGTCGACCAGGTTTCCGACCATCTCCTCGAGGTCCTGGCGCTCGCCGCGGAAGCGGGCGCCGACCGGCGCGTCCACGTCGATGGCGATGCCGCGGTCGTGGTGGATCTTCTCCATGGTGCGGGCAAGCGCGGTCACCACCGGTTTAACCTCGGTCACCGTGCCGACCACGGTGAGCCTCGCGGCGAGGCGCGCCCGATCGAGGTGGCGCGACACCTGATCGCGCATGATGCCGATCTGCTCGCGCACCTTGGCGGCGAGCGTGTCCTCGCCGCGCGCCCCCGCCTCGTTCATCATCACCGAGAGCGGCGTCTTGAGCGCATGGGCGAGATTGCCCACGTGGGTGCGCGCGCGCTGCACGATCTCGCGGTTGGCCTCGATCAGCGCGTTGGTCTCGCGGGCGAGCGGGGCGATCTCCTCCGGAAAGCGGCCCTGCAGGCGTTCCGCGCTGCCGGAGCGGATGGCGGCGAGGCTTTCGGAAATGCGCTTGAGCGGCGCGAGGCCGAAGCGCACCTGGAACATGGTGGTCAAGAGCAGCACCACCGCCAGCACCGCGAAGGTGACGAGCAACGCGCCGTCGAACGAGCGCAGCTCCTCGTCGATTTCCGCCGAGTCGCCGGCCACCCCGATCAGGAACCGGCCGTCCTCGCCGAGGTCGACGGTGCGCTCGACCATGCGCAGGCGCTGGTCGGCCGGCCCCTGGACGTAGCCCTGCCGCACCCCGCCGACCCCGGCGGGTACGCCGAAATCCTGCAAGTGGGGCAGCGCCAGGTCCCAAAGCGAACGGGAGGAGCGCACCTCGGGCTTGGGCTGGTCGAGGCGGGTGACCTGCCAGTACCACCCCGACAGCGGCAATTCGAACAGGGGCTCCCCGAGCGATTGGGGAAACTTGTCCGACTGCTCGTCGGGCGAGGCGATGTCGGCCACCAGCGTCTTGAGGTAGACGCCGAGGCGGCGGTCGAAGGCGCGCTCGACGCTATGGCGGTAGAGGGAAGAGAGCACGATGCCGGTGGCGACGAGGATCACCACGGTCCACGCGGTCGCCGACAAAAACAGCCGCACCGCGAGCGAATTGGCGCGCACCAGCGCCTGGTCCCGCAAAAGCCTCGCCCCGGAGGCGATCCGGGAGGGTACCGGTTTGCGGAAAAACAACATGCCGCCAACAGTCTAGCCGGGCGGGGTGAGAAGATAGCCGAGACCCCGGACGGTCTGGATGCAGTCGACCCCGAGCTTCCTGCGGATGCGTCCAACGAACACTTCTATCGTGTTGGAATCCCTGTCGAAGTCCTGTTCGTAGAGGTGCTCCACCAGCTCCGTGCGCGACACCACCCGGCCGGTATGGTGCATCAGGTAGGACAGGAGCCGGTATTCGTGCGAGGTCAGCTTGACCGGGTTGCCATCGACGCTCACCCGGCCCGTGCGGGTGTCGAGGCGGATCGGGCCGCAATTGAATTCGCTCTTGGCGTGGCCGGTCGAGCGGCGCAGCAGGGCGCGCAACCGCGCCAGCACCTCCTCCAGGTGGAAGGGCTTGGCGACGTAGTCGTCGGCGCCCGCGTCGAACCCCTGCACCTTGTCGCTCCAGCGGTCGCGGGCGGTCAGGATCAGGACCGGCATGGCGCGGCCGGAGCGGCGCCAGCCCTCGAGCACCGTGATGCCGTCCACCTTCGGCAGGCCGATATCGAGGATGACCGCGTCATAGGGCTCGGTCTCGCCGAGGTACTGGCCCTCCTCGCCGTCGAAGGCGCGGTCGACCGCGTAGCCCGCGTCGGTCAAGGCGGCGGCGAGCTGACGGTTGAGGTCGGGATCGTCCTCGATGACGAGGAGACGCACGGCAACCCTCCATGGGGCCTACAGCTAGAGCATGATGCCGAAAATGCCTGCCCCGCACTTGATGCGGGGTGGGTACCGGTTTTCGGAAAACATCATGCTCCAACAATAACCTAAAGCGGGATGGCGATTCGAAGAAAAGCCATCACGCTTTAGGAATCGGGATATTAGAGCATGATCGCGAAAAAAGCCTGCCCCGCACTTGATGCGGGGTGGGTACCGGTTTTCGGGAAAGATCATGCTCCAACAACGGGCTAGAGCGGGATGACGCCTGCAGGAAAAGTCAGCCCGCTCTATGGGTCTTCCAGGACCGCGCCCGATGCCGCATTGACGCTGGCGCGGATCACTTTGCCATCGCGCGCCAGCACCGTCAGCACGTAGACGAGTTCCTCGCCGCGGTAGCACAGGCGGGCGCGGATGACCTCGGCGCCGGGCGTGTGGAGCCGCAGGTCGTGCACGGCGCGGGCGAGCGGGATCGCCCGTTGGCTGGCGACCGCGGCGCGCCGCTGCTCCTGGGTCAGGCAATTGCCGGTTTCGGCCGCCGCCGCGGGGCCCGCAGCCATGAGGACGAGCGCGAGGATCGAGGCGCGGGCCATGGCACTCTCATAGGTTCCGGGCCGTGAGCCGGCAATGACAAATAGCTAACCCTCGACCCGCGCGAACCCTTCGAACGTCGCGACGGCGTCGATATCGGTGGCCATCCGCCCGGGTTGACAAGCCGAGGGGCTTGACGCTGATCGGCCCGCCATGCCGCGCCTGATCGCCCTCGCCGTGCTTGCCTTCTGCTGCGCGCCCGCCGCCGCCCTGGTCGGCGATGCCGCCGTCGTCACCGGCACCGGCGTCGGCCGGCACCTCGTCATGATCACCTCGCGCTCGAACTTCTGCACCGGCGTCGCGCTCAAGCCCGACCTGGTGCTCACGGTCGCCCACTGCGTGCTGCCGGGCGCCGAGTACCGGATCGTCGAGTTCGACGCGGCGCACAAGCCGGTGCTCGAACCGTTGACGAGCGTCGCGCGCCACCCCGGCTTCAAGCTCGAGACCATGCTCGCCCACCGCGCCACCGCCGACGTGGCGCTGCTCAAGCTCGCCGCGCCGCTGTCCGCCGCCGTGGTGCCGGCGCCGCTGACGACGCGCAGCGCCTTCGCTCCCGGCGAGCGCTTCACCGTCGCGGGCTACGGCGTCGCGGTGCGCGGCGACGGCACGACCGCCGGCACGGCGCGGGCGGCGAGCCTCGTCGCGACCGGCCGGCCGGGCGCGTTGCAGGTGCGCCTGGTCGACCCGGCGAGCATGGGCGAGCGCGCCGGGCTCGGCGCCTGCACCGGGGATTCGGGCGCCCCCGCCTTCGAGGACAACGACGGGACCGCCGCCGTCGTGGGCGTGGTCAGCTGGTCGACCGGCCCCGGCGGCAGCGCCGGCTGCGGCGGGCTTACCGGGCTCACCCCCGTCGTCATCTATCGCGATTGGATCGCCGCGACCGCGCGCCAACTCGGCAGTTCGCTCGGACCTTAAAATATTCGAATCGGCATCAATCTCTAGGGGCAGGCTCCGTGAACTCCCCGCCGGCCATGAGTTTGTGCAACAGCGCGCGTCCTTCCGCGTCGTTCATCACGATGAGCGTGAACGGGCCGCTGTGCCCCGTGCTCGCCTGCTCGATCGCCTGCGGGACGACCCCGCCGACCAGAAGCCGTTCCATATAAGGCCGCATGGCGATGTGGACGTAGTGGACAGATCCCGCGCGCGTCGTCAGCGTGACCGGGTAGTACCCCTGCATGAAACTGACCGAAACGACATGCTGCCCCGGCGGGCGGTCGACGACCAAAAACTTGGCGGGTGCCACGTCGCCGACGCTCTCGTCGTCGACCTTGACCGCCGGATGCACCAATTCGGATTGGATCTCCGGGTCCCGCATAACAAAAACGCGGGCCTGCTGAGGGTTCTGTGCCTTGGGTGACTCGGCCGGTAGGGGTGTGGTCGCGCAAGCCGCCAGCAGCA
>DASPVJ010000529.1:0-2195 GCA_035622435.1 Xanthobacteraceae bacterium | reverse complement strand
GCAAGCCGCGCGGTGAGCGGTTCGACGTCGGTTGCCGCGAACACCGCCTCGACCCGCGCGTCGGTCTCGCCGCGCCGCGCGACCCGATCGACGTTGGTGGCGAAGGCCGGGTCGGCGGCGAGCGCCTTGTCGTCCAGCACCGTCTCGGCGAGGACGCGCCACTCGCGGTCGCTCTGGATCGAGATGAGGACGTCGACGCCGTCGCGGGTACGGAACACGCCGTAAGGGGCAATCGACGGATGGGCGAGGCCGAGCCGCCGCGGCGCCTGGCCGCCTTCCTGCTGCAGCAGCGGCACCGTCATCCATTCGGCCATGGCGTCGAACATCGACACGCCCAGCGCTGCGCCTTGCCCGCTGCGCCCGCGCGCGATCAGCGCTTCGAGGATCGCCTGGTAGGCGTTGAACCCAGCCGCCACGTCGACGACCGACACGCCGACCCGCGCCGGCCCTTCCGGTCCGCCGGTCACCGACGCAAGCCCGCTTTCCGCCTGGATCAGCAGATCGTACGCCTTGCGCGCCGCATAGGGACCGGTCTCGCCGTAACCGGAGATCGAGCAGACGATCAGGCGCGGATAGTCGCGCCGCAGCCGCTCCACCGCGAAACCGAGCTTGGCGACGGCGCCGGGCTTGAGGTTCTGCACGAACACGTCGGCCCTTGCGAGCATGGCCTCGAGCAACGCCTTGTCGGCCGGCGCGCCGAGATCGAGCACGACCGACTCCTTGCCGCGGTTGAGCCAGACGAAATAGGCGCTCTCGCCGCCCGCGACCTTGTCGTAATAGCGGGCGAAGTCGCCTTCCGGCCGCTCGATCTTGATGACGCGCGCGCCTGCGTCAGCGAGCCGGCAGGCGCAGATCGGCGCCGCCACCGCCTGTTCGAGCGAAACGACCAGAAGACCGTCGAGGGGAAGCGTCATGCGTGCCGTTGTCGATCGTGCCGGCGGTGAACCTATTTGCAAAGCGGGCGCATCTTCAATAGGGGCTTCTCCATGTCGAAGAGATCACCCGCCGGACACGCCGAAACCCCGGGCCCGCCCGTTCTGACCGTCGCGGGCGCCCGCGCCACCATCCGGCTCAATCGGCCGCGCCATCACAACCGCATCGAAACCGGCGATATCGCGGTGCTCACCGAGCAGTTTGCCCGCATCGACGCGGACCGCCGCATCCGCGTCCTCGTGCTCGCCGCCGAGGGGCGCACGTTCTGCTCCGGCTTCAACCTCGAGGAGCTTGCGCCCGGCCGCTACGACGAAACGGCGCCGGGCTTCGACCGCATGGTCGATGCCCTCGAAGCGCTGCGGGTACCGACCATTTGCGCGGTCAGCGGCAGCTTCTACGGCGGCGGCACCGACCTGGCGCTCGCCTGCGACTTTCGCCTCGGCGTCGCCGGCATCGAACTGATGATGCCGGCAAGCCGCATCGGCGTGCATTATTATTACGGCGGCCTGCGGCGCTACGTGACGCGGCTCGGGCTCGGCGCCGCCAAGCGGCTGTTCCTCGCAGCCGATACGCTGAGCGCCGAGGAATTGCTGCGCATCGGCTTCCTCGACGCGCTGGTGCCGCAAGCAGAGCTCGCCGCGCGCGTCGATGCGCTCGCCGAGCGGCTTGCCGTCCACGCGCCCGCCGCCGTGCAGGGCATGAAACGCGCGCTCAATCGCATCGCCGCCGGCGCCGCCGACGCCACCGCGATCGAGCGCGCCTGGCGCGCAAGCATGCGCTCCGCCGACGTGGCCGAAGGCCTCGCGGCGCACCGAGAGAAGCGCAAGCCGAAGTTCAGTGATTGATCCTTGCGCCGCGCAGTTGGTGCCGACTCATACACATCGTCATGGCCGGGCTTGTCCCGGCCATCCACGTCTTTCCTTTGTTTGTGCCGCCAAGACGTGGATGCCCGGCACAAGGCCGGGCATGACGGGTGAGAATCAGCGCCCGTTGGTATTAAACGTCACCGCGGCCGATCGCCCTTGAGCGTGATGCGGTGCATCAGGCGGCGGTGGCCGTGATAATCGTTGACCGGGTTGTGCTGGGCGCAGCGATTGTCCCACAGCGCGATCGAGCCCGGTTCCCAGTGGAACCGGCAGGTGAACTCGGGCCTGGTCTGGTGCCGGTAGAGGAAATCGAGGATCGGCGCGCTCTCCGCTTCGGTCATGTCCTTGAAGCGCACGGTGTGGGCGACGTTGACGTAGAGCGCCTTGCGGCCGGTC
>DASPVJ010000528.1:0-2671 GCA_035622435.1 Xanthobacteraceae bacterium | reverse complement strand
CAGAAGCGATATCCCGCGCGCTTCACCGGCCTGCTGTGGGTCGACGAGGCGATCGCCGACCGCCCCGAGGTTCTCGCCGAAGTCGACCGCGCCCATAACGCGCTCGGCCTCAAGGGTGTCTATTATTCCCACGACTTCTCCCGCCACGGCTACGATCGCAACCTCGACCACGCGGCGTTCGCGCCGTTCTGGGACAAGCTTGCGGGATTCGGCCTGCCGGCGTTCGTCGAGCTGTCGGCAACGCCCGGTTACGACCGGGCGAGCTACATCGCAAACCTCCTGGCGCTCGACCGGGTGATGCAACGCCATCGCGCCCTTCGCTTCGTGCTGGTGATGGGGCCGCCGGTCGCGCATTTCGCTCGCGCCGGCCGCTGGGACTTTCCGCCCGAGGCGCTCGCCGCCTACGGCCGCGAGAACCTGCTGATCGAGATCATGTTCCCGATCGCCTGGGGCGGCGTCTGGGACTATCCCTACCCGCAGGCGCAGGCGCTGATCCGGCACATGCGGGAGTTGTTCGGCGCCTCGAAGCTGGTGTGGGGCTCGGACATGCCCAACGTCGAGCGCTTCTGCACCTACCGCCAGAGCCTGGACTACCTGCGCCGTTACTGCACATTCTTCTTACCCGCCGAAATGGATGCGGTCGTCGGCGGCACCATGGCCGAGCTGTTCCGATTGAAAGAAAGATGCCGCGCGTGAGCGAACCCTTCGATCCGATCGCCTTCGAGCTGTTCAAGAACGCGATCTTCTCCATCGCCGACGAAATGGCGCTGACCATTTTCCGCACCACCTACTCCGGCGTACTCAAGGACAACATGGATTATTCGACCGCGCTTGCCGACGCAGACGGCAAGCTGGTCGCCCAGGGCCTGACCCTGCCCGGCCACCTCGGCTCGGTGCCGACCGCGATGGAATCGATCATGCGCCATTTCCGCGGCGACATCTGGCCCGGCGACGTCTTCATCATGAACGATCCATTCGATGGCGGCATGCACCTGCCGGATATTTTCATCTTCAAGCCGCTGTTCTACGGCGGCGAGCGCCTCGCGTTTGCCTGCACGGTCTGCCACCACACCGACGTGGGCGGGCGCGTCGCCGGCTCGAACGCGTCGGACTCCACCGAGATTTACGCCGAGGGCCTGCGCATCGCGCCGATGAAGCTCTACGAAGCGGGCAAGCTCAACCACACCATCATGACGTTCATCGAGCGGAACGTGCGCGTGCCGGTGCAGGTGCTCGGCGACCTGCGGGCGCAGCTCGCCGCCTGCCATATCGCCGAGAAGCAGTTCGCCGAGGTGGTCGACAAGCACGGGGCCGCGCGCACCAAGGCCATGCTCGCCGAGATCCTCGATTATGCCGAGCGGCTGACCCGGGCGGCGCTGAAAGAGCTTCCCGACGGCGAATGGAGCTTCGAGGATTTCATCGACGACGACGGCATCGACTACGGCAAGCCGATCCGCCTCTATGTCACCATCAAAAAACGCGGCGGCGGCATGATCGTGGACTGGACCGGCACCGCCCCGCAGGTCAAGGGCGCGATCAACAACACGCTGTCCTACACCATGGCGGCGTCGTACTGCGCGGTGCGCTCGGTGCTGCCGCTCGGCATCCCCAACAACGAAGGCGTGTTTCGCGCCATCGAGGTGATCTGCCCGCCCGGCACCATCGGCAACGGCGTGCTGCCGGCGGCGTGCGCGGCGCGCGGGCTCACCGGCTTTCGCATGGTCGACTGCATGTTCGGCGCGCTCGCCATGATGCTGCCGGGCAAGGTGAAGGCGGCGGGCGACGGCGGCAACACCGGCGTCTCGATCGGCGGTTACGACGACGAGCGCAAGCCGTTCATCTTCGTCGATTTCTACTGCGGCGTCTGGGGCGCGCGGCCGTGGGCGGACGGCCTCGACGGCAACTCGCACATGATGGCCAACATGGCGGCGCAATCGCTCGAGGTGATCGAGGCGGAGACGCCGGTGCAGCTCATCGCCTACGAGTTCGTGGCCGACCGCGCCGGCGCCGGCAAATTCCGCGGCGGCGTGCCGTTCCGGCGCGACTATCGCTTTCGCGAGCGCGAGGCGGTGCTGCAGGTGCGCTCGGACCGGCGCGATCACCGGCCGTTCGGGCTTTACGGCGGCAGCCCGGGCGCGCCGTCGGAGAACTATCTCAACCCCGACGCAGGCGGCGCCCTGCTGCCGACCAAGCTGACCATGAACATCAAAAAGGGCGACGTGTTCCGCCACGTGCTCGCCGGCGGCGGCGGCTACGGCGACCCGCTCGAGCGCGATCCTTCATCGGTGCTGCGCGACGTGCGCAACGAGCTGCTGTCGCCCGCCAAGGCCGCGGCCGACTACGGCGTCGTCATCGACACCGCCGCCTGGACCGTCGACGCCGCCGCGACGGCGCAGCGCCGCGCCGCCATCGCCGCCGCCCGCGCCTGGCGCGCGGTGCCGAAGGTGCAGCGGGAGGATCCGGTTCCGCTGCACCGCGCCGCGGAGTAACCAGATGTTGCTAAGCCTGCTGCAACAAAACTCGACCGTCATCCTGAGGAGGGCGCGCGCACTTGCGCGCGACCGTCTCGAAGGATGGCCACGAGCACCGAGTCTGCTTCCATCCTTCGAGACGCTCGGCGCTTCGCGCCGAGCTCCTCAGGATGACGGCGGTGTTTGTTCCACGCCCTCTC
>DASPVJ010000527.1:0-3037 GCA_035622435.1 Xanthobacteraceae bacterium | reverse complement strand
ACACGAGCGCCACTTCTGGCGGCGGCGGGCCGAAGCGGTCGACGATCTCCGCCCCCATCGCCTCGATCTCCGCGTCCTCCTCCAGCGCCGACAGGCGGCGATAGAGCGCCAGGCGCGTCGTCAGGTCGGGGACGTAACTCTCGGGGATGGTCACTGGCGCGCCGAGCGAGATCGACGGCGACCACATCTCCTGCGCCGACTCCTCGACGCCCGCCTTGAGGCGCTCGATCGCGTCCTGCACCATCTGTTGATAGAGCTCGTAGCCGACCTCGCGGATGTGGCCCGACTGCTCCTCGCCGAGCAGGTTGCCGGCGCCGCGCAGGTCGAGGTCGTGGCTCGCGAGCTGGAAGCCGGCGCCGAGCGTGTCGAGCGATTGCAGCACCTTCAGCCGCCGCTCGGCCTGCGGGGTCGGAACCTTGTCCGCCGGCACCGTGAAGAGGGCGTAGGCGCGCGCCTTGGCGCGGCCGACGCGGCCGCGCAGCTGGTAGAGCTGGGCGAGGCCGAACATGTCGGCGCGATGCACGATCAGCGTGTTGGCGGTCGGAATGTCGAGGCCGGATTCGATGATCGTGGTCGACAGCAGCACGTCGTACTTGCCGTCGTAAAAGGCCGACATGACGTCGTCGAGCACCCCTGCCGGCATCTGGCCGTGGGCGACCGCGACGCGGGCTTCCGGCACGTGCATGTCGAGGAAATCCTTGGCGCCGGCGATGTCCTCGATGCGCGGGCACACGTAGAACGCCTGGCCGCCGCGGTAGCGCTCGCGCAACAGCGCCTCGCGCACGATCAGCGGATCGAAAGGCGACACGAAGGTGCGGACCGCCAAGCGGTCGATCGGCGGGGAGGCGATGAGCGAGAGTTCGCGCACGCCGGTGAGCGCGAGCTGCAGGGTGCGCGGGATCGGGGTCGCGGTCAGGGTCAGCACGTGCACTTCGGCGCGCAGCTGCTTGAGCTTTTCCTTGTGCGCCACGCCGAAATGCTGCTCCTCGTCGACGACGACAAGCCCGAGGTTCTTGAAGCGCACGGATTTCGCCAGCAGCGCGTGGGTACCGATGGCGATGTCGACGCCGCCCGATGCCAGCGCCTGTTTGGTCCTGGCGAGTTCCGCCGCCGACACCAAGCGCGAGGCCTGCGCGATGTGCACCGGAAAGCCGCGGAAGCGCTCGGTGAAGGTCTTGGTGTGCTGGCGCGCCAACAGCGTCGTTGGCACCACCACCGCGACCTGCTTGCCGTTCATCACGGCCACGAACGCCGCGCGCAAGGCGACTTCGGTCTTGCCGAAGCCGACGTCGCCGCACACCAGCCGATCCATGGGCCGGCCGGCGTTAAGGTCGTCAAGCACCCGGTCGATCGCGGCCTGTTGGTCGTCGGTTTCCTCGTACGGGAAACCGGCGCAGAACTCGTCGTAGAGGCCGTGGCCGACCGCGAGGCGCGGCGCCTCGCGCAATTGGCGCTCGGCCGCCACCTTGATCAATTCGTCGGCGATCTCGCGGATGCGCCGCTTGAGGCGGGCCTTGCGTACCTGCCAGCCGGTGCCGCCCAGGCGATCGAGTTCGACGCCGGCCTCTTCCGCGCCGTAGCGCGACAGCAATTCCACGTTCTCGACCGGCAGGAACAGCTTGTCGCCGCCGGCGTAGTGGATTTCCAGGCAATCGTGCGGGGCGCCGGCGGCCTCGATGTTGGCGAGGCGGACGAATCGGCCGATCCCGTGATCGACGTGTACGACGATGTCGCCGGCCGAGAGACTCGTCGCCTCGGCAATGAAATCCGCGGCGCGGCGCGCGGCGCGGCGCGGCCGCACCAACCGGTCGCCGAGGATGTCCTGCTCGCCGATGACGGCGAGGTCCGCGGTTTCGAACCCGGCTTCGAGGCCGAGCACGGCGAGCGCCACCTCGGACTTCGGCCGCGCCAGCGCCTCTTGCCAGGACGTGACATCGACAAGCGTGCCGAGTCGATGATCGGCGAGCACGTGGTGCATACGCTCGCGCGCGCCCTCGCTCCACAGCGCGACGACCACGCGCTTGCCGGCGGCCTGCAGGGCGTGCACATGGGCCGCCACCGCGTCGAACACGTTGGCGTCCGCTTGGGCGCGTTCGGCCGCGAAGTTGCGGCCCTGGCGGGTGCCGACATCGATGACGCCCGCGCCGTCCGGCGCCGCGAACGGCGTCAGGCGCGCCGCCGATCGGTCGGCAAGGCGCGCCGCCCACTCGGCCTCGGCGAGATAGAGGCGCTCGGGCGGCAGCGGCTGATAGAGGGTGCCGGACGGTTCCCCGGCAAGCGCCAGCCGGCGCGCCTCGTAATAATCCGCGATCTGCGCCAGCCGTTCGCGCGCGGCGTCCTCGGCGAGCGGCTCGATCAGCAGCGGCGCGTCGGGCGCGTAGTCGAACAGGGTCTCCAGCCGGTCGTGGAACAGGGGCAGCCAATGCTCCATGCCCGGGTGGCGCCGGCCTTCGCTCACGGTCGCGTAGAGAACGTCGTCGCGAGTCGCCGCGCCAAACGCGGCCACATACCCCAGCCGGAACCGGCGGATCGTCTCGGTGGTAAGCTGCAACTCGCTCACGGGCACGAGGTCGAGGGCGCGCAATTGGCCGGCGGTGCGCTGGCTCTCGGGGTCGAAGCTGCGGATCGATTCCAGCGTGTCGCCGAAAAAATCGAGCCGCGCCGGCATGTCGCGCCCCGGCGCGAACAGATCGACGATGCCGCCGCGCACCGCATAGTCGCCGGCTTCGCGCACGGTCGCGGCGCGATTGAAGCCGTTGAGCTCAAGCCATTGCGTGACGGACGCCATCGGCATGACATTGCCGGGCGCGGCGGATAACGACTGCTTAGCGATCAGCCCGCGCTCGGGCACGCGCTGCAGGACGGCGTTGATCGTGGTCAGGAGCACCGCCGGATGCTCCCGGCCGGTGACGCGGGCAAGCCGCGCCAAGGTGATCATCCGTTGCGCGACGACGGCCGGGTGCGGCGAAACGCGGTCGTAGGGCAGGCAATCCCAGGCCGGAAATTCCAAAACTTCGATGTCGGGCGCGAAGAAGCC
>DASPVJ010000526.1:0-4611 GCA_035622435.1 Xanthobacteraceae bacterium | reverse complement strand
TATTTGTTTGAATCGCGCTTAATCCCTCCCACGCGAAGCGGGGGAGGGTGGCGAGCGAAGCGAGCCGGGTGGGGGCGTCCGCGCTCAAGCAAGAACCCCACCCGGCCGCGCGCTTGCGCGCGCGGCCACCCTCCCCCTGCGGGGGAGGGATTACGCCATCGCCTTCTGCAGATTGGCGTCGACCTTGTCGAGGAAGCCGGTGGTGGAGAGCCACTTCTGCTCGGCGCCGACGAGGAGCGCGAGGTCCTTGGTCATGTCTCCGGCTTCGACCGTGTCGACGCACACCTTCTCGAGCGTCGCGGCGAACTTGGCGAGCGCCGCGGTATTGTCGAGCTTCGCCCGGTGGGACAGCCCGCGCGTCCAGGCGAAGATCGAGGCGATCGAGTTGGTCGAGGTCTCCTCGCCGCGCTGGTACTGCCGGTAGTGGCGCGTGACCGTGCCGTGCGCCGCCTCCGCCTCGCAGGTCTTGCCGTCCGGCGTCAACAGCACCGACGTCATCAGCCCGAGCGAGCCGTAGCCCTGCGCCACCGTGTCGGACTGCACGTCGCCGTCGTAGTTCTTGCACGCCCACACGTAGCCGCCCGACCACTTGAGCGCCGCCGCCACCATGTCGTCGATCAGGCGATGCTCGTAGGTGAGCTTCTTCTTGGCGAACTCGCCCTTGAACTCGGCGTCGAACACGTCCTGGAAAATGTCCTTGAAGCGGCCGTCGTAGACCTTGAGGATGGTGTTCTTGGTGGAGAGATAGACCGGATAGCCGCGCGCCAGCCCGTAGTTGAACGAGGCGCGGGCGAAGTCGCGGATCGAGTCGTCGAGATTGTACATCGCCATGGTGACGCCGCCGCCGGGCGCCTGGAACACCTCGCGCTCGATCTTCTTGCCGTCGGCGCCGGTGAAGGTGAGCGTGATCGTTCCCTTGCCGGGAAACAGAAAGTCGGTGGCGCGGTATTGGTCGGCATAGGCGTGGCGGCCGATGATGATCGGCCGGGTCCAGCCCGGCACCAGGCGCGGCACGTTCTTGCAGATGATCGGCTCGCGGAAGATGGTGCCGCCGAGGATGTTGCGGATGGTGCCGTTGGGCGAGCGGTACATTTTCTTCAGGTGGAACTCCTTCACCCGCGCCTCGTCCGGCGTGATGGTGGCGCATTTGACGCCGACGCCGACCTTCTTGATCGCTTCCGCCGCGTCGATCGTGACCTGGTCGTCGGTCGCGTCGCGGTTCTCCATGCCGAGGTCGTAGTAGAGAAGCTCGATGTCGAGATAGGGATGAATGAGCTTGTCCTTGATCAGCTGCCAGATGATGCGGGTCATCTCGTCGCCGTCGAGTTCGACGACCGGATTGGCCACCTTGATCTTCGCCATGGAGGAAAGCGCCCTTGCGTTCGCGGGAGGTCGCCGGACGGCGGCGGCATGCGCGTGCCCCCCGCCTCGGCGGCGTCGCTATAGCACCGCCGGGGTGGGGGAGAAAGCTTGACTTTCAGGCAGTCGTCGCGGCCAACAGCACCATGCCCGGCGCCGGAACCGACCGCACCAAGCCCGCGCCCGATCTTGCCGGCCCGGTCGTGATCCTGGTCGAGCCGCAGCTCGGCGAGAACATCGGCACGGCGGCGCGCGCCATGGCGAATTTCGGGCTCACGCGGCTGCGCCTCGTCAAGCCGCGCGACGAATGGCCGAACGCCCGCGCGCGGGCCGCCGCTTCCGGCGCCGACGCCGTCCTCGATCAGGCGGGGCTCTACGATACGCTCGAAGCGGCGATCGCCGATTGCGCCGTCGTGTTCGCCACCACCGCCCGCGCCCACGACCAGGCGAAGCCCGTCGTCGGCGCCGAGGAGGCGGCGCGAATGATGCAGCCGCACCTTGCCGCCGGCGCGACCGTCGCCGTCGTGTTCGGGCGCGAGCGCAACGGGCTCGAGAACGACGAAGTCGGGCTTGCCGACCGCATCATCACCTTGCCGGTCAATCCGGCGTTCGCTTCCCTCAACCTCGCCCAGGCGGTCGCCGTCGTCGCCTACGAGTGGTTCAAGCTCGCGACCCACGGCACGCTGCCGTTCGCCATGCCGCAGAAATCCGCACCCGCGCCGCGCGAGCAGCTCCTCGCGTTCTTCGCCGATCTCGAAGCCGAACTCGAGAAGGTCGAGTTCTTCCGGCCGGCGGAAAAGCGCGAAACCATGCAGGTCAACCTGCGCAACATTTTCCTGCGCATGGCGCCGACCCGCCAGGACGTCCAGACCCTGCACGGGGTCGTGCGCGCCATCGCCGAGGGCCGCAAGGGGCCGGCGCGCGGCGGCATCCTCGACGGCGAGGAGGCGGCGCTGCTGCGCACGCTCCTGGCCGAGCACGGGGAGGAGCGCGTGCCCTCCGCGCGCGCGCCGGTGCGCGGCCTCGCGCGCCTGCTGCGCCGCAATCCGACCGACGCCGAGCGGGCGCTGTGGAACGGCCTCGTCAACGACCGGCGGTTCGCCGGCCGCGGCTTCAAGCGACAGGTGCCGGTCGGCCCGCACATCACCGATTTCGTCTCCTTCCCGCTGCGCGTCGTCGTCGATCTCGTGCCGGCCGGCGAGAGCGCGCCAGCGGGGAAGACCCGCGCCGAGCGGCGCGCCTGGCTGACCGAGCGGGGCTATCGGGTGATCGAAGTGGCGGCGGCGGATGTCGAAGGCGACGCGGCGAAGGCGCTCGATGCCCTCGATGCGCGAATAGCGAATAGCGAATAGTTCGTAGCCCGCATTGACGCCCGCGAAGGCGGGCGGAAATGCGGGGACTCATTTCCCGGATGTCGCTTCGCTCCATCCGGACTACGACGGCCGTCACCCGCTCTTCTTCACCTGCGCCACCGCCTTGGCCATCGTCTCGTCCATGGTGCGGTGGATCTGGTGGTCGGACTGGACGACGCCCTTGGCGTCGAAATCCTGGCGCAGCTTGGCGAACACGCCGGGGCCCTCCACGTCGGCGAGCACCACCGCCTTGGCGTAAGCCTCCGCCTCGGCGCCGGTCAGGCCGAGCTTCTCGGCGCCCCACAGGCCGACCATGTGGTTGCGCCGCGCCGTCGCCTTGAATTTGAGCTCCTCCTCGTGCGCGAACTTCTTCTCGAAGCCTTCCTCGCGCTCGTTGAACGTGGTCATGGCGGGCCTCGCGGGGTGTGGGCCGATCGGTCGGGTGCGGCCTTGCATATCGGGGGAAAATGGCCAAATCAACACGGTAGAACACCGCAGGCGGGGCGGAAACGGCCGGTTTTGCCGCCGCAACGGGCGAAAGGCGGGCGTGATTGTGCTCCGCACCACGATCGGCTAGGTTGCCGGAGCGGTCGGGCAGCCGCGTCTGCGTTGAGTCGTGGCGCCCCCGCCGCCGGGGACCGCGTATTCCCATTGGAGCCACGGCAACATGGACTTCCTCAAGCCACGGTACACGCCGATGAGCCGCCGCCGCCGCATCTATGAGGGCAAGGCGAAGGTCCTCTACGAGGGCCCGGAGCCCGGTACCTTGATCCAGCACTTCAAGGACGACGCCACCGCCTTCAATGCGAAGAAGCATCAGGTCATCGAAGGCAAGGGCGTGCTCAACAACCGCATCTCCGAATACGTATTCCAGCACCTCAACAACATCGGGGTGCCGACCCACTTCATCCGCCGGCTCAACATGCGCGAGCAGTTGATCCGCGAGGTGGAGATCATCCCGCTGGTGGTGGTGGTGCGCAACGTCGCCGCGGGCTCGCTGGCGCAGCGCCTCGGCATGGAGGAGGGCACCCAGCTGCCGCGCTCGATCATCGAGTTCTACTATAAGAACGACGGGCTCGGCGACCCGATGGTGTCGGAGGAGCACATCACCGCGTTCGGCTGGGCGACGCCGCAGGAGATCGACGACATCATGGCGCTCGCCATCCGCGTCAACGACTTCCTGTCCGGCGTGTTCCTCGGCGTCGGCATCCGCCTGGTCGACTTCAAGATGGAATGCGGTCGGCTGTGGGAGAACGACATGATGCGCATCGTCGTCGCCGACGAGATCTCGCCCGATTCGTGCCGGCTGTGGGACATCAAGTCGAACGAGAAGCTCGACAAGGATCGCTTCCGCCGCGATCTCGGCGGTCTGCTCGAGGCCTATACCGAGGTTGCCAAGCGGCTCGGCATCATGAGCGAGAACGAGCGCCCGCAGGGAAGCGGTCCGGTCCTGGTCAAGGGCTGACCGTGAAGGCGCGCGTCACCGTCACGCTCAAGTCCGGCATCCTCGATCCGCAAGGCAAGGCGATCGAGGGTGCGCTCAGGACGCTGGGCGTCGACGGCGTCACCAGCGTGCGCCAGGGCAAGGTGTTCGATATCGAGCTCGCAGCCGGCGATGCCAAGGCGGCCGAGGCGTTGCTCAAGCAGGCCGCCGACAAGCTCCTCGCCAACACGGTAATCGAGAACTACCGGGTCGAGGTGAGCAGTTGACCGGTCAGGACCCGATCTGAGGCGCCGTCGATGCGGTCCGCAGTCCTCGTCTTCCCCGGCATCAATCGCGAGCGTGACATGGGCCGCGCGTTGCGGCTCGTGTCTGGCCGCGAGCCAGCCATGATCTGGCACACCGATACCGCGCTGCCGGCCGGCACCGACCTCGTGGTGCTGCCCGGCGGCTTCAGCT
>DASPVJ010000525.1:0-12568 GCA_035622435.1 Xanthobacteraceae bacterium | reverse complement strand
GTGGTGCTGCACGTCAACCACGCGCGCGAACTGACCCTGGCGGCCCGCGCGGCGTGCACGCGGCTGATCGACGCCGGCATGCCGATGCTCAGCCAATCGGTGCTGCTCAAGGGCGTCAACGACGACGCGGCGACGCTGGGCGCGCTGATGCGGACCCTCGTCGAGTGCCGTATCAAGCCCTATTACCTCCACCATCTCGATCGCGCGCCCGGCACCTCCCATTTCCGCACCACGCTCGCGCGGGGGCGGGACCTGATGCGCGAGCTAAGCGCGCGATACTCCGGCCTGTGCCAGCCGACCTACGTGATCGACGGTCCGGGGGGAAAGGGGAAGGTGGCGGTGGGTATGTGACGAACATGGATAATCGCCGGACATGTCATGAGACTTCGGGGCACCGCGGCAAGCGGGAGCGGGCGGGATTTGAGCAAGATCAATGCGACCGATTCGCCTTGCTCGCCTAATTTCGGCACAGCGGATTTTGCGGCTTTGCGGGCGGCCGTTTTCAGAGCAGGCCGGAATCCGAACAGGGAGGCTGACATGGAGCAGAGCTTACAGGATCGCTCCTGCGCAGGCGGGAGTGCCGCGATCGATCCGGGCGGCCGCTATTGGGAGCCTTGGCTATCGATGTGGAGGACCAATGCCCTTCTGCTGGTTGAGCCTTGGGACAACGCGATACGTGCCTTTGCCGAGCGGGCGCAACTGCTGCCCCGCCGCATGGCCGCCCTCGAACTGGATTGGGACAAGCTCGCCCGCGTCAGACCGGCGGCTGTCCGCGAGCTCGTCGAGCGCTGCACCACTTGTGCAAGCCCCGAGCAATGCGAGTGGGACTTGCGGCAGGATCCGGCCAACCCGGCGTGGCAGGCCTATTGTCCCAATGCGGCAACGCTGATGGCGCTCGCCCGGACGGAAGGCAGCGATTTGACATAGATCACGGCCGCTCACGCCGCGGAGCTTTGCCGCGCATGCTGCGTTCCATTCGCAAGCACAGGCGACGAAGCCGGCAACGACTGCATTTCGGACGAAGTCGTTCGGGATGAGCCGCGGCAATGTCTCGGCACGCTTGGCGCAGCGTTCGCATGGGCATCGAGAGGTAACCGCTGGGCATGCGACCTCTTCAGACGGCGAACGTCAAAAACGAGACGAACGTCAGCTTACGCCTTCTGCCTTGCGTACCACGGAATCTCGCCGAGCAACTTCAGCGTGGCCGCATTCGGACAATAGCCGTGCCACGCGTCGGTTCGGTCCGCCCACACTGCGGCGTCACCGGCGAGGTCCACGGCACACTCGCTTTTGCTGTCGCACTGAGTGCAGCGCCAGTGAAGTTCGCGGAACAGCGCCGGCTCCAGGCGGACGATCGCGTCCGGATCGAGCGCGAGGGCGACGAGTCGACATGGCAGCAGGCAGGCTGCGAGTGGCATGCAAGCCTCCCTTTTTCGCATGCTGACGCATCGCGTCGCCCGCGCATTGATCTAGATCAAAGGGCCGCCGCGCTCGCCGGTGAATCGGTACCTCAAGACCGGCGACCGAGGCACGTTGGCCGATGCGCCCAGGATGCAATATAATACATGCGGGCGACCACGCTCCGCCTCGCGCCGGGCGCGATCTGTTCGCCGGGGAACGCCAACGACAGGGGAGGAACATGAGAAAATCGACATTTTCATTCGCCGTCGCATTGACGCTCGCGGCCGCGCCGGCCTGGGCTCAGAGCTCGGTGAAGATCGGCTTCATCGACACGTTCAGCGGGCCGACCGCGGTGATCGGCAACGACATGCGCAACGCGTTCGAGCTGGCGCTCGATCATCTCGGCCGCAAGATGGCCGGGCTGCCGGTCGAAGTCGTGTACGAGGACGACCAGCAGAAGCCCGAGGTCGGCAAGCAGAAGACCGAGAAGGTGATCCAGTCCGACCGGGTCAACTTCATCACCGGCTACATCTGGTCGAACGTGCTGCTCGCCTCCCTCAAGCCGGCGGTCGACGCGCAGACCTTCCTGATCAGCGCCAATGCCGGCCCCTCGCAGATCGCCGGCGAACTGTGCTCGCCGTACTTCTTCTCGACCTCGTGGCAGAACGACCAGACCCCGCAGGCGATCGGCGAGTACCTCAATCAGAAGGGGGTGAAGACCCTGTTCCTGGTCGGCCCCAACTACGCCGCCGGCAAGGACATGCTCGCCGGCGTGAAGATCACCTACAAGGGCAAGGTGATCGGCGAGGAATACACCCGCTGGCCCGACCAGCTCGACTTCTCCGCCGAGCTGACCAAGGTGCGCGCCGCCAAGCCGGACGGCGTGTTCGTGTTCTATCCGGGCGCCGCCGGCGTGCAGTTCCTCACCCAGTACGGGCAGGCCGGGTTGAAGGACCAGATTCCGCTCTACACCGCGTTCACCATCGACGCGCTGTCGCTGCCGCTGCAGAAGGACCTCGCGCTCGGCGTGCCCGGCGCGCAGGAATGGGTCAACGACCTGCCCAATGACGCCAACAAGAAATTCGTCGCCGACTTCCGCGCCAGGTTCGGCGGCCGTTATCCCTCGTTCTACGCCGCCCAGGCCTACGACGCCGCCAACCTGATCAACAGCGCGGTGGTGGCGGCGAAGGGCGATCTCGCCAAAAAGGACGTGATGCGCGAGGAGATGCACAAGGTCGACTACGCCTCGGTGCGCGGGCCGTACAAATACGGCAACAACAACTTCCCGATCCAGAACTTCTACCTGCAGGAGACAGTGAAGGACGCCGAGGGCAACTACACGCTCAAGACCGTCGCCACCATCCTCAAGGACGACCAGGACCGGTTCCACGACAAATGTCCGATGAAGTGACCGACGATCCTTGATCGGCGGTCATTCCCGGGCGGTGCGAAAGCGGCGAGCCCGGAATCCGTAATCACGATCCGCCCCAACATGGCACCGCCGGCAGATACGTTTCCCGGGCTCGCGGACTGCGTCCGCGCCCCGGAGCGAAGAGTCGCAGATTGGGGCCTCTAACCCATGCTGCTCTTGCTCGAACAGTGCCTGAACGGTCTGCAGTTCGGCCTGCTGTTGTTCCTGCTGGCGGCCGGGCTCACCCTCGTGTTCGGCATCATGGACCTCGTCAACTTGGCGCACGGCTCCCTCTACATGATGGGGGCGTATTTCGCCGCCACCTTCACGGAGCGCACCGGCAGCTTCGTCATCGGCAGCGTGCTCGCGCTCCTCGCCACCCTCGCGCTCGGCATCGTGGTCGAGGTGACCGCGCTGCGCCGGCTGTACGGGCGCGATCATCTCGATCACGTGCTCGGCACGTTCGGGCTGATCCTGTTCTTCAACGAGTTGGTCCGGCTCATCTGGGGGCCGGCCGGCCTGAGTCTGCCGCTGCCCGCCTGGCTCAACGCCTCGGTCGAGCTGATCCCCGGCATCGCCTATCCGACCTACCGCATCGCCATCATCGTGGTGGCGCTTTTCGTCGCGCTCTTTCTCTATCTTTTGGTGATGCGCACCCGGCTCGGCATGCTGATCCGCGCCGGCGCCTCCAACCGCGAGATGATCGGCGCGCTCGGCATCGACATCAAGCTGCTCTACACGCTGGTGTTCGGGCTCGGCGCCGCGCTCGCCGGGCTTGCCGGGCTGATGCAGGCGCCGATCCTCACGGTGCAGATCGGCATGGGCGAGAACATCCTCATCCTCGCCTTCGTGGTGATCGTCATCGGCGGCATCGGCTCGATCCGCGGCGCCTTCATCGCCGCCGTGTTCGTCGGCCTGGTCGACACCGTGGGCCGCGCCTTCCTCCCCGACCTGCTGCGCCTGGTGCTCAGCGCCAGCGCCGCCTCGACCGCCGCGCCGGCGCTTTCCTCCATGCTCATCTACCTGTTGATGGCGACCGTGCTGGTGGTGCGGCCGGCCGGCCTGTTTCCCGCCACCGGCCGATGAGCGCCATGGTCCGCAACGCGCGCGCGCTCGTCGTCGCCGGCCTCATTGCCGGCCTGGCGCTGCTGCCGCTCTATACGCACGTGACCGGCAACCCCTTCCTGCTGACCTTGTTCACCCGCATCGTCATTTTGGCGCTCGCCGCCTCGAGCCTCAATTTGATCCTCGGCTACGGCGGCATGATGAGCTTCGGCCACGCCGCCTATCTCGGCATCGGCGGCTACGCGATCGGCATCCTCGCCGACGCCGGCGTTACCTCCGGCTTCGTGCAATGGCCGATCGCGCTCGGCGTCTCCGCGCTGTTCGCGCTCGCCATCGGGGCGCTCTCGCTGCGCACCCGCGGCGTCTATTTCATCATGATTACGCTCGCCTTCGCGCAGATGATCTACTACGTCGCCTCCGGGCTCGACCGCTACGGCGGCGACGACGGGCTCACCATCTACAGCCGCAGCCGCTTCGCGGGGCTGATCGACCTGAGCGACAAGGTGCAGTTCTTTTACCTGTGCCTGGCGCTGCTGCTCTTGAGCCTCTACGGCCTTTCGCGGCTGATGAACGCGCGCTTCGGCTGCGTCGTCGCGGGCGTCCGCTCGAACGAGCGGCGCATGCGGGCGATCGGCTTTCCCACCTATCGCTATAAGCTCGCCTGTTTCGTCATCGCCGGCACCTTGTGCGGGCTCGCCGGTGCGTTGCTCGCCAACCATACCGACTTCGTCAGCCCGGCGACGATGTACTGGACGCGCTCGGGCGACCTCATCGTCATGGTGGTGCTGGGCGGCATGGGTTCGCTGTTCGGCCCGCTCATGGGCGCCGTTGCGCTGCTCGTGCTCGAGGAGGCGCTCTCGCGGGTGACCGAATATTGGCAGATCATCCTCGGCCCGCTGCTGCTGCTCGTGGTGCTGTTCGCGCGCGGCGGCATTGACGGGCTGATCGGCCGTCGGTCATCGGTGATGACCGGTCGCTGACATGCTGACGGTCGAGCGCATCGAGACCTGCTACGGCCTGAGCCAGGTGCTGTTCGGCCTGTCGCTTGCCGTGCGCGAAGGCGAGATGGTCACGCTCATGGGCCGCAACGGCATGGGCAAGACCACGACCGTGCGCTCGATCATGGGGCTCACGCCGGCGCGCGCGGGCGCGATCCGCTTTGACGGCCGCGACATTCGGGCGCTGCCGGCCTACCGGGTCGCCAAGCTCGGGCTCGGACTGGTGCCGGAGGGGCGGCAGGTGTTCCCCAATCTAAGCGTGCGCGAGAACCTGGTGGCGACGGCGGCGAACCGGCTCGGCCGCGCCGGGCCGTGGACGCTCGCCAAGGTGCACGCGCTGTTCCCGCGCCTGGCCGAACGCGGCGAGAGCATGGGCAATGAGCTTTCCGGCGGCGAGCAGCAGATGCTGGCGATCGGCCGGGCGCTGATGACGAACCCGCGCCTTCTCATCCTCGACGAGGCGACCGAGGGCCTCGCCCCGCTCGTTCGCGCGGAAATCTGGCGCTGTCTCGCCCAGCTGAAAGCCGCAGGCCTCGCCATCCTGGTGATCGATAAGAACGTCGACGCGCTCACCCGCATCGCCGACCGCCACGTCATCATCGAGCGCGGCCGCGTGGTGTGGACCGGCACCTCGGCCGAACTTGCCGTCGCGCCGGCGGTGCAGCACCGGTATCTGGGGGTGTGATGGGGCGGCGGGTTCGGCGCGCGGGACTGCCGGGGTAACGCACGCGCGCAGGTGTCTTGTGGCGGCAGTTACTTGAGCACGTCGAGCACCACCGAGCATTCGATCACACAAGTACCCCGAGCATTGCAATTCGCCCGTAACACGCTGGAAACGTGAGATTAAATTTTAGCCCCCGGCAATCTGCAATATCGAGTCGCCCTTTAGAGCGATGACTCCGAGATCGAGTCGTACCGGAGCTCGCGCGTCCGATGCCCAGCAGAAAGATCTATTCAATTGAAAAGGCTAGATATTTTATATAGCGTTTGAGTTGTCGCGGTCTCCGCACTCCCGGCGTCCAAACCCGGACAAGGCGGAGACCTGCTTGGTAGGCGCGCGACAACGGGCTGGGAAGCGGCCGAGGTTCAAACTCGGTGCGCCCCAGCCCACCGAACAAGGAGGATAGCATGCGAAGGTTTCCCGGTCTCGGCCATCGAATGCCCCGCAACAAGATAGCTAAGCGGCAGCTTGAGTTACGCAGCCGGCTGTGGCCCACGATCGATGAGGGATGGCTGTGGTCCCGTCACACGCATGACGGGTTCACGACCATTCCGAAGTGCATGCCCCTGATCCTCTCAATCATGGATGATCTGGCGAACGGCCAGCCCGTATCGTCCACATACCTTGAAATTTGGTGCAGGACATTCGACGAAAACTTCGCCACGCTGTCCAAACCGCGCGAAATCGCGTTTCATTCCGGCTTCAGCGGGCAGCGCGCTGAGCGGACGTGGCGGTCTCGGCTCAAAATCCTCGCGGATCTGGGCTTCGTTAGTCTCCAGGAAGGGCCTTCCGGGCCGGCGAGCTACGCGCTCATTTTGAACCCGTACAAGGTGATCCAGTTTCATCATGAAAGTAAGGCGAGCGGGCTGCGGCAAGACAAGTACAACGCTCTGATGGAGCGAGCGCTGGAAATCGGTGACGAAAGCCTTTCGCCCAAACCGGCAGCTGCCGCGCCACCATCGGCGAAACACTCCGAGCCCGCGCCGACGAACAGCAAGCCGCGCCCTGTGAGCGATAGGCCAGTGCACCCCCCCGTTGCTCGGGCCGCTTCTGGTCGTACCATCTGATGACGGGGAATGGCCGTAGGAGAAGAAAGATGACGACGTTTCAGGTACAATGTTGGCCGAACGGAAAGTGGGATGGAAAGGATTACCAAAGGGTAGAGGCGCAAACGGCACAGGAAGCTGCTGAGAAGCTCTGCGGCGGTCCATTGATTGAGCGAGGAAGCAACTATAAGATCAGGGCGCGCGTAAGGATTTTGGGAGACATCAGAACTACGGGCTATATATTCTATGAGCCGTAAGCTTTCTGGTTGGATCGTCCGGAGCAATGAAGCGGGATTTGGGACTTATTCGAGAGCTGTTGCTGCGTTTGGAAGCGTCGCCGATGGAGATGTACGGTGCGACGACAATTTCGCCCAACAATCCGAAAATCGCGATGGAAGGCTACGACGAGAACCAGCCTGACAATCGTCCGGGGCGCATCGAGGCCGCGCATATCGGTATGAATCCCGTCCTCCGCCCGCGAAATGCGGGTGCGTTCGTCCGGACGTCCCCGCACGGATGGTTCACGGCGCGATCTCCCGTTCGACGAACAGGCGCTCGGCGAGCCGCCGCGCCAGCGCCGCCGCCGCGAGCCGCCGATAGTGCGCGGAGATCGCCGTGGTGCGCATGGGTTGGACCTGCTTCTGCACCAGCTTGTCGAGGTGCGCCAAAGCCCCGGCGTCGATCGGCCGGCCGAGGAAGCCGTCGGTGCCGTCGAGGAGAAACGGACGCGAGTTGGTGCCGGTCAGCGCCACCCGCAGCGTCTCGACCGCGCCGTTTGCCGCCTTGAGCGCCACCGCGACGCCGGCGAGCGGGAAATCGATCGCGCCGCGCACCCGCACCTTGTCATAGGTCGACCGCGGGGCGGCGGGCGGCAGATGCGCCGCGACGACGAGTTCGCCCGGCGCGAACGCGAGATGGGCCTTGCCGTCCTCGACGTAGAGTCGTTCGAGGGCGATGCGCCGTCGTCCATCCGGTCCGGCGATCTCGACCTCCGCGCCCAGCACCATCAGCGCCGGCGCCAAGTCGCCGCTGAAGGCGGCGTGGCAGCGCTGGCCTTGCGGCGCCACGTGGCAGACATCGCCGGCATGCTTGAGGCAGAAGCCGTTGGCGCGCCGCCACCAGTCGCTCTGATTGTAGTAGATGCAGCGCGTGTCGAGGCACAGGTTGCCGCCGAGCGTGCCCATGCCGCGATGGCCCGGCGCGGCGACGGCGCGCGCGGCCTCGACGATGGCGCGGTAGCGCTGCAGGCACGGTTCGGCGGCGAGCGCGGCGAGGGTGACGCCGGCGCCGATGCGCACCCCCGCGGCATTCGCGCTCACCCCGCTCAGCTCCTCGATCGCGGACAAATCGATCAGCAGCGCCGTCGCTGACAGGCCCCGCCGCATGTTGACGACGAGGTCGGTTCCCCCGGCGAGGTACCGGCTGCCCGCGTTTTCGCGGCAGGCCGCGATCGCCGCTTCGACATCGCGGAGGCGGGCGAGACGAAAGTGCGGCAACGGTGCGGTCATCAGGCAACCTTTCGCGCGGCGTCGAGCCGCCGTTGCCGCCGCCGCTCGACCAGCGCCGTCATCACCCGGTCCGGCGTGAGCGGCAATTCGTCGATGTCGAGCCCGAGCGCGTTGGCGACTGCATTGGCGAGCGCCGGGGCAAAACCGGCGAGCGCGCCTTCGCTGGCCTCCTTGGCGCCGAACGGTCCGAGCGGATCGTGGCTTTCCACGATGTGCACTTCGATCGGCGGGGACTCGGCTATTGTTGGAACGCGGTACTCAAGCAGGCTCGCGTGTACCGGCAGGCCTTCCAGGTAGCGCGTCTCCTCGCTCAGCGCCTGGCCCATGCCCATCCATACCGAGCCCTCGACCTGGCCTTCGACCGCCAGCGGATTGATTGCGCGGCCGCAGTCGAGCGCGACCCACACTTTCTCGACCGTGATCCGCCCGGTGGCCTCGTCCACGTTCGCCTCGACCACCTGGGCGGCGTAGCTGAATCCCATGGTCGCGCCGACTGCCCCGCCGCGGTGCTTGCCGCCCTGGGATTCCGGCGGGCAGGTGAACGTCCCTTTCACCGTCACGGTGCCTTCATCGGCGAGCACCGCCTGAGCGACTTCGGTGAAGCCGAGGCCCGCCTGGCCGCCGCCGCCGACGCGGAACGTCTCTCCCTCGCATGCGATGTCTTCGACGCGCGCGTCGAGCGTGCGCGCCGCCGCCGCGGCCAGCAGCGCCTTGAGGCTGCGGGCGGCATCGATGGCGGCATTGCCGACCATGAAGGTGATGCGCGAGGAGTAGGCGCCGTTGTCCTTGGGCGTGACCGCGCTGTCGCCGGAGATGACGCGCACGCGATCGAGCGCGATGCCGAGCGTCTCGGCCACCGCGATCGCCACCATGGTGGACGAGCCCTGGCCGATGTCGGCGGCGCCGGTGAGCGCGGTCACGCCGCCGTCGAAGTCGAGCTTGAGGTTGACGACCGCGTGCGGCTCGCCGGTGAAATGGATCGGCTTTGCCGCGCCGCTGACGTAGTGCGAGCAGGCCATGCCGAGGCCGTTGCCGCGCGGCAGCCTGCCGATGCGCTCGCGCCATCCGCTCGCCCGCTCAACCCGGTCGAGGCAGTCCGGCAGGCCGTAACTGTTGATCATCAGATCGTTGAGGGTCCGCGTCGGCGCCTGCAGCAGGTTCGCCCGGCGCACGGCGAACGGGTCGAGTTTGAGTTCGCGCGCCATGCGGTCGAGCAGTCGTTCGAACGCATGCCGCGTATCGACCGAGCCGTGGCCGCGCATGGCCCCGCACGGCGGCAAGTTGGCGTAGACGCGGTAGCCGTCGTATTTGATCGCCGGGATGGCGTAGAGGCCCTGCAGCAGCGCCCCCGCATAGAGGATCGTGACGATGCCGTAGCCGGCGTAGGCGCCGCCGCGCTGGACCACTTCGCATTCGCACGCGGTGATGCGTCCGTCCCGGCGCATGCCGAGCTTGATGCGGGTTTCGGTCTGCGGCCGCGCGCGGTGGGTGAGGAAGTTCTCCTCGCGGGTGAGCGTCATCAGCACCTTGCCGGCCGCCGCTCGCGCCAGCAGCGCGGCGACGATTTCGAAGTTGAGCACTTCGACGCGCGCCCCAAAGCCGCCGCCGATGAACGGCTTGACGATGCGAATGCGCGCCGCATCCATATCGAGGCAGCGGGCGAGCATCAGGTGCAGGTAGTAGCCGACCTGGGACACGGACTGCACCGTGAGCCGGCCGGTGAGCGCGTCGAAATCCGCCAATATCGCGTGCGGCTCGATCTGCGCGTGGTTGACCTCCGCGCAGGTGAAGGTTTCCTCGCGCACGAGGTCGGCCGCCGCGAAGCCCGCGTCGATGTCGCCGAACGTGTGATGGACCTCGCGCTCGATGTTGCCGGGCTTGTCGTCGTGCAGCAGGACGGCACCCGGGGCGCGGGCGTCCGCGCTCGTGTAGTAGGCGGGAAGCGCGCGCACCTCGAGCGCGATCAAGTCCAGCGCCCGCGCGGCGGTTTCCGCGTCCACCGCCGCGACCGCCGCGACCGGCTCGCCGCGATAGCGTACGCGCTCGCGCGCCAGGGGATATTCGTTCATCGCGATCGGCAGCACGCCGTAGGCGTGCGGACAGTCCGCGCCGGTGATCACCGCAACGACGCCGTCGAGCGCGCGCGCCCGCGATACATCGAGGCGCACGATCTCGCCGTGGCTGACCGGGCTGCGGAAGATGCGGCCGACGAGCGCGCCGGCGTGGTCGAGATCGGCGGTGTAGCGCGCGCGCCCGGTGACCTTGTCGATCCCGTCGATGAGGGGAACGCGCCGTCGGGCCGCCGGCGTTTCGCCCGTGCGCGGGGTCACGGTGCCGTCTCCGCCGCCGCGTGGACGGATTCGACGATCTTCACATAGCCGGTGCAACGGCACAGATTGCCGGAGAGCGCCGTGCGAATTTCCTCTTCGCTCGGATGCGCGCGGCGCCGCAGCAGCGCCTCGGCTGCCATGATCATGCCCGGGGTGCAGAATCCGCACTGGGCGCCGAGTTTTTCGTGGAACGCCCGCTGCAGGCGGTTGAGCCGCCCATTGGCGTCGAGGCCTTCGATGGTTTCGATGCGTTTGCCGGCGCAGCGGAGCGCGAGGATGAGACAGGACGGCAGCGCCGCGCCGTCGATGATAACCGTGCACGCGCCGCATTCCCCGCCATCGCAGCCGGCTTTCGTCCCAGTGAGGCCGACGACCTCGCGCAGATAATCGAGCAGCAACAGGTTGTCACCGACCGCGTCTTCGCGCGGGCGCCCGTTCACCGTCAGTCGCAGCAGCCGCTTGGTCGCTGTCGTCGTGTCCTGCATGGCCCCGACTGGAGGCGCCCCCGCAAGGTGCGGCCATGATTTAGATCAAACCTGCCGGGATTTGATCGAGGTCAATGAGCGCCGATCCGCCTTGTGCCTCTGCTTGTGCCGGGTAGGAACGGCTCATGGACACGGCGCGCGCATATAATGCGGCCGTCGATTTCGTCGATCGCAACGTCGCGCAAGGGCGCGGCGATAAGACGGCCTGCATCGATCCCGCGCGTAATCTCACCTACGCCCAGCTGGGCTGCGCCGCGGCGCGGGTCGGGCCGATGCTCGCGCGCCTCGGCGTCAAGCGCGAAAACCGCGTAGTCATGATCATGCTCGACACGGTCGATTTCCCCATTCTGTTCTGGGGCGCGATCCGCGCCGGCGTCGTTCCGGTTCTGCTCAACACGCGCCTGACCGTCGAGCAATATCGCTATTTGTTCGAGGACTCGCGGGCCAAGGTCGCCTTCGTGTCGACCGCGTTGCTGCCGCTGGTGCAGGAGGCGGCGGCGGGCGTGACCACATTGCGCCACATCATCGTGGTCGGCGGCGGCCCCGATGCGCTGCCGCGCCTCGACGGACTTCTCGCCGCCGAGCGCGAGGCGGCCGCGCCGGCCGCCACCTGCGCCGACGAGGTCGCCTACTGGCTCTATTCCTCCGGCACCACTGGAATGCCGAAGGGCGTGATGCACGTCCATTCGAGCCCGATGACCATGGCGCGGCTCGCCGGGCGGGACCGCATCGGCGTGCGCGAGGACGACATCATCTTCTCCGCGCCCAAGCTGTTTTTCGCCTACGGCCTCGGCAACGCCATCATCTGTCCGATGGCGGTGGGGGCGACCTCGGTGTTCTATCCCGAGCGGCCGACCCCGCAGACCGTATTTGAAACGCTGCGTGGCTATCAGCCGACCATGTTCTACGCGGTGCCGACGCTTTATGCGGCCATTCTCGCCGATCCCGACTGCACACCGGAAACCGGGTCGCAGCGGCTGCGGCTGTGCTTTTCGGCGGGTGAGCCGCTGCCTCCGCACGTGGGCCAGGCGTGGAAGCAGCGCTTCGGCCTCGACATCGTCAATGGCGTCGGGTCGAGCGAGATGGGACATCTCTACCTCACCAATCTGCCGGATGCGGTCGAGTACGGCACCTCGGGCGTGCCGGTGAGGGGCTACGATCTCAAGCTCGTCGACGAGGCCGGGCGGGAGGTCGCCGACGGGGAGATCGGCGAAATGCTGGTGCGCGGCGCGACCGCCGCGGCCGGCTACTGGAACCAGCGGGAGAAGTCGCGCCGTACCTTCGAAGGCGAATGGGCGCGCACCGGCGACAAGTACGTGCGCCGGCCGGACGGGGTCTACACCTACTGCGGCCGCACCGACGACATGTTCAAGGTGAGCGGCATCTGGGTATCGCCGTTCGAAGTGGAGGCGGCGCTCATTTCCGACCCGCGCGTGCTCGAGGCGGCCGTCGTCCCGGCCGAGGATGGCAACGGCCTGACCAAGCCGAAGGCGTTCGTGGTGCTCAAGAACGGCGCCGGCGAAATGCCCGGCCGGGCGCTTTACGAAGAGCTGAAAGTGCACGTCAAGCGCACGATCGGCCCATGGAAATATCCGCGCTGGAT
>DASPVJ010000524.1:0-25680 GCA_035622435.1 Xanthobacteraceae bacterium | reverse complement strand
AGCTTGACGAAGTCAATGCGGCCAAAGTCGCGTAAGGTCTGCTCGGCGTCGAGCGTTGTGAGCGACACCGGTTGTCCGGCGCCGTCGGCGACGAGGCGATTGAGTTCGGAGCGCTCTTCCAGCTGCAACCGCCCGATGCCTTCCCGATCGGCCATGGCAGCTTCGTACAGTTCGACGTTGGTGAGCTTGTTGCGTTCGATGGTCTTGCGCAAATAGCCCATGGTGGCAGCTGCCGGCTCGTACGCCCACACTTTGCCGTCCGGCTCCACGGCCTGCGCCATGGCAAGGGTATACGTTCCAAAGCTTGCGCCGACGTCGAGCGCGCGCATCGCGGGTTTGAGCAGCCGGCGGACGAACCCGATTTCCCTCTCGAACCAATCCTCCTGTTCGATCAGCACGTAGGTCGTCATCGACATGGCGGCGGGAACGCACAGCCCGCCGCCACCTTTGACGTGAATAAAGAGCTCGTCCATTGCCGTCGGCGCTGTCCCAGCTCGACCGTTGGTAGCGCACGGCGCGCCGAAAGACCAGCGTCCGTCGCGCCGGCATGCGCGCCGCCCGGTGAGCGCGGTTGCCGGAGCGGGGCCGCTGGCGCATATCCGCGGTGACGGAGATGTGGCCGAGCGGCGGCCGTTCGGTCCTTTCCGGTCTGCGTTCGAACGGCCAAACTATCGCCGCGAGAGTGTCATATTTTTGAACAGCACATCCATTTCGAACCGGTGCATGATGACAAAGCTGTTCAACATTCGGGCAAGCTGAAGAAGGGTTGGCTGTCCCTCGTACCATTCGTCATTGCTGTATTCCGTATAAAAATATCGTGCGTTGGCGAGCGTCGCCTTGCCTCCGGCAATAAGATCGCCCTCCGCACCCTGAACGTCCGCCCAGATGAAATCGATGCGGCCGTCCAGGTGTTTTTGAGCCCAAGTGTCGAGCCGGCAGACCGGGACGATGATTCTGCTCTCAAACTTGCACCACGGCCAAACCCGAGTATGAGTTTTGGGTGGACGCAGCGAGCCGGATTGATCCCATCCCTGCGGATATTGGGTCGCGTATTGTGCAGATGCGTCCGGCGGCATTCCACTGCTGACGTGAAACTCCGCCTCGCCATCCTGTGAGCCGATGGCGATCTCGAAGAGGCGAACTCGATCGTCGTTGATTTGCGCCCTGAATTTTGCCGCCGCGCGTGGATCAGGCTCGAACGCATAGATTTTGGCACGCGGAAATTCTCTCAGGAACGACAGCGTAGTCGACCCATCATTCGCGCCGATATCCAAAATCCGCGGCGCGTCGGTTTGCAGCAAGCTCCGAATATAGCGAGTACTAATCCCGCCCGGGCTGACTGGAGGCAGGTTTGCCAAGATCGCCACGATTAGGATCCGTTCCTGTCGCGGGGCTCGATGATGGGCTCCTGTTCCATTCGGCAAATATGCAACGCTGCCGGAAAATTTCAAGCGCGCTACGGCGAGTCAGCGAGCCACAGTGATCGTACCCGGATGGCGGACTCCGTCTCGGCCACCCCCGTATGTCTCGGCTAGGATGGGGGCCCGCCCGCCGCAGCTCCATCCTGCCGCGTCCGGCACCATCGCTCCCACATCGACCGGTATGCCGCCTCGACGGCGCGTGCGTAGGCGGCGGCATTGCCGACCGGGGAGTTCGCGAGGCGACCGCGCAGCGAGGTGCGCAATGCGGCCAGCGCGGACGCGTCCGTTGCCGTGGCGGCGGCAAGGCTTACATAGGCGGTTTGGTCGGGAGCAACGAAATCCGCCAAGCCGAGCGCGGTCAGGCTCGCGGCGGCAAGCCGCGACGAGATCGTTTCGCCCGGCCAGGTGATGACCGGGACGCCCATCCACAGGGCGTCGAGGCTGGTCATGCCGCCGCCGTGAGGAAACGGATCGAGCGCAATGTCGATCGCCTGGTAGGCGCGGAAGTGACCGGCGCGGTCCGAACTTCCGAGCATGGCAATGCGGCGGACGTCGATCCCCTCCCGGGCAAGGACCCGATTGATTCGCGCCTGCAACGCGACGTCCCGCAGCAAATGGTCTTTCAGGACCAGCCGCGCGGCCGGGACCGACCGAAGGATCGCCGCCCAGCAACGCAGGACCTCATCGTTGATCTTGGACAGGCGGTTGAACGAGCCGAACGTCACGTGGCCGTTCGTGAGCGCCGGAGGCGGACCCGGGTCGGGCAGCGGCTCCGGCGTCCAGTAGCAAAGAAAGCAGGGCAATTCGACGACCCGTTCGGCCAGCAGCGATCTCGCCTCGACCGGAACCAACGTCCGGTCGGCGAACAGGTAATCCATCGTCGGCATCCCCGTCCCGGTCGGCTCGCCCCAGCCGGTCACCTGAATCGGCGCCGGCTTGCGCGCGAACGCCAGCAGCCGGTTTCCCGCCATGAAACCGACCGCATCGACGAGAATGTCTATGCCGTCCGTTTCGATGAGCTTGCCCAGCCGGTCGTCGTCGAGGCCCACGACCGAGCGCCAACCGGGAACGCTGCCGCGGATGCGTTCGGTAAGATCGTCGGTGCGAACGGTGTCGGAATAACAAAACACCTCGAACTTGTCGGAGTCGTGCTCCAGGATCACCGGCGCGAAGGCATATGTGGCCGCTTGGTGCCGAAAGTGGGCGCTGACGTAGCCGATGCGCAGCCGGCGGCCGGGATCGGGCCGATTCCGGTGCCGCGGAATCGAGGCGGCGTATCGCTTGCCGTACCTCTCGTACCAACGCCTGCGCTCGTGCTGCTGATCGCGCGCGCTTATGCCGACGGCAAAATTCATGGCGAAGATCAGGTTGGTATGGGCGAGGTCGAGATCGGGGTTCAAGCGCAGCGCGGTGCGATAGGATGCCAGCGCGTCGGCGTGCATGCCGAGATCCCGCAGGACGTTGCCGAGGCCGACGTAGGCTTCCGGGTAGTTCGGGTTGAGCCGCAGCGCCGTTCGGTAGGCCGCGTCCGCTTCGATCACCCGGCCGAGCGAATGCAGCACGCCGGCGAGGTTGTTGTGCGCCTCGGCGTTGTCCGGCTTGAGGGTGACGGCGCGCGTGAAATGCGCGACCGCCTCGGTCAAGCGGCCGAGCCGCTGAAGGGCCAGGGCGATGTTGTAGTGACATTCCGGGCTGGCGTCGTTGAGCGCGATCGCCTTGGCGATGAGGTCGACCGCAACGTCGTGGCGGCCGGTCTGGTGGGCGATGAGCCCGAGCAGGTGCAGGCTGTCCATATGGTCGGAATCGGCGGCAAGAGCGCGTTGACAAAGGGTGCCGGCCTCGGCGAGCCGGCCGGCCTGGAAATGCCGGACCGCCGAGGCGAAGGCCGCCGCAGCCGGTGCCGATGCGCTGGCCGGAGAGGGGGCAACGCCAGGGGGGCGCTTTTGCGACCTTTGCGCGGCCCGTCTTTCCTTGCGGTTCATCTAGGCGCTCGCGCGGACGTACAATTCGTCAAAGTCGGCAAACAGCCGTGCCAGCTTGTATCCATGCCGCTGGAGATAGCCACGCACCCTCGTATCATTGTAGTTGTTCTCGACCGAAATCACTTCGATGTTGAAAACGTCGAAGTCGATTGTCTTGAGAATCTTCAATTCCGACCCCTCAGTGTCGATCGACAGGTAGCTGAGCGCGTACAGGTCGTTCTCCACCAGTATTTCGTCGAGGCGTCGGGTCCGGACATGAATCACGCGCGACGCGCTGGCCCACGCATTGAGCAATGCGACGTGCCGCGGATCGTAATCTGCCTTCAGCCCGCTGTACATCTTGCCGAATGCCGGCATGTCGACATCGACGAAATCGGCGGTGCCGCTCTTGTCGGAAATCGCGCAGTTGAGGCAAGTGCTCGATCGGTTGGCGCGCAGCCGTGGAAACACTGCCGGATTCGGCTCGATGCAGATGCCGCGCCAGCCGCGCTGCTCGAACAACAGACTGTTGGAAAAGGTGACGCCGTCGTAGGCCCCTATGTCGACGAAGGTCCCGGCGGGTCTATCGAGAAAATATGTCTCGCAAATGTACTTGTCCTGTTCGTGCTGGGAGTACGAATTCATGGGGCGAACTCGGGCGTCTTGTCCAGGCGCGAACCTATCAGAAACGCCTGTGGCGACGGAAGGGACTGCATGCTGGCGATCGGCGGGCTTTCCGGCCATGGCCGCGGATTGTCGCGATGTTTCCACTTTCCGCGATCATGTTCTAGAATTTGCGTCGGTTCGGGGGAATTCCGCCAGATGGTCGAGGGTCGCGCCGGGCGCGGCCGCTTCAGCCGGACGCGTCGATGAACAAGGCCCAGCGTATTGCCGAGACCGTGCGGTTCGGTTTGGCGGCGCACCGGCAAGGCAAGCTCGCCGACGCCGAGCGGTTCTATCATGCGGCGCTCGAACTCAAGCGCGAGGACTTCGATTCGCTGCACCTTCTCGGCCTGGTGCGCTGGCAGCAGGGACGCCACGAAGAGGCGCTGAGCTTGATCACGCGGGCGCTCGGCGTCAAACCGGGCTCGGCCGAAGCGCGTGCGAACCTCGGGCTCGTGCTGCAATCGCTCAACCGCCACGCCGAAGCGGTCGCCGCCTACGATCGCGCGCTCGCCGTCAATCCCGCCTACGTCACGGCGCTGTTCGGGCGCGGCAATGCGCTGCTGGCCCTCGGCCGCCACGCCGAGGCCCTCGCGAACTACGACAAGGCCCTTGCCGCCACCCCGAACCAAATCGAGGCGCTCGTCAATCGCGGCGTGGCGTTGGGCGCGCTCGGTCGGCATGCCGAGGCGCTCGCGAGTTTCGAGCGGGCGCTCTCTCTCCAGCCGGACCAGCCGCAACTCCTTTACAACCGCGCCAATTCGCTGCAGGCGCTCGGCCGCCATGAGGAGGCGGTTGCGGCATACGATCGGGTCCTTGCCATTGCGCCGGACAATCCGGAAGTGCTGAACAATCGCGGCCTCTCGCTCAACGCGTTGGGGCGGTACGAGGAGGCGTCGAGCGGGCTCGATCGGGCGCTCGCCGCCCAGCCCGATTCCGCCGCGGCATGGGTCAATGCGGGCAACGCGCAGCGCGGCCTCGATCGGCGCGAAGCGGCCCTTGCCTGCTACGAGCGGGCACTCGCGTGCGATCGCGACAACATCGAAGCGGAGTACGGCCGCGGCAACGCCCTGATGCTGCTCAACCGTTATCGCGAAGCCATCGACTGCTTCGGCCGGGTGCTTGCCGTCCGGCCCGACCACGCCGACGCCCATCTCAACCGATCGCAGGCGTTGCTGACGCTGGGTGAGCTTGCGCGCGGCTTCGAGGAGTATGAGTGGCGATGGAAGACGAGCGAGCAACGGCAAACGCGGGCGTTCGACCAGCCGCTCTGGCTCGGCGCGGAGCCGGCGGAGGGCAGGACGATTCTCGTGCATCACGAGCAGGGGCTTGGCGACATGTTGCAGTTCGTGCGCTATGTGCCGATGTTGTCCCGCGCCGGGGCGCGGGTCGTTCTCGAGGTGCAGCCGCAACTCAAGGACCTGCTGTCGGCCCTCGACGGCGTTTGCGCCGTGGTGGATCGGTCCGCGCCGCTCCCCGCCTTCGATTCGCACTGTCCGGTCGGCAGCCTTCCCCACGCCTTCAGGACCGAGCTCGCAACAATCCCGGCGGACGTACCCTATCTGCGCGCGGAACCACGCCGCGTCGCCCGCTGGAAGGAGCGGCTGGACCGCGACGATTTTACCATCGGCATCGCATGGCAGGGCAGCCCCACCTTCCGCTACGACGCCGGGAGATCGATTGCGCTTGCGCAATTCGCGCCCCTCGCGACGGCGGCAAACGTACGTTTGATCTCGCTGCAGAAGGGGGCTGGATGCGAGCAAATCGCCGCCGTCTCCTTCGCGCATCGCATCGAAAGGTTGACGGACGACCAGGACATGAGCGCCGAAGGCCTGCTCGACACCGCGGCGATCATGGCGAACCTCGACCTTGTCGTGACGTCGGATTCCATGCTTGCCCATCTGGCGGGGGCCATGGGGCGACCGGTGTTCGTCGCGCTGCGGCAGCGTATGGCGGACTGGCGCTGGCTGCTCGATCGCGAGGAGAGTCCCTGGTACCCGACGATGCGGCTGTTTCGCCAGTCGACCGAAGGGGACTGGCGCGACGTGTTCGAGCGCATCGCCGCCGCGGTTAAGGCTCTCGCAGCGCGGACGAGGCCATGAACCGCAAGGAGCGATGGGCAACGGAGAAATCCGGCATATTTCCCCTGCGTGCGCGCCCCTGCGACGGCCCGCACTTGCGGCCGTCCTCGAGACCGGCTGGAAAATCGCCGACAGTCACGCCAGATTGCGTTTTGATCCGGCATATGGGGTCGTGATCCTTGTCCAAACGAAGCGTAAGGATGGCGCCTGCGGAAACCGAGCGGATTCTCGCGACCGCCGTGCGGCACCATCAGGCCGGCCGGATGACGGAAGCCGAGGCCTTGTATCGGCGGCTTCTCGCCGCCAATCCCAACCACGTCATGGGGCTGCAATTCCTCGGCATTCTCGCCCACCAACTCGGCCGCAACAATGAGGCGGTCGACCTCATTGGCAAGGCAATCGCATTGAACGATCGCGCGCCCGACTGCCACCACAATATCGGGGCCGCGCTTCAGAGGCTCGATCGTCTGGAAGAGGCCGCCGCGCATTATGCAAAGGCGATCGCCCTCAAGCCGGACTTCGCGGAGGCCCATTACGAATTGGCGAATGTGCTCGCCCGGCAGGAGAAGCTCGATGAAGCGGCGGCGCGGTATCAGCGCGCTCTGGCCTTGCGCCCGAACTTCGTCGAGGCGCTCACCAATCTCGGCAACGTCCTGCGGCAGCTGGGCAGGTTGGACGAGGCGGTCGGGCGTTGGCGCCAGGCGCTGGCGTTGCAGCCGCTCAATCCCGTGGTGCGAATGAATATCGGCCTCTCCCTCAAGCAACAGGGCAAGCTGGACGAGGCGGTCGCGCACTTTCGCCAGGCGCTTTCGCTCGCGCCCGGCTATGCCGACGCCTGCCACAATCTCGGCAACGCGCTCATCGACCAGGGCAACATTGCGGAAGCACTCGACGTCGCTCGGCATGCGCTCGCCGCGAAGGAAGCGCTGGAGGCAAAATTCCTGCTCGTCAGATGCCTACGCTCCCCGCTTGTACATCCGGATATGGGCGATTTGCGCGATCTTTTGCTGCGAGCGATGTCGGAGCCGTGGGCTCGGCCATCCGTTCTCGCCCCCGCTTGCACGCGCTTCCTGATGCTCAACGATGCGATCCGTGATGGCGTGGCCCGTGCCGCGAAGGCCTGGCCGAAACTGCTGTCCGCCGAGGACCTCGCCGGGCCTTCGGGCGTCGCGGCGTTCGCCGAGGATCGGCTGTTGCGGGCGCTGCTCGAATCCACGCCGGTCTGCGAGGTCGGGCTCGAGCGGTTTGCGACCGGCCTTCGTTTTAATCTGCTCACGGCCGCGCGGACCGCCGCACACGGTCCGCTGACGGGCCCGACGTTGGAATTGTATTGTGCGGTCGCGCGCCAATGCTTCATCAACAACTACGTGTTCGCCGAATCCGACGCGGAGATCGAGTGGACACGCGAACTGCGCGACGCATTGGCCGCGGCACTCGCGACCGGTGCCGTCATTCCTCCGCCGTTGCTTGTGGCCGTCGCGGCCTATGTGCCGCTCCATGGCCTGCCGGCTCCCGAATCCCTGCTCGAACGGCCTTGGCCGAACGCCGTAACCGCGTTGCTCGTGCAGCAGATCCGCGCCCCGCTGGAAGAGCGACGCGCGCGCGCCTCGATGCCGGCGCTGACCGAGATCGCCGATGAGGTGTCGGTGCGGGTTCGCGGCCAATACGAGGAGAATCCGTATCCGCAGTGGACCAAGGTGCCGCCCCTGGGCAGGCCGGAGACTGCCGATGCGTTCATACGCAATCTATTCCCGCAATCGCCCTTCGCCGGCGTCGGCAAGAGCGGTGCCGTCGATATTCTGGTGGCGGGCTGCGGCACCGGCCGGCACCCGATCGATGCGGCGCGAAAATTCAAGGCCGCCCGTGTCCTTGCGATAGATCTCAGCCTGACGAGCCTGTGCTACGCCCAGAGGCAGACGCGCGCGCTCGGCCTGGACAATATCCGCTACGCTCAGGCCGACATCATGAAACTGCCTGCTATTGATCGAAAGTTTGACATCGTCGAGAGCGTCGGCGTGTTGCACCATCTTGCCGATCCGCTCGCCGGCTGGCGCGCGCTGCTCTCGATGCTGCGGCCCGGCGGCATCATGCTGGTCGGCCTCTACAGCGAAATCGCGCGACGGGACATCGTGGCGGCACGGGACTACATCGCCGAGCGCGGCTATCGCCCGAGCGCGGAGGACATCCGTCGCTGCCGGCAGGAGCTGTTCGATTGCGCCGACGGCACCCCGCTAAAGAATGTGACCCTGATGAGCGATTTTTTCAGCATTAGCGAATGTCGCGACCTTTTGTTCCACGTCCAGGAGCATCGGCTGAATCTTCCGGATATTGCCGCGTTCATCGCCGAGAACAATCTGCAATTCCTCGGATTCGAACTTGATTCTCTGGTTCGCCAAGATTACGCGAGACGATTCCCGGGCGACATTGCCATGACGGATTTGGCTCAATGGCACCGATACGAGGTCGATAATCCGCGCACCTTCATAGGCATGTACCAGTTCTGGATGCAGAAGAAATAGCTCATCCCCGGGGCACTCCGTCTTCACGCAATGGGTTCCACCCAGGGCCATCGGCCCGCGTTTCCGGCCATGGTCGCCGCTCGGGCGCGATGTTTCTACTTTCCGCGATCATGTTCTAGAATTCGCGTTCGGGAGATGCGGCAATTCCGATGATCGGCTTGCGCCAGCGGGGTTGACGGCGATGAACCGCAAGGAGCGGCGGGCTGCGGAGAAATCGGGCAGGGGCGGCGGTCGGCAGCGGGCCGCGGCGGCGGACTCCTCGTTCGTCGCCTTCACCTACGCAACGGCGAGCGAACACCATCGCGCCGGCCGCGTTACCGAGGCCCAGGCGGCCTGCAACGCGGTTCTCGCGGTCGAGCCCAAGCATATCGGCAGCCTCTATTTGCTCGGCCTCATCGCCCAGCAGGCCGACCGCAACGACGTCGCGATCGGCCTTCTCAGCAGAGCGCTGACGGTCAACGAGCGCATCGCGGATTGCCATGCCCTGATCGGCCTGGCATTGCACGGGACGGGTCGCTCGGACGACGCTATTCGCCACTACCAGCGGGCGCTCGCGCTCAATGCCAACCTGATGCCAACGCATTACAATCTCGGCAACGCGTTGCGCGAGCGGGGCCGCCTCGACGAAGCCGCCGCCTGCTATCGCCGGGCAATCGCGCTCGATCCGAAGGCGCCCGAGCCCTACAACAATCTCGGCATCGCCCTGATGGCGCAGGGCGTCCTCGACGAAGCGGCGGCATGCCTCGACCAGGCCTTGACGCTCAAGCCCGACCAGATCGAGTCGTACAACAATTTATGCCGGGTCCACCTTGCGCGCCGCGATCTCGACCAGGCGCTCGCCGCCGTCACGCGCGCGCTTGCGCTGGGGGGGACCGCCGCGACCAAGGGTCTGTTCGTCCAGTGCGTCAGGGGCGTCAAAGCGGTCGGCGACGGCCGCGGTCTTGCGGATCTCGTCGTCCGCGCCATGGCGGAGGGCTGGGGCCGCCCGGGCGATCTCGCCGCCGTCTGCGCCGCGCTGATCCGGCTCGACGACCGCATCCGGCCGGCGATCGAGCGGGCGGCGGGTGCCTGGCCCACGCGGCTGCCGTGGGCGGATCTCGTGCAGGAAGACGAACTTGCCGCGATCGCCGCCGACCCGGTGTTTCATGCGCTCTTGACGTCGGCGCCGGTGAGCGACGTTTCGCTCGAGCGGTTCTTGACGGCGCTGCGCACAGCCATGCTCGACGCCGCGGCGGACGCCGCCGCCCCAGGCGACGCGCCGCTGGCGGTCGCCGGCGCGCTCGCCCAACAGTGCTTCATCAACGAGTACGTGTTCGACCGCACCGAGGCCGAGGAGCGCCAAGCGCTCGCCCTGCGCGACCGCCTGGCGGCGGCGTTATCCGCGGACGCGGCAGTTCCCACGCTCTGGCCCGCGCTCGTTGCCGCCTATTTTCCCCTGCATGCGGTCGCGGGCGCGGACTTGCTGGCGGAGCGTCCGTGGCCGGCCGCGATCGATGCCCTGGCGACGCAGCAGATCCGCGAACCGCGCGAGGAGGAGGAAATTCGCGCGAGCATCCCGCAGCTCACGGCGATCGACGACGAAGTTTCGCTCCGCGTGCGGACGCAATACGAAGAGAATCCCTATCCGCGCTGGCTGCGGGTCGCGGCTGCCGCCGAACCGGCGACGATCGAGCAGCACCTGCGCCGGCAGTTTCCGTTTGCGCCGATCCGCCCGCGCGAAGCCGGCCAAGGCCTCGACGTGCTGATCGCGGGGTGCGGCACCGGCCAGCAGCCGATCGAGACCGCGCACGAGTTCGCGGGTGCGCGCGTGCTGGCGCTGGACCTCAGCCGCGCGAGCCTCGGCTACGCCGTGCGCAAGACCCGCGCATTGGGCCTGGGCAATATCGAATACGCGCAGGCCGATCTGTTGCAGCTCGGCGCGCTCGGCCGCACCTTCGATTTCATCGCGGCGACCGGCGTGCTGCATCACCTTGCCGATCCGCAGGCGGGCTTGCGCGTGCTGCGCTCGCTGCTGCGGCCGCGCGGGTTCATGCGAATCGGCCTCTACAGCGAACGCGCGCGCGAAAGCGTCGCGGCTGCGCGCGCGTTCATCGCCGCGCGCGACTACGGCGACAGCCCCGCCGCCATCCGACGCTGCCGCCAGGAGCTGATGGCGCGGGATCTCGGCGCGGCCAACGCGGTCGTCAACGATCCGGACTTTTTCACGACCAGCGCGTGCCGCGACCTGCTGTTCCATGTGCAGGAGCATCGCTTCCGCCTGCCCGCGATCGGGCAAATGCTCGACGAGAACCGGCTGACGTTCCTCGCGTTCGACGTCGATTCGTTCGTCGTCCAGCGTTTCCGCACGCGATTCGGTGGCGACGCGGCCCTGGGAGCGCTCGATCTGTGGCACACGTTCGAAACCGAGAACCCGAGCACGTTTGCCGGCATGTATTTGTTCTGGGCGCAAGCCGCCTAGAGCATGATGCCGAAAATGCCTGCCCCGCACTTGATGCGGGGTGGGTACCGGTTTTCGGAAAACATCATGCTCCAACAATAACCTAAAGCGGGATGGCGATTCGAAGATAAAGCCATCACGCTTTAGGCCGCGCAGGAGAGCCGTCGCGGCGCCGGAGAAAAGGGGCGATTCTCGCGGCAGCGAGCGGCGGCGACGAGCGCGCGGCAAGAGCATTGCCTCCGGCACAACCAAATGGCGGGCGGCGGATGGCGGCGGCGTCAAGCCGCCGCTTGGCCCGCAAACCCTTTGTTAACGCATTGTTCTGGAAGGGTAAATTTCGTCAATCCCGGGCGGCGGCGCGGCTTGCCCGCGGGAGCCGAAAGCGTGCTTTTTATGCAACACGTTTTGAAAAACGAACGTAGGAGCCTGCGATTTGGGCGTTTCTTCATTGCGTGACGATAGGCTTTGTCTAGTCTGAAAGTGCGACGGAGGGGGGCAGCCCCAGTCGCCCCGTCCGGGGTCCGGATCGAACCAAGCGGCCGAAATACCGCGACGAGAGACAGAGCCTCGGGTGGTTTTAGCGGGGAACTAAGGGGGACCTTCCAGGGGTGCGAAGCACCCGGCGGAGACGGAACCCTTCCATGGCAACCTAATGGAGGTCACGATGAAGATGGTGAAAAGCCTTCTCCTCGGCGGCGCGGCGGGTTTGGTCGCGGTCGGCGGGGCTCAGGCGGCCGATCTTCCCGTCAAGGCCAAACCGGTCGAGTACGTGAAGGTCTGCAGTCTGTATGGCGAAGGGTTCTTCTATATCCCGGGCACCGATACCTGTCTGAAGATCGGCGGCTGGGTGCGCTTCGACCAGTACGGCCCGAACACGCAGGGCAGCGGTCAGCCGGACAACTCCGGCGGCGCCGGCCGTAACGACCGGCTCGACACGGCCGATTATTCGCAGCGGGCACGCTTCCAGGTTTCGACCGACGTGCGTACCCAGACCGAATACGGCACCTTGCGTGCCTATATCCGTATGGGCTTCGAGTTCACGACCGGCACTGCCGACCGTGGCCAGCTCTACGTGGAACGCGGCTTCATCCAGTTCGCGGGCTTCACGTTGGGTAAGACGCAGTCGTTCTTCGACATCTGGGCCCATGCGTGGAGCTACGGCGCTTTCGCCATGGCCGGCGGCTCGGACACGGCCGGTCAGGGCACGCTCGCTGCCATGTACACGGCCGCCCTGGGCAACGGCTTCTCGGCGAGCATCGGGGTCGAAGACACCGACAGCCGGCGCACGGCGTTGTGGGAAGCCACGGCCACTGTCGCCGCGTCCGGCGGCGGGACCGGAAACCCCTCGAGCACCGCGCTCGCCATCGGCAACTTCCCGGGCCCGCTCGGCCTGACCTACACGACGCCGTCGGATTGCCAAATCAACCTCACGGCCGGCGACAACACCAACGGCAACGCCAACACGACGGGCGGCCTCGCGGTCACCGGCTGTCCGACGGGCAACTACGCGGCGGCGAGCATTCCGGACATCGTCGGCGTCCTGCGGGTCGATCAGGCCTGGGGTTCGGCGCAGTTGTCGGGTGCCTTGCACGAGGTCCGCGGCGGCTTCTACGGCAACGACTTCATAACCCAGGCCGGCAATTCGACCGGGAACAACTACACCGGCGTCTACCCGTCCGATGCGTGGGGCTGGGCGGTCGCGGCTGGTATTGTCTGGAACCTGCCCTGGAACCCGGGCGACAAGTTCTGGGTCGAGGGAGCCTACGACGTAGGGGCCGCGGCCTATGTGGGCTTCGACCCTGCTCAGGGCCAAGCCGGGTTCTACGACCGCTTCGACGGCGCCAAGGTTGCGGCGGGGTGGGCACTCGACGGCGTGTACACCAACAACGCGATGTTCCCGTTCAGCGGTATTCAGCTCTCGACGTCGTGGGACGTGGCCGCGGCGATCGAGCACTACTGGACGCCGTCTCTGCGCACCTCGCTTTACGGCCAGTACAGCCACTGGACGCCGGGCTCGCAGGGCAATGCGATCATGTGCAACAGCAAAGGCTCGCCGGCGGTTAGCACTGCGACCGGCGCAACCGGCAACGGTACGGTGACGAACGTGGGTACGGTCCTTCCGGGCTGCGACTTCTCGTTCAACATTTGGTCGGTCGGTACACGGACCATCTGGAACCCGGTCAAGAACCTGGATGTCGGCCTCGACATCATGTACTCCGAGATCGATCAGAACATGAATCCTGCTCTGATCCTGATGTCCTTCGCGGGTGCCGGCGGTCGTGCGGCGGGCTTCTACACGCCTTCGAACGAGGGCATCGTCAGCGGCCTGGTTCGGGTGCAGCGGAACTTCTGGCCATAAGCAGCCTTACCTCGGCTGAGTGTGCAACCCCCGGCGGCTTGCTGCCGGGGGTTTTTCTTGTCTCGGCGGCGGCGCAAACCGATACCAACGACCCCCTTGCCACATCCACACCGAGGTGCAATTTTCGATGAAATAAACGGCAATGGAGCGAAATGTGCCAGGTCGAGGCATCATCTATATTATCTGGGGCAACGATAGCAAAGTCGAGCGTGCCTTGCAGCGTTCACGGCAGTCCCTTGCCGCCGTTCATCCCGAGTTGCCTGTCGAAGTGATCACGATCGAAGCGACCGATCCGGTGAAGGGGTTGCTGGGCAAAGCCACGATGTTCGATCGATCCCCGTTTCGCGAGACACTCTATCTCGACGCCGACACGATCGTCATGGGGCGCCTCGGTTTTGCTTTCGACAAGGCGGCGCAGTTCGGGCTCGCCTGTTCGATTTGCGAATGCCCATGGGCTCGCCGCGCCGCCGGCGTCCGTGGCGAGGTTGTCGAATACAACACGGGCGTTCTGTTTTTCACCGATGCGGCCAAGCCGCTGTTCGATGCCTGGGCGCGCCTGTCGCAACAGATCGACTCGCGCATTACGTTTCTCGATCAGGAAGGCCTGATAAGCGAGATGGCGTACAACGATCAAGGATCGTTCGCGGTGGCGATCGACCAGACCAAGTTTGCGCCGTTCATTCTTCCGCTCAACTGGAATTTTCGACCGACGTGGCAGCGATCGTTCTTTGGCCCCATCAAAATCTGGCATGACTACAGCGACCCGACTCCCGTCTTCGCGCAGATGGCGCGTTATTATGCCGACCCGGGGGCAATCATTCAGTATCACGCCGCCGGCGCATAGCCGCGAGAACGCGTCCGCGACGAGGGAATGATCAAGGGCGGCGGCCGAGATCGCACAAGGCGGTGAAGGCGGCGATGCGACCGATGACCGCCGGCTCCGCCAGCAGCGGGGCGTGGCCCTGATCGGCGACTTCCACCACGTCGATGTCGGGATGGCGGGTGCGCATCGCCTTGACGGTCTCGGCCGAGAGGATGTCCGAATTGGCCCCGCGCACCACCATCAGGGGCGTTCGCGCCAGCGCCTCGAACTCGCCCCAAAGCGGCGGCAGCGGCCGCTCGAAGTCGATGGCCTCCAGCGTCTTCGCCAGTTTGGGGTCGTAGGCGGTCGTCAGCCGGCCCTTGCGCTCATGCCAGGTACGCTTGGCGAGGCGCTGCCAATCGGCCGCCTCGAGCTTGGGGAATTGGCTTCCCGCCATGCGCCGCAGGATCTCCCCGCCTTCCTCGTAGCTCCGCGGCGTCGGCAGCTTTCCCACGTAGCTCTTGATCCGCATCAGGCCTTGCGGCTCGATCACCGGTCCGATGTCGTTGAGCACGACGCCGGCGAGGGCGGTAGGGCGCAGGGCGGCGAGCAGCATGGCCAGGATGCCGCCGCGCGAGGTTCCGACGACGATAGCCGGCGACAGTTCGAGCGCCGTCATGACCGCCAACACGTCCGCAACTTCGACCGGCAGGCTGTAGTTGGCGGGGTTGCGGTCGTAGGCGGAACGCCCGCGACCGCGATAATCGAGGGCGACCACCCGGCGCGGCTCGGCCGGCTCGCCGGCGAGCGCCTGTGCCAATTCGTCGAAATCCTCGGCGGTGCGGGCGAGCCCCGGCAGGCACAGCACCGGCAAGGCCGATCCGTTGCGCCGGCCGTGCTCGCGCGCGTTGAGCTTCAGGCCGTCGGGTGCCGTGATGGTGCGGTCGACGGGGTTGTGGTTCGTTGATACCATCATCGTTGGCCAGGATATGAGACGGCTGGACGAAAACAAGCCTGGCGCCGCCGCCAGGCGAGGCGATACCTCAACCGCGCCGTCGCTTGTTCCCAACAACGGCACCAGCCTAAGCTCCGTGACCGCCGCCGGCACAGGAAGGATCATGGCAGACTCGAACGCGGCGTTGCTGCAGGAAGGCCTCATGCTTCACCGCCGCGGCGCGGTCGGCGAAGCGGCGAGCCGCTACAGCGAGGTCTTGCGCAGCGACCCGGTCAACGCGGAGGCGCTCTACTACCTGGCGGTGATCGCCTGCCAACACGGGCGGTTCGGCGAAGGCGTCGAACTCGCCCGCAGGGCGTTGGGCGTCAATGCCAAGCAGGCTCGCACGCACAATCTTCTTGGTCTCGCGCTGGCGCGGCTCGGACAGGACGCCGCCGCGCTGCGCAGCTTCGACGATGCCGTGGCTTGCCAACCCGATTTTGCCGAAGCGCACGGCAATCGCGCCAACGCGCTCGCCGGGCTTGGTCGGCTTTCCGAGGCGCTCGCAAGCTATGACCGGGCGGTTGGGCTGCGGCCCGATTCGTGCGAGGACTGGTGCAATCGCGGTTCCGTGCTGCTTCAGCTCGACCGTCCCGCCGAAGCGATCGAGAGCTACGACCGCGCCCTGCTGGCCAAGCCCGATTTCGTCGACGCGCATCTGCAACGCGGCGTCGCGCTGGCCCTGGTCGGCCGCCACCAGGAGGCGCTGGCAAGCTATGACAAGGCGCTCGAGATCGCGCCCGCGCACGCGGACGCGCTCAACAACCGCGGCAATACGCTGCGGAAGCTTGCCCGGCACGACGAGGCGCTGGAAAGCTTCGATCGCGCGATCCGGATCGCGCCGAACCACGTCGCCGCACTGTCCAGCCGGGCTGCCGCGCTGAGCGACCTCGGGCGGCACGACGCGGCGTTGGCGAGTTGCGATAGCGCGCTGGCGGTCGATCCTCGCAGCGTCGATGCGCTCAATGTGCGCGGAAGCGTGCTCATGAACCTAGGCCGCCACGAGGAGGCGCTGACGAATTTCGACACGGCGCTGGCCGCGAAGCCGGACCATGTCGGCGCCCTCAACAATCGGGGCATCGCGCTCGGCAGGCTCGACCGTCACGAGCAGGCGCTCGCGAGTTTCGAGCGGGCGCTGGCGATCAAGCCGGACGACGTCGACGCGCTGAACAATCGCGGCAACGCGCTGTTTTCGCTGATGCGCAACGATGAGGCGCTCGCGAGTTACGACAGCGCGCTATTGGCGGCGCCCGGGCACGTCGATGCGCGGTGCAATCGCGGCCATGTGCTCGTCGAGCTTGGCCGCCACGCGGAAGCGCTGGCGACCTACGACGCGGTCTTGGCAACGCGGCCGGACCACGTCGACGCCGTTTACCGGCGCGGCGTGCTGCTGCGACGCCTGCAGCGTTTCGAGGAAGCAATCGACTGCTACCGAAGAGCGCTGGCGCTCGATCCCGGTCATCCGGATGCCTTCAGCGGATTGGTCCTGTGCCTGCTTCTTGCCGGCGACCGCGCCGAGATCGCCGCGCTCTCCGACGAGATCGCCGCGCGGGCGGCGGCGGGAACCTCGCCGCTCGAGCCGTTTATTCTGCTGGCGATCGACAGCACCCCGGCGCAACAACTGGCCTGCGCGAGGAACTACGTTCGCTTGAAGGGACTGACCCGGACGGCGGCGCCGGCGGTGCGACGCCGCGAGCACGCCGGCAAGCTGCGCCTTGCCTATCTGTCCGCGGATTTTCGCCGCCATCCGGTCGCCTACCTGATCGCGCACCTGTTCCGACTGCACGACAGGAGCCGGTTCGAGGTCATCGGCATATCGTTCGGGCGCGACGATCGCAGCGAGATGCGCGCCCGCATTGCCAAATCATTCGACCAGTTTCACGACGTCGCCGCCCGCACCGATCGGCAGGTGGCCGAGCTCGTGCGCGAGCTGGGGATCGACATTGCGGTCGACCTGATGGGGCACACGGAGGATTCCCGCCTCGGCGTTCTCGCCGATCGACCCGCGCCCGTCCAGCTGACCTATCTGGGCTATCCGAGCACGACGGGCGCCGACTTCATCGACTACGTGATCGCCGACCCGGTCGTTTTGCCGTTCGATCAACAGCCGTTCTACACCGAGAAGATCGTGCATCTGCCCGAATGCTACCTGGTCAACGATGCGACCAAAGCCATCGCGCCGCGCACGCCGTCGCGGCGCGAGGCGGGGCTGCCGGACGCAGGCGTGGTGTTTTGCTGTTTCAATCACAGCTACAAGATCGCGCCGCCGACGTTCGCTGTCTGGATGCGGCTCCTGTCCCGGGTCCCGGGCGGCGTCCTGTGGCTCTCGCGCACGAGCGAGGTCGCTGCAAGGAACCTGCGCCGCTCGGCGGCGGCGCACGGCATCGATCCGGAGCGAGTGATCTTTGCCCCGCGCGTCGAGCGCATGGAGGACCATTTGGCCCGATTTCGGCTGGCCGACCTGTTCCTCGATACATTGCCCTACAACGGCCACACCACGGCGAGCGATGCGCTGTGGGCCGGCGTGCCGGTGGTGACCTGCGCCGGCGTCGCGTTCGCCGGGCGTGTCGCGGCGAGCCTGCTCAAGGCGATCGGGGCGCCCGAGCTGGTGACGCACGACCTCGCCGACTACGAGGCGCTGGCGTTGGCATTGGCGACCGATTCCTCCGCCCGCGACGCCGTGCGCCGCAAGGTCGCTGACCACCGCGCGAGCCATCCCTTATTCGACACCGATCGGACCCGGCGCCATCTCGAAAGCGCCTACACGACGATGTGGGACATTTATCGCCGCGGCGAGACGCCACGCAGCTTCCGCGTCGAACCGATCGAAAGGCCGAGCTGACAAGCGATATGCTATTTGCGCGCTTCGACATTCAGGCTGATAAGCCTGCCGGCAAAGCGGAAACTGCTTGTGTCGTCGAATTCCTTGAACTCCGCGACGCGCTTGATCTCGCGGAAGCCGGCGAAGTGCATGAAGTTGTCGAGGAACTCGAATGTCAAACCGCAATGGTGAATGTCATGTTCGTCGAGGCGGCCGCCGAACATCATTCGCATGACCTCGAATCGTTCTTTCTCTGTGAGGCCGGAGAGCAGAAAAAGCTGGCACAGGACGGTCAGATCCGGGACCGACGCTCGGACGCGTCCTCCAGGCTTGAGTACGCGGTGGAAGCCTTCCAACGTTTTCTGAATCTCTCCGTTGTAACCGAGGTGTTCCAAGACGTGCGACGCGTAAATCTCCGAGCAACTGCAATCGGGTAAAAAGGAAAGATCGTTGCAGTTGCCGACGCGATCGACATGGGGGCCCGGGTTGCAATCGAGGATCATCCAACCGGCACGCACCTGCCGGCCGCCGATGTGCAGTTTGATGTCACCGCTGTTGGATGCGAGTGATCGTTCGGTCGAACTCATGACGCGGATACTAGTCCTCAATCTTTTCTTTTCAAGATAGGCGGCCCGGAGGGAGTCGACCGCTCTTCACAGTTTGCTGGATGCTCGACCCGATGGGTCGTCTCCCGGAGTCTCGCACCATCGCCGCCACATTTTCCGGAAGGCGACCTCGATTTTGCGGGCAAAGGCCCGCTCATCGCACAACGGCGACGCTGCCATGCGCGGCCTCAGCGAGCGGCGCAGCTCGTCGAGGCGCGCCGGATTGCCGGCGAGCGCGACGGCGGTCTCGACATATTCCTCGACCGAAGCGGCAGCCAAGTCCGTCAGACCGAGCTGGCTCAGCAGACTGGCGCCAACCCGTCCGGCGTGACGATCGCCCTTGAGCGTCACCACCGGCACGCCCATCCACAGCGCTTCGCAGGTGGTGGTGGTTCCGTTGTAGGGAAACGGGTCAAGCGCAACATCGATTCGGCCGTAGAGCGCGAGATGGGCGGCGAAGTCCGGCACCCAGGCCACGAGTTCCACCCGCTCGCCCGCCACCCCGCGCTCGCCCAGCCGCGCGAGGAAGGTCGCGCGCGCCGCCGCGTCGGCGAACTGTCTTCCCTTCAACAACAGCCGCGCTTGAGGGAGTCGGGCGAGCAGCGTTGCCCAGGCATCGAAGGTGGCCGCGCACGCTTTCGTCGGGCTGTTGAACGAACCGAACGCTACAGCGCCGGTCTTAAGGCACGGCGGCGGTCCCGGTTCCGGCGCTTCCTTCGGCCCCCCGTAGCAGAGGAAGCCGCCGTCGAGCCGCACCAGGGTCTCGCTGGCCAAGGCGTCGGCTTCCCCGACCGGATCGGTCACCGCATCGACCAGACGGTAGTCGATGGCCTTAAGCCCCGTGCTGTTGGGATAACCCAGCCACGTCACCTGGATCGGCGCCGGTTTGCGGGCGAACACCGGCAGACGGTTCCCACCGGTATGGCCGGCAAGATCGACCAGAATATCGATTCGGTCCGCACGGATGCGCTCGGCAAGCGCATCGTCCGACAGCCCGACGGTCGAGCGCCAGTGATCGGCCAGTCCCTGCAGACGCGCCGTCACCGCGTCCGGCCGCCTGACCTCCGCATAGCAGAATACTTCCAGCGCTTGCCGGTCGTGTCCCTGCAGCAGCGGCTCAAAGAAATGCGTGACCGAGTGCTGGCGAAAATCCGGGGAAAAATAGCCAATTCTCAGTCGCCGATCGACCTCGCGACCATTGGCGTAGGATCCCGGCCGCGGCGCCGGTCGGCCGTGCCGATCGTCCCATTCACGATGCGCGGCAAAAACATGATCGGCCGTCACGGTGTCGCTGTTGTTGAGGCAAAACAGCAAATTGGAATGCGCCACCGTGTGGCCGGGGCTGACGCCGATCGCCTGCCGATAGGCGGCGACCGCCTCGTCGAGCTTGCCCTGGTCCTTGAGCGCGCTGCCGAGGTTGCAATAAGCATCGGCGTAGTCGCGCTTGATGGCGATCGCCCGGCGAAATGCAGAGATCGCTTCTTCGGTTTTGTCCTGTTCACGCAGCGCATTGCCGAGGTTGTAGTGAGCCTCTGCATAGTCGCCCTTGAGGCCGATCGCCAAGCGAAACGCGGAAATCGCCTCCGCGAAGTTGCCCTGCTCATGCAAAGCGTTGCCGAGATTGTAGTGAGCCTGGGCAAAGTTAGGCTTGATGACGGTCGCGCGGCGATGCGCGGCGATCGCCTCGTCGAGCTTGCCTACGTCCCTGAGTACGTTGCCGAGATTGGCATGGGCCTCGGCGAAGTGGGGCTTGATGGCGATCGCCCGGCGATGCGCGGCGACCGCCTCGTCGAGCTCTCCCAGTTCCTTGCATGCATTGCCGAGGTTGCAATGGGCTTCCGCATAGTTGGGGTCGATGGCGATCGCCCGGCGATAGGCAGCGATTGCCTCGCGATACTTGCCTTGGCTGTAGAATGCGAGGCCGAGGTTCGAAAAATAGAGCGGATGCTGCCCGTCCCGCTTTACAGCCTGGCCGATCAATTCGATCGCCAAATCGTGGCGCCCCGACTGTTGCGCAAGGACGCCCAGCAGATTGAGCGCATCCGCATTGTCGGGTTGGACCGCCAGTACCCGGCGATAACAGGTTTGGGCCTCGAACAAGCGGCCCGCTTGGTGATGTTCGACGCCGGCGGCCAAAATGCCGGGAACGCCGGCCGGAACCCCGCCGCCTGCGCCCGGCCCGGCCCGGTTGTTTGACGGGCCGGCAAACTTGGCGGCGGCGCGGCGCTGTTTGCGGTTCATCGGCGTGTTCCGACCGATTGTCAGCCGAGGACCGCTTGCCGCGGTCTCGGATACGCTGGGTCCATGTTGTCTCCCGGAGTCTCGCACCATCGCCGCCACATTTGCCGAAAGGCCGCTTCGATTTTGCGGGCGAAGACCTGGCCATCGCACAACGGTGACGCTGCCATGCGCGGCCGCAAGGAGCGGCGCAGCTCGTCCAGGCGCGCCGCATCGCCAGCAAGGGTGACGGCGATCTCGACGTATTTCTCGACGGAAGCGGCAACCAAGTCCGTCAGGCCGAGCTGGCCCAGCAGACTGGCACCAACCCGTCCGGCGTGGCGATCACCCCTGAGCGTTACCACGGGTACACCCATCCACAGCGCCTCGCAGGTGGTGGTGGTCCCGTTGTAGGGGAACGGATCAAGGGCAATGTCAAGCTGATGGTAGCGAGCCAAATGCGCCGAATTCTCTACCCAGGCCGATAGTTCGACCCGCTCCGATGCTACCCCGCGTTCCCTCAATCGGGCCAAGAACAATGCTTGCGTAGCGCCATCGGTGAACGGTTTCCCCTTCAACAACAGACGCGCTTGCGGCAGTCGGCCGAGCAGCGTTGCCCAAGCATCGAGAGTAACCGCGGACAGCTTGATCGGGTTGTTGAACGACCCAAAAGTTACTCTGCCCGCCTCGCGACAGGGCGGCGGTGCCGGTTCCGGAGGGTCCTTCGGTCCCCCGTAACAGAGGAAGCCCCCGTCGAGCCGCACCAAGCTCTCGCTGGCGCGAGCATCGGCTTGCCCCACAGGATCGGTCACCGCATCGACCAAACGGTAATCGATGGCCTCAAGGCCCGTGGTGTTGGGATAGCCCAGCCAGGTAACCTGTATGGGCGCCGGCCTGTGGGCGAATACCGGCAAACGACAACCCGTATGACCGGCAAGATCGACTAGAATATCGATGCCGTCCGCCCGAATATCTCGTACAAACTCGTCGTCCGGGAGACCGACGGTTACCCGCCAGCGATCGGCAAGTCCTCGCAGATATGCCGTAACCACGTCTTGGCGCTCTACATCGGAGTAGCAAAATACTTCGACGATTTGTCGATCGTGCGCCTTGAACAGCGGCTTGAGAAAATGCGACACTGAATGCCAGTAAAAGTCTGGCGACACATAGCCAATCCTCAGGCGCCGCCCCGCCTCTCGAACATTGGAGTAGGCCGCAGGCCGCGGTGCCGGCCGGCCGTGCCGTTCATCCCATTCACGGTGGGCGGCAAAAAGGTCGTCGGCTGTCACTCTGTCGTCGTAGTTCAGGCAAAAGAGCAAGTTCGAATGAGCCATCGCATAATCAGGCTTGAGGATGATGGCCTCGCGAAAAGCGACAAGTGCCTCCTCGAGCTTGCCTTGGTCTCTAAGCGCAACGCCCATGTTGCAATATGCTTTGGAATGGCTCGGCCAGACGCCGATCGCTTGACGATATGCTGCGACCGCCTCCTCGATCTTGCCTAGGGCGTGCAGCGCCATGCCCAGATTTGAAAAATAGTCGGGATGCCGTGGATTCCGCTTTATCGCCTGACCGATCAGTTCGACGGCGCTGTCATGTTTCCCCGCCTGATGAGCGATGGCGCCCAAGTGGGCTAGGGCACCCGCACAGTCAGGGTCGGCCAGCAGCACCCGCCGATAACAAGCCTCGGCCTGCGCCAATCGTCCCGCTTGGTGGTGTTTGATGCCGGCGGCGAGGACATCCGCAGTGCCTGTCGGCGCCAGGGCAGCGGCTGGCGTACCCGGTCTATTTGAAGTGTGCTCAAACTTGGCGGCGGCGCGGCGCTGTTTGCGGTTCATCGGCGCGTTCCGAACTATGACTCACGAGTTTCCAGTCGCCGGCCCCGGTGCGGATGCGAGCCGTTCTCGCCGGCTCAATTCCCCATCGCGCCCCGGCGCAGGTCCGCTTCGATGGTCAGGCGCGGGCCGTGGCCGAACCGCACGCGATAGATCTGGAAATTCTCCATCACCCGCTGGACGTAGTTGCGGGTCTCGGAAAACGGAATGCGCTCGACCCAGTCGATCGGGTCGATGCGGGGATCGCGCGGGTCGCCAAAGCGCTCGATCCATTCGTGCACCCGGCCGCGCCCGGCGTTGTAGCCGGCAAAGGTGAGGATGTAGGAGCCGCGATAATCCTGCAGCAGGCCGGACAGTTCGGCGGCGCCCATTTGCGAATTGTAGACCGGATCGCTCACCATCCGGTGCCAGTCGTAGGACACCCCGAACCGCTTGGCGGTGTCGCGCCCGGCCTCGGGGGTGACCTGCATCAGGCCGACCGCCTTGGCGGGAGACACGTCGCGCTGATTGAACTCGCTTTCCTGGCGCACGATGGCATAGGCGATGCTGCGGTCGATTTCCGGCGCAACGGAGGCGAAGTTCGGCAGGCCGAAATTGGGGAAGGCATACTGATCGAACGCATAGCCGCGCCCGAGCGCCGCCTTGCCGAGGAGCAGCGTCGCCCGCGCGTCCTGGTGGCGCGTGGTGACTTCGGCGACCCCGAACAGGATCGTGGGATCGACCGCGCGTTCCGCGAGGTCGGAGACGATGGGAATGACGAGATCGCGTTCGCCGATGGCGTAGAGCATCTCGGTTGCGCGCACCAGCTCGAGGTTGGCGACGACGGCGCGCTGGGCGGCGTCGAGCTCGGGCGGGCGGCGTAGGATGATCTCGGTGATGCCGAGCTTCGCGCGCGCCAACTGCCCGTAATAGGCGGTGGGGTAGCGGGCCGCGGCTTCGTAAAGCGCGCGCGCCTCCTGGCGCCGGCCGAGCGCCTCGACCGCGCGGGCCTGCCAGTAGGCCGCCCGCGCCAGCGCGATCGGGTTGACGATGCCGTTGGCCACCCGCTGGAAATGCGCCAGCGCGGTCGACGGATCGTTGAGGAAGCGCAGCGCGATCCAGCCGGCGGTGAAATGGTGGTCGGCGCGGTAGTTCTCGCTCGCCGGGGGCGCCGCGTCGCGCGCCACCCGATAGGCGGTCTGCGCGTCTCCGATATCGAGCAGCTTGCGCACCAGCATGCGGCGCGTGCGCCACCATTCGTCCGCATCTTCGATCTGGCTCGCCTCGTGCGGGGCGGCGAGCGCCACGCGCCCGGCGTCGGCGATTCGGTCCTTGTGCATGAGCCACTGCATGCGAGCGAGCGCAAAGGCCGCATCCTCGCGCGCGTCGGCGGGAACCGCGTCGAGCAGCGCTCCGGCCTTGTCGGATCGGGCGGCAACCGCCGCATAGGCCTTCACGATGGCAATGTCGGCGTCGCCGAGGCGATGGGCGGCGCGCATCGCCGCCGCGAAATCGTGGGCATAGAGTCGCCGATGCATGCGGGCGCGATGGTCGGCGCGGGTCAGCACATGGGGAAATTCGTCGAGCACCTGCGCTTCGAGATCGTCGGTAAAGTCTTCGCTGCGCCAGCCTTCGCGGATCAGGGCTTCGCCCTCGGCCCGCTCGCCCTGGGCGATGAGCACGCGGCCGAGAACGAAGCGCCCGCGCGCGCTCGCGGGTTTGGCGTTGGCGAAGAACGCGCGCACGGTCGCGGCGTCGCGGTGTTCGTGCCACAGGGCGCCCTCGGCGCGTCGCCGGAACAGCGGAATGCTCGGCCAACTCGGGTTGTTGCGGATGAAGGCGGCGTAGCGGTCGAAGTCGGCGCCGTTGCTCTCGTTGCGCAGGATCGCCCATTCGAGGAGCTTGCGGGCCACCGGATCGTGCAGCGATGCCTCGATCTCGCTCGCCTCGGTGGTCCTGCTGTGGTGGACGCGGGCGATCGCGTCGCGCACCGCCTCGACATCCTCCGCGCCAACCGCGACGGCGGCAACGTCGGGAACGATCGGGCCGGGTGCCGCCGAGGCAAGCGTCGCGGGTTTGGGGGGCGGACCCTTGGCGTCGTGCTTTTCAGGTGCGGGCTTTGACTTGGCCACGTGGGACTTGGCCGATGTCTTCTTCGCGTCCTTCCCCTTGCCGGCCTTGGCGGTCTTCGTCTTTGCCGTGCCGCTCTTCGCGTCGTCCGTCTTCGCTGCCGCCGGCTTTGCCTTGGCATTGCCCGGTTTCGCGGTCGTCTTGGTCGCACCGGTCTTGGCGGAGCCCGGCTTCGGGGCGCCGGACTTCGCGGCACCCGGCTTGGCCGCGACCGGCTTCGCCGGCTTGGCGAGTACGGACTTCGTGTCGGTTGGAGCGGTGTCGCCGACGGCATGGGCGGCGGCTGCAAAGCCGGCGGCGAACGTCGTTGCGGCAAGGAGTACGAGCAGGCGAGAGCGGCGGGTCATCCGTTGTTCGTCCGTTCGGAATTGCGCTTTCGAATCGATCCCTCCGGTCCGACCGCGCCGTAGGCGCGATAGGCCTTGGCGGCTCGGCGTCCCGCTGCCGTTTCGGCCCGGAACGCAAGTCATTTCAATCGTTTGCGCGAGAACCTGGCACCGGGTCCGTCCCAGCCGGCGCAGACTTCCCCCGTGGGACCGTTCTCGGTCGATCTCACTAACGAATTGCTAACCGGTCCCGATCGGAGGACAATTGCGCGCCAACCGCGGCAAAACCGGGGCAGCCGCGGCATCCGGCGCCGGGTCTTTCTTCTGCCGCCTCGACCCGATATGGAATTGCAGGCCGGCCGCCGCCGCGCCCCCAAAACCGAGGATCGTGCCATGACAGCCAGGACGAGCTTCAGGGGCTCCTTCACCGCGCTCGTGACCCCGCTCAAGAACGGTTCGCTCGACGAGCAGGCCTTCCGCGGGTTGGTCGACTGGCAGATCGCCGAAGGCACCAACGGGTTGGTGCCGGTCGG
>DASPVJ010000523.1:0-2663 GCA_035622435.1 Xanthobacteraceae bacterium | reverse complement strand
GGCTTTCACCAAGTCGGCGCCATTCGTTGTCCCCGTCAGAACCAAACTGCATAAGTTTGACTTTGTGTTCTTCCAGGGCACGAACGACGCACTTTGGAGGGCCCTCGCCACGGTATAGGCGGCGTGGCAACCCGCCGGGTGGGGCCGCTCACGTGGGCGGGTTCTGACGATAATATTCCGCGTCCTGCGGCGATTGTTTGAAGGCCGGGTTGCCGCGCCAGTCCAGGTGGCGCGAGCGCATGTTCGCGCCGTAGCGCACCCGGAACAGCAGGGTGCGTTGCGGCCCGTTGGCGTATTCGTGCACCTCTCCCGCCGGATGGACCACGAACGACCCCGGCGTCAGCGCGACGGCGCGCTCGGGCGTGCGCATGGTGCCGCCGCCGGTGAAGCAGAAGTAGATTTCGGTCGCGTCCGGGTGGCAATGATACGGGCTGATCTGTCCCGGCTCCCAGCAGGCGACCGTCACGTCCCCGTCGCCGATCCGCCCGAGGATTTTTTCCACGTGCCGCCGGGGATCGAACGCCTGCTCGTGCTCCAGACTGAAGACGTCCATCGTTCTGCCTCCTGATGTTCACCACTTCGCCGCCACCGGCGCGCCTTCGAGCACTTCGGCGAGCCGCCGGCGCGTGCCGGGCGTGGTGTCGGCCGGCAGCGCGTCGAGGGCGAAGAACCCGTGCGCGACGATCTCGCGGTTGCCGCGCGGCGGCCCGTCCTGACGGAACACGCGCACCACGAACACGGCGACGTGGTCGCGCGGGGAATCGACCGGATTGAAGAAGACGCCGTGCAGCGGCGGGGTTCCGACCACGGCGATGTTGCCCTCCTCGGCAAGTTCGCGCGCGAGCGCCTCCGCCAAGGTCTCGCCGGTTTCGACCCCGCCGCCCGGCAGGTGCCACCCGGCGACATAGCTGTGGCGCACCAGGAACACCTTGCCGGCCGCGTCGATCACGACCGCGCGCACGCCGAGCGTCAGCCCGCGGCTGAAGCGCCAGTGCAGGTGCAAGAGGCGCCGCAACGCCGGCTCCGCCGCCCGCCGCAAGCGATCGATCGGTTTTTCGCGCTCCGCGCCCATCCGTCCATTCCCGCCCTTGCCAATGGGCCGTTCCAGCCTGTAAGCGTACATTAGAACAATTCAAAACAGGTGCCGGCCGTGAAGCGGTTTGCCGAACTGACCGAGCAGGAAATCCTTGCCCTCGCCATCACCAACGAGGAAGAGGACAGTCGCATTTATCGCGGCTTTGCCGAAGGCTTGCGGGCGCAATACCCGGCGTCCGCCGAAATGTTCGAGGAGATGGCGGCGGAAGAGATCCGCCACCGCACCCTGCTGTTCGACCTCTACCGCGGCAAGTTCGGCGACTACCTGCCGCTGATCCGGCGCCAGGACGTGCGCGGGTTCGTGCGCCACAAGCCGCTGTGGCTGGTGCGCCCGCTCGGCATCGACGAGGTGCGCAAGTACGCCGCCGAGATGGAGTTCGAGACCGCCCGCTTCTACCGCAAGGCGGCGGCGACGGCGCGCGACGCCTCGGTGCGCCAGCTGCTCGATCAACTCGCCGAGGCGGAGGACAAGCACGAGGATCTGGCCGAGCGGCTGGGCGAACGCCTGCTCACCAAGGATGTCCGCGCCGAGGAGGAGGAGACGGCGCGGCGCATGTTCATGCTGCAGTACGTGCAGCCGGGGCTCGCCGGCCTGATGGACGGCTCGGTGTCGACCTTGGCGCCGCTGTTTGCCGCCGCGTTCGCCACCCACCGGCCGTGGGACGCGTTCCTGGTCGGAATGGCCGCCTCGGTCGGCGCCGGCATCTCGATGGGATTCGCCGAGGCCTTGTCCGACGACGGCTCGCTTACCGGGCGCGGCGCGCCGGTGCTGCGCGGCGGCGTGTGCGGCCTGATGACCGCCATCGGCGGGCTCGGGCATACGCTGCCCTACCTCGTGCCGGATTTCTGGATCGCCACCACCATCTCGATCATCGTCGTCGCCGTCGAGCTGACCGTCATATCGTGGATTCGCTGGCGCTACATGGACACCTCGTTCCTGGCCGCCGGATTCCAGGTCATGGTCGGCGGCGCGCTGGTGTTCATCGCCGGCATCCTGATCGGCAGCTCTTAATCCCTTATGTTCGTGCTGGCGCACCTGTCGGATCCGCACCTCGGACCCATCCCGAGGCCGCGCGTGGGCGAACTCGTCAACAAACGCGGGCTCGGCTTCATCAACTGGCAGCGCGGGCGCCATGCGGTCCACCGCCCGGAGGTGCTCGACCTCCTGCAGCGCGACCTCGCGGCGACGCCGGTCGACCACATCGCCGTCACCGGCGACCTCGTCAACCTCTCGCTCGCCGCCGAGTTCGCGCTCGCGCACCAATGGCTCGCGCGGCTCGGCCCGCCCGAGCGCGTCACCGTCGTGCCCGGCAACCACGACGCCTACGTGCGCGCCGCGGCGGCGCATCCGCTGCGCTACTGGGGCGACTACATGCGCGGCGACGCGGCCGGGCCGATCGCGGCGCCCGGCGCGGCGACCCATTTCCCGTTCGTGCGCCGGCGCGGACCGGCGGCGCTGATCGGGCTTTCGACCGCGCTGCCGACCGGCCCGCTGATGGCGACCGGCCGGCTCGGCGCCGACCAGCTGATGCGGCTTGCCGACGTCCTCGCCGCGCTCGGCCATGAAG
>DASPVJ010000522.1:0-3863 GCA_035622435.1 Xanthobacteraceae bacterium | reverse complement strand
TTCGATCCTAAAGCGTGATGGCTTTTCTTCGAATCGCCATCCCGCTTTAGCTTATCGTTCGAGCATGATGTTTTCCGAAAACCGGTACCCACTTTTCGGCATCATGCTCTAGCGGCCGGCTGCCGCGCAATCAGCTGTCGTGGGAGGAGGATTGACGAAGCGTTAACCAATGGCTCGCATCCTCGCGCCGTTAAGGAGGACAGCGCGATGTCCGTGCGGATGATCGCCGCTTGGCGGCAGATGGATAACTGGTTCAATTCCCAGGCGGCGATAACCCAGCAGGACATGTCGGCCAACAATTCGGCCAACTCTTCCTTTGCGACCGCGCAGGCGGATTACTACCAGAACCTGGCGAGCCTTTCGGCCACGGCCGCGACCAAGCAGCTCGCGGCGCAGGGCCAGAGCGCAGGCACGGCGCTGCAGACCCTCGCCAACAACAGCACGAGCTCGAATAGCGGCACCGGCACGAGCGTCGACACGCTCGCCTGAGTCCCGAAAATTCGCCGCGCCACGCTCCGGCCAGGATGACCATCATGACCGGCGAGGGCGGAAACCTGTTCGCGGCGCCGCCGCACGGCCTCGCCGCGGAGCAGACGATCGCGCTTTTCGCCGACGCAAACGTGCGGATCGAGCGGATCGTCTCGACCGGCCAGGCGAGCCCGCCCGGCTTCTGGTTCGATCAGGATTGGGCCGAATGGGTGCTGGTGCTCGCCGGGTCGGCGCGGCTCGTGATCGAGGGCGAAACGCAGGCGCGGACCATGCACCCGGGGGATTATCTTCTCATCCCCGCGCATTGCCGCCATCGGGTGGACTGGACGGATCCCGAGCGCCCCACGGTCTGGCTTGCCGTCCACGTTCGCCAGGGTGCGTGATTCGGCAATCGCCGGCCGCAACTTTCCCGGCGCGCCCGACTCAGTTACGGTTGCCATGCCCGTAAATGGGTATCTTCCTCCCACGACTTGGCCCCGCTTCGGCGGGGCCATTTTTGCTTTCAGCCGCGCGGCGGAGCGACCGCGGCGGCGGAAAAAATCGCAAATCGTTGCGATTTATCTTGCCGCGGACACGAACCGGAAAGGTCGCCCGCCGCACTGTTGCCACCCGCATCGGCGATTCTTCTCGCCGGATTCGCCTCAGTCGGGTGTTCCAATGCGGGGGCGCGAACTCCGGACGTGAACGACGGAGGCCCTATGGCGCGCGATCCAAAGGCCGAGGCGGCGCTGGCGCTGCACCGGTTCGGCTTCGGTCCCCGGCTCGGATCGATCGCGGCGATTGCGTCGGACCCGCGCGGCGCGCTCATCGCCGAACTCGACCGGCCGGGCGCCGGCCGCATCACCGATCCGGACCTGCTCAGCAGCGGCGAAGCCGCGCGCGGGGCGTTCAACTTCCGCCAGGAGCGGCGGGCCCAGCGCCTGGCCGAGCGGGCGCAGCGCGAAGCCGCCAAGGCAGCGCCGGCCCCGCCCGCCCCGGACGGGCAAACCGGGATGGCGGCGCCTCCGGCCGCGCCCGGCATGGACGCGGCCGCCGCCCAACCCAAGGCCAACGCGCTCCCCGGATTCCCGCAGCAGGTCTTTCTCGAGGAGGCCAAGGCCCGCATCGATGCGGCGCTCGGCGCCGACCTCGGCTTCGCCGAGCGCCTGGTGTGGTTCTGGTCGAACCATTTCTGCGTCTCCGCCGACAAGGGCCAGGTGCGCGCGCTCGCCGGCGCCTACGAGCGCGAAGCGATCCGCGCCCACGTGCTCGGCCGCTTCGCCGACATGCTCGTCGCGGTCGAGAGCCACCCGGCCATGCTGGTCTACCTCGACAACGCGCGTTCGATCGGTCCCGACTCGATCGCCGGCCGCAATCAGAACAAGGGGCTCAACGAGAATCTCGCGCGCGAAATCCTCGAACTGCATACGCTCGGCGTGCGCACGGTCTACACGCAAACCGACGTGACCAATTTCGCCAAGGTCATCACCGGCTGGACGGTGGTGCCGCCGCGGCAGGACCCGGCGCGCGGCGGGGAGTTCACGTTCAATGCGCGCATGCACGAGCCCGGCGACCAGACGGTGATCGGGCGCATCTATCCGGACGGCGAAATCGACCAGGGTCGCGCGGTGCTCGCCGATCTCGCCCGCCACCCGGCGACCGCCCAACACATCGCGATAAAGCTCGCGCGCGCGTTCGTGACCGACGCGCCGCCGCCGGCGCTCGTCGAGCGCCTCGCCAAGCGCTTCCGCGACACCGACGGCAACCTCAAGGAACTGGCGCGCACCCTGGTATCGGCGCCCGAGGCATGGGCGGCGCCGCGCGAAAAACTCAAGCCGCCGGGCGTGTGGTTCGTCGCCGCGCTGCGGGCGACCGGGGTGACGCCGCCGGACATCCGCCCGGTGATCCAGGCGCAGAACATGCTGGGCGAGCCGCTGTGGCGGCCGCCCGCGCCCAAGGGCTTCCCCGACGACAGCGCCGCCTGGATGGACGGCATCGCCCAACGCGTCGACGTCGCCAACCAACTGGCGGCGCGGGTGGCCGCCCTGGTCGATCCCCAGGCGGCGATCGACACCGCGCTCGGCCCGCTCGCCTCGGCCGACACGCGCCAGGCGATCACCCGCGCGGAAAGCCGCCCGCAGGCGCTGGCGCTGTTGCTGATGGCGCCGGAATTTCAGAGGAGCTGACACCGTGGCCAACGAACATCGGTGCCGTTTGCACGCCCCGTCCCGCCGCGAATTCCTGCTCGCCTCGGGCGCGCTGTTCGCCTGGGCCTATTTGCCCAAGCTCGCGCGGGCGGAGGGCCGCGACCCGCGCTTTCTCGCGATCGTGCTGCGCGGCGCTCTCGACGGGCTCGCCGCGGTGGCGCCGGTCGGCGATCCCGATTGGGTGCGGCTGCGCGGCGACAAGGCCTTGCTGCTCGATGGCGCCAACCCGGCGCTCAAGCTCGACGGATTCTTCGCGCTCAATCCGGCGATGCCGGAACTCCACCGGCTCTATCGCGCCGGCCAGGCCACGATCGTGCACGCGGCCGCGACGCCCTATCGCGAGCGCTCCCACTTCGACGGCCAGGACGTGCTCGAAAGCGGCCTCGGCAAGCCGGGCGCGACCGACACCGGCTGGCTCAACCGGGCGCTCGCCGCGCTCGAGCCGGGCGGCCGGGTCGAGCCGAACGCGCGCCAGGCCTTCGCGGTCGGGCCGGTGACCCCGCTGATCGTGCGCGGCGCAGCCCCGGTGATGTCGTGGACGCCGGCGCGGCTGCCGCCGGCGACCGACGACACCTTGATGCGGCTCCTCGACCTCTATCGCCACACCGACCCGCCGCTCGCCCGCGTGCTCGAGGAGCGCATGGGCCTCGCCGCGATCGCCCGCGCCGGCGGCGTCGCCATGGCGCCCGACAAGGGCCGGCCGCCGCAGCAGGGGCCGGGCGCGCAGGCGCGCGCCTATTTCGCCGAAGCCGCCGGCGCGGCGGCGAAGTTCATGGCGCGGCCCGACGGTCCGCGCGTGGGCGCGCTCGCCTTCGACGGCTGGGACACCCACCAGGACGAGGGCGCGGTGACCGGCCGCCTGGCGCTGCTGCTCGCCGCGCTCGACGGCGCCGTGGCGGCGATCGAGAAGGAGATGGGGCCGGCGTGGCGCGAGACGGTCGTCGCGATCGTCACCGAGTTCGGCCGCACCGCGCGCATCAACGGCACCGAGGGCACCGACCACGGCACCGCCACGGTGGCGCTGCTCGCAGGCGGCGCGCTCAACGGCGGGCGCGTCATCGCCGACTGGCCGGGGCTCAAGGACGCGAGCCTCTACGAAGGCCGCGACCTCAAGCCGACCACCGATTTGCGCGCCGTGCTCAAGGGCGTGCTCAAGGACCACCTGCGCCTTGCCGACGCGGCGCTCGC
>DASPVJ010000521.1:0-2552 GCA_035622435.1 Xanthobacteraceae bacterium | reverse complement strand
TCTTTGGCGCGCAATTGGGCGATGATCGCAGTCAAATGCTTGAGGTCGTAGACCTCCAAGTCGATCAGAATCTCGGTGAAGTCGGGCGAGCGGCGGGTCATGCGGATGTTGTCGATGTTGCCGTCGTGCTCGGCGATCACCTGCGCGATCTGGGCAAGGGTGCCGGGTTCGTTGACCGACTGCACGACGATCCGCGCCGGAAACCGCTGCGGGCTGGTTCCTTCGACGTCCCAGCGCACGTCGAGCCAGCGCTCGGGCGCTTCCTCGAACTCCTTGAGCGCCGCCGACTGGATCGGGTAGATGGTGATGCCTTCGCCCGGGGTGAGGATGCCCACGATGCGGTCTCCCGGCACCGCGCCGCCCTCCTGCGCGAACCGCACCGGCAGGTCGCTGTTGATGCCGCGGATCGGGATCGCCGGGCCCTTGTCGCGGCCCTCCGGAACCTTGAATTTCAACGAGCGCGCCATCTTCATCCCGAACCAGCCGCCGTCCGGCTTGGGCGAGGCGACCGCCGCGCGCTCCTCCTTGTAGTCGGGGTAGACCGCGCGGGCGACATCGGCGGCCTTCATCTCGCCGCGGCCGACCGCCGCCATCACGTCCTCGATCGAGGCGCGCGCGAGGCGCGGCAGCGCGCCTTGCAGCTTGTCGTCAGCGTAGTCCTTCTTGGCGCGGGCAAACAGGCGCTCGACGATGCGCCGGCCGAGCCCGGCGTATTGCTTGCGCACCGCCACCCGCGTCGCCCGGCGAATCGCGGCGCGCGCCTTGCCGGTGACGACGATCGATTCCCACGCGGCCGGCGGCGCCGCTTGCGCCTTCGAGGTGAGGATCTCGACTTCGTCCCCGTTGGACAGCTCGGACACCAACGGCGCGATCTGGCCGTTGATCTTGCAGCCCACCGCCCGGTTGCCCACGTCGGTGTGCACCGCGTAGGCGAAATCGATGGACGTCGCCTTGCGCGGCAGCGCGATCAACTTGCCCTTGGGGGTGAAGCAGAACACCTGATCGTGGAACAGTTCGAGCTTGGTGTGCTCGAGAAACTCCTCCGGATTGGAGCCCTCCGCCAGAAGCTCGACCGTGCGCCGCAGCCACGCGTAGGCGCTCGATTCGCGCGACAGCATCTCGGACGGCGAACCGGAGCCGTCCTTGTAGAGCGCGTGCGCGGCGATGCCGTATTCGGCGATTTCGTGCATCTCGCGGGTGCGGATTTGCAGCTCGACCCGCTGGCGGCCCGGCCCGATCACCGTGGTGTGGATCGAGCGATATTCGTTTTGCTTGGGCGTGGACACGTAATCCTTGAAGCGTCCCGGCACCACCGGCCAAGTGCTATGGACGGCGCCCAGCGCCCGGTAGCAGTCCTCGACCCGCTCGACGATGATGCGAAAGCCGATGACGTCGGAGAGCTGCTCGAAGCCCACCGATTTGCGCTCCATCTTGCGCCAGATCGAGTAGAGCCGCTTCTGCCGGCCGCTCACCACGGCGGCAATGCCGCGCTCGGCAAGCTTGCGGGCAAGCTGCTGCTCGATTTCGGAAATCAGGTCGCGGTTGCGCTCGGCGAGCGCGACCAGGCGCTGGCGGACGACCCGGTAGGCGTCGGGATTGAGCTCGCGGAACGCCAGGTCCTCGAGCTCCTCGCGCATCTCATGCATGCCCATGCGGCCGGCGAGCGGCGCGTAGATGTCGAGCGTTTCCTCGGCGATGCGCCGGCGCGTCTCGGGCGGCACATGATTGAGGGTGCGCATGTTGTGGAGCCGGTCGGCGAGCTTGACCAGCAGCACGCGCACATCGACGGCGATGGCGAGCAGGAGCTTGCGCAGGTTCTCCGCCTGCTTCGCCTCGCGCGTGACGAGGTCGAGCTTCTTGAGTTTGGTGAGGCCCTCGACCAGCGCACCGATGTCCGGCCCGAACCGCTGGTCGATCTCCGCGCGCGTGGTCGGCGTGTCCTCGATGGTGTCGTGCAGCAGCGCGGCCGCAATGGTGGCGTCGTCGAGTTTGAGGTCGGTCAGAATCGCCGCGACTTCGAGCGGGTGGGAGAAATAAGGATCGCCCGACGCGCGCGTCTGGGTGCCGTGCGCCTTCATCGCGTAGACGTAGGCGCGATCGAGCAGGGCCTCGTCAGTGTTGGGATTGTAACGGCGCACCCGCTCCACCAGGTCGTACTGCCGCATGATCCGCGGCTTGGCGGATTTCCCTTTGTTTTCAGACACATGCGTCGCGACGGCGGCACCGGTTTGGGTGCGCTCGTCGGCGCCCGCGCGCCGGCGCGGCTGGTTCTGCATACGCGGCAGGTTGGTCAATGACGGCATCGGTGCTCGCTTCGCCACCACGGCAGGCGACCGGGAGCGAACTTGAACAGGATATCATGGGGATCGGCCGATACGGCAAGTCGCCAACCCATGATCCCGAAGCGTGCGTGAAATAACCTAAAGCCGGATGACCAAGTCACGCCGCGTCGGCGTCCTGGAATGCGAACGGCCCGGACGCGGTCCGGGCCGTCAAGGTTAAACAACAGGCGCGTGGGCTTAGAGGTCGTCGTCGGGCTCGATCGGCTCGGG
>DASPVJ010000520.1:0-6863 GCA_035622435.1 Xanthobacteraceae bacterium | reverse complement strand
GCGGCTTTCCCCGGCACCAAGTTCGAGAAGCTGGCGCTCGTCCGCACGGCCGGACGGCGCGGGCTCCTCGCATGGGACAAGGTGCGCAACCGTTACGAGCTGACCCCGGCCGGCTGGAGCGAACTGTCGCCCAAGCGCCGGTTCGGCCTCGCGTCCCTCATGGTCAGCACCGCGGTCGGCGCCGCGATCGGCGCGGCGGCGCTGGCGTTTCTGTGGCTGCCGGCCGGCGGATCGCTCCGTTTCGTCCGTGCCCCGGTCGCCGCGTCGGTTGCCCACAACCTCGCAGCCCCGGGGTCGGCCGCGCCGTCGGCGGCCGCTCCCGATTCCCGGCTGGGCGCCCCCGACGGTTCGATCGAGCCGGCAAAGGCGGCCGAACTGCCGGCGGCCGAACAACCGGCCAGCGAGGCCGTTCCGACCGACGTCAAGCCCGCGAAAAAACCCCGCCACCGGACCGCTCGCCGCAAGAAAGAGCCGACGAACCCGGCCTGGGCCTTCGGCAATGCCGGCTTCGGCAGCCGCGGCTCCGCCTACCGCTGATCGCCGCCCGCCCGACCGGGAGCGGGACGGCCTTCCTCGAATCGTCATTCGATCGCGCGCCGGAGCGAGGGGCAACGCATGGGCGTCGAGACCGAGCGCAAATTCCTGGTGTGCGGCAACGGCTGGCAGGCGCTGGCGACGCAACGGACCCACATCCGCCAAGCCTATCTCACGACGGACGGCCGGGCGTCGGTCCGCGTCCGCATCCGCGACGACGGAACGGCCGCGCTGACCGTCAAGGCGCGCCAGCCGGGGATGCGGCGGCTCGAGTTCGAGTATCCGATCCCGCCGTCGGAGGCCGAATCGCTCATCGCGCTGCGCGCGGGCGGCGTGGTCGAGAAAGTGCGCCACATCGTTCCCCACAAGGACGCCAGGTGGGAAGTCGACGTGTTCGCCGGCGAGAACGCCGGCCTCGTCATCGCCGAGATCGAGTTGCGCGACGAGCACCAGCGGGTGGAACTGCCGCCCTGGGTCGGGACCGAGGTCACCGGCCGGGACGAATACTACAGCGGCTCCCTGGCGCAGCGCCCGTTCGCCGCCTGGGGCAGCTTGCGCGCGCAAGCCTGACGCCCGTCATTGCGAGGCGCCCGCAGGGCGACGAAGCAATCCAGAACGCCGCGCGTGCGGGCCCTGCATTGCTTCCCCCGCTTTCGCGCTAGGGTGTGCACACATCTCAGTTCCCCTCCTCCCATTCGCGTAGCGAATGGTGGGGAGGGGTAAGGGGTGGGGGGCGATTGAGCTTGGCGCGGTCCGCGCCGATGGAGCGCAAGTGCCCCCCACCCCGCCGCGCTTCGCGCCGCGACCCTCCCCACCGCTTGCTACGCTCGCGGGGGGAGGGATGGAGCAAACGGCTCCGCCAGAATCTGATCACGTAAGATGTGTGCATGCCCTAGCGCTTTCGCGAGGGCTAAAGGCTACGCTCGCAATGACGAGCGACGGGATCAGAACGGCGCCCAGGGAACCTCGTTGCGGTCGCGCGGCGCCTGATAGCCCGGATCGGTGCGGCTTGCCGCCGCGGCATCCGCGTGCCGGTGATGATTGACGCGCGCGAGCGCCGGCGTTGCCGCCGCCAGCGCCAGCACGATCGACAGGATCAAGGTCTTCTTCATGGCATGCTCCTTTGGTGGGTGGTCGAGGACGTTTCACCGATCGTCGATCGGGCAATCGATTCCCTGCACGGCGGCCGGCGGGGGGCGCACCGAGGCGGTGCGGCTCAACGGCGCGCCGCGTTCCCGCTCGTCCCACGGGCAGGCGCCGAACACGGCGCCGGCGAGCACGAGCGCGACGACGGCAGGGGCGGGCTTGGTCATGGCATCCTTCTTCTTCCGCTTGACTTTTGTACCGCCTCGCATAAATTCAAGGGGTCGTCAAGGATTTTTTGCGAAGTGGTACAAAAAAGATCGGAGCCGGCGCCCGCGCGGCGCCGCGGCCGGCCGCGCCAGTACGACCCCGACCGGGCGCTGGCGCACGCGGCCTCCTCGTTCTGGAAGCACGGCTATGCCGGGACGTCGCTCGACGAACTCGCCGCCGCGACCGGCATGAACCGGCCGAGCCTCTACGCCGCGTTCGGCGACAAGCGCGACCTCTATCTCAAGACGCTGGAGCGCTTCCGCGAGGAGGTGCGCGCGCGCATGCTCGCGCTTTTGGCCGACGATCCGCCGCTGCGCGTCTATCTCGGGCGCTTCTACCAGGCGGCGCTCGACGTCTATCAGGCCGGCGGCGAGGAGGCGGGCGGCTGCTACATGATTTCGACCGCGACCCCGCAGGCGACCGTCGATCCCGCCGTGCGCGCGTTCGTGGCCGAGAGCATCCGCGCCACCGACGCGTTCCTGTCCGGCCTCATTGCCAAGGCGCGCGAGCGCGGCGAGATCGCGGCGGACGCCGATCCGGCCGCGCTGGCGCAGCTGGCGACGGCGACCCTGCACACGCTCGCGGTGCGCGCCCGCGCCGGCATCTCGCGCCGGCAGCTCAACGCGCTTGCCGCCGCCGCCATCGACGTGATCTGCAAACCTAATTGATGACCGTCATCCTTCGAGACGCGCGCTTCGCGCGCTCCTCAGGATGACGTTGCGTTTGTTTCACGCTCTCTCAGGATGACGTCATCAATAGGGGGCGACGGCGCTGCGGAGCCTCTGCCACAGCTCGCCCAAGGTCGGCTTGCGCGCGAACGCCCGCACGATGCGGACGGATCGTCACCCGGAACCGTTGGTTCTCGACAAGTCCTGATAATGCCGGCGCACCATGGCGGCGCCGTAAAGCCGCTCGAGCCGGCGGACGGTGAAGTGCCCCTGGGCGATGCGCTGAAAATGATTCATGAAGGCGACGTTCACGGTGGCGCCGCCGACCGCGCCGATCACCGGCAGCGCGCTCGCCGCGATCCGCTCGGAGACGACGACGCCGAAGCGCGAGACGATTTCCGCCAGCAGCCGGTTGACGAGCGGCGCCGACACCGAGGCGACGCCGCGCTCGACGAGCAGCGCCGAGGCCTCGTCGGCGAGGCGGCTCAACAGCGTGCGCGCCGCGTAGTAGCCGAGGTCGAGGCGCTTCGGCGATTTCTGCCCGCCGAGCGCGAACACTTCGAGGCAGGCAAGCCGCGGCTCCAGCCGGCTGAGGTCCTCGCCGTTGTGGCGGGCGGTGTCGGCGATGGCGCGCAGCATGAGCATCGTCGTCACCGGCAGTTCGAACGGCAGCGCGACGAAGCCGAAGAAGCCGCTCACCCCGCCGCTCAGCCCGGCCAGCAGCGAGGTGAGCATCGCCGCCGGCGGGCGCCGCGCGCCGGGTTCGATCGAGCTGATGGCGAGCTTGAGGCAGTTGAGCATCGCCGCCTGGACGACGAGGTGAAGCCCGCCGGTCGCGACCGTCGGCATCATGCCGAGCGCGCGGTCGATCGGCTGGCCGGCATAGGCGGCGATGCGCTGGGCAAAGCTCTGGCGCTCGAGCAGCGCGTGCGCCCGCGCGAGGGCCTGGCGGTGCGACGGCGACAGCGCGGGCTCGATCGCGGCCGCGGTCATGGCGCGCGCAACAGCGGACGCAGTCCGTTGAGGCTGGCGAGGATCGCCGAGCCGTTGCTGATCAGCGCGGTGATCGACGGGCTGATCAGGCCGCCGGGCAAGGCGAGCGCCAGCGCGAGCGTGTTGAGCCCGGCGACGATGGCGTAGTTCTGCCGGATCAGGTCGACCGCCTCGCGGGAAATCTCCACCGCCTTGACCAGCTTCCACAGCGAATCTTCCATGAACACCACGTGGGCGGATTCGTGCGCGACCTCGGCGCCGTGCTTCATGGCGATGCCGACGTCGGCGAAGCTGAGCGCGGGCGAATCGTTGATGCCGTCGCCGACCATGGCGACGACGTTGCCGCCGCGCTGCAATTCCTGGATCGCGCTCGCCTTGTCGGCCGGCAACATGTCGGCAAAATGGCGGGTGAGCCCGAGCCGCCGGCACACGGCGCGGGCGACGACCGCGTTGTCGCCGGTGAGCATGACGCTGTCGCGGATGCCCATGGCGTGCAGCCGCTCGAGCACCAGCCGGCTCTCCGCGCGGACCTGGTCCGCATACGGCACGAGGCCGGCCACCACGCCGTCGACCGCGATGTAGAGGGACGAATAGCCCTGCTCGTCGAGGGCGGCGCGGTCGCGCATGGCGGCGCGCACGTTGACGTCGCTGCGGCGCATGAAGCGCTCGTTGCCGACGTGCACGTAGTAGCCGTTGACCTGGCCCTCGACGCCGAGGCCGAGGTGGTACTGGCTTTCATCGCAGGGCGGAATGTTGACGGCGAGCTGGCGCGCCTTGGCGCGCAGCGCCTCGGCGACCGGATGCTGCAGGCGCGTTTCCGCCGCCGCCGCCAGGCCGAGCAGGTGCGCGGGCGTGGTGTGATCCTGGTAGGTGATCACGTCGAGCACCGCCGGCTTGCCGTGGGTGAGCGTTCCGGTCTTGTCGAACACGATCGCGTCGACCTCGGCGAGGCGTTCCATGTGCCGGCCGCTCTTGATGACGATGCCGGCGCGCGCCGCCTGCATCATCGACGAGAGCATGGCGGTCGGCGCGGCGACGCGGATGCCGGTGCCGTAGTCGACGATCACGAGGGAGAGGAAGCGGTCGAAATCCGCCGTCACCAGGGCGGTGCCGGCAGCGAGCGCCAAGGTCGGCGTCACCAGGCGGTCGGCGAGCCGCTCGGCATGGTTCTGCATGCGGGTGTCGCCGACCGGCGCGGATTCGACGAGCTCGGCGATCTGCCCGGCGGTCGTGTGCGCGCCCACCCGGGTGGCGCGGATGGTCAGCTGGCCGTCGCGGATCACCGTCGCGGCGAACACCGCTTCGCCCGCCGCGCGGGTGACCGGCAGGCCTTCGCCGGTGATGGTCTTCTGGTCGATGAGCGCGCTGCCTTCGACGATCTCGCCGTCGACGGAAATGATTTCGCCGGGATAGACGACGACGTGGTCGCCGACCGCAAGCTCGCTCGCCGGCACGCAGACGACGGCGCCGTTGCGCACGATCCACGCGGACTTGGCCTGAAACTCGAGCAGCTCGCGGATGGCGCGCCGCGACCCGGCGGCGGTGAGGTCGCGAATGAGGTCGCCGAGCTTGATCAGCCAGGTGACGATGGCGCCGGCGAGCGGATTGCCCTGCAACAGCGAGGCGGTGATCGCCAGCACGTCGAGGAAGTCGACGTTGAGCCGGCCCTCGCGGCGCCACACCCGCCAGGCGCGCAGCGCGATCGGGTAGGCGTTCCACAGCATCAGCGGCATGTTGATCGCGCGCACCAGCGGGCTGGCCACGAAGGCGAGCGCGAGCGAGACGGTCGGCAGCACGAGCGACGTGCGCGCGGAGGGGGGCGACAGCTCGCCGAGCCGGCGGGTGAGCGCGGCCGGCGCCGGCGGGCCGGCGGTGCCGCTGGCGGCAATGAGCGCGCGCACGTCGCCGACGTTCATCAGCCGCAGGCGGCCGACCAGCGAACGCAGCCCCTCTTCCCGCGCCGCCTCGTACTCGATGACGAGGCAGGCGCAATCGGCGTTGACGCGCGCGGTCCTGACGCCCGGTTGCGCGCGCAGCCAGTCGAGCGCGGCTTCCGCCAGCGCCGGCTTGCGGCACAGCGCCGGCACATGGAGCCGCACGCGCCCCGGGATGTGGTGGCGAATCGCAATGTCCATTGCGGGCGCTGTCCTCGGGCGCCTCAAGCCTGGGTGACGACGGGGGCTCCGGCCGGCTGGTGCGCGTGCGGGTGCATGGCGATGAAGTGGTTGAGCGCGAAGATGGTCAGCGTCACCCACACCGGCGTCGCCGCCGCGGCGCCGATCTCGATCACGGTGAACCCGATGATCCCCACCGCCAGCAGAATCTTCAGGTCGATCATGTTGCCGGTGGCGAGCTTGATCTCGCTGTCGACGCGCTTGCAGAAGTCGACGAACGCCCGGGCGGCCTCGGAATTTTGCGCGAGGAACTCGGCCTCTTCTTCGATCTTGCGCGCAAGCTCGTCGATCTCGGTGACGGGCGGCCGGTAATCGTGCGCGCGGGCGACGTGGGCGTGGAAGTGGCCGTGAAATTCGTCGTGCTGGTCGGTGTCGTAGTGCAGCACCACGCTGCCGGTGGTCGGGTTGACGGTGATTTGCTCGATGCCGGGGATGACCCCGAAGGCGTCGCTGATCTGGCGCAGCAGCTCCGGGTTGCCCTTGGCGGAGGGAACCTTCAGCCGAACCCGTCCCGGCACCTGATGGGCGATGCTGAGCTTCAGGCTGGTCATGCGGACGCCAGGCTCTCAGCCGCCCGGCGGCTTCGGCGCATCGGCCTTGGCGTCGGCCTCGGATTTCACCTCGGCGACGATGTCGTGCACCTGCTCCTGCATTTCGGCGACCATTTCCTTGGTCTTTTCGCTCAGCACGTAGGCGCCGCGCACGGTCGATTTGAACAGGGGATTGAGCGCGCCGCCGATCTTCGGCAGCGCCTTGGGGGCGAGCATCGCGCAGACGCCGAGGACGATGCCGGGCAGCAGCGCCGCCTCGAACACCAGGGCGCCGACCGCGACCACGCCGACCGTCGCCGCCGTCGCCAACAATTCGTCGTTGCTCTCCGTTGCCTCGTCCGCCGGCGGATCGGCCGGCGCCGCGGCGCCTTGGCCGTTGGTCGCGGCGGGATCCGGATGACCGTCAGCCCTTTTCGCCATGGGATTGCTCCTGGCATGCGCGCTCGCTCCGCGACAGCCGAGGACCGGCGGCGGGCAGCACGCCCCGACACCATCATCGAAGTTTGCGACAGTTTCATTGCAAACGCCAGCAAAAGCCGTGCGCATCGGGCCGAACAAACGGGCAGCGCCATTGCCTATTTTATAGGCAA
>DASPVJ010000519.1:0-3549 GCA_035622435.1 Xanthobacteraceae bacterium | reverse complement strand
GGACGCCGCGGAGGGGTGATACCAGTCGCAGCGCTCGTCATTGCGAGCGAAGCGAAGCAATCCAGGGTGACGCGCGCGGCGGCTGCGGTTCCTGGATTGCTTCGTCGCCCTTCGGGCTCCTCGCAATGACGGCCCGCCCCCTGCGGCAGGGCGTCGCGGCCGCTTGAATACCTTTATTATATCGATCTAGCCTGCCCGGTGTGACGGCGGACCGCGCGGCGCGGCCGCGCCCGTTCGCCCGCGCGCGCCCGACGCATGCGGGCGAAGCCGACCACCGGAGCAAGCCCATGGCCTTGCAGATGCTTGCAGACGCTTGCAGAACCGCCTGCTCCCGGGGCGGGCGCGCCGCCGCGCGCCCGTCGCCCCGCTTGCAGATCGTTGCAGAATACAATGCGCCGGCGCGGCGGCGCCCGGCCGGCGCCAAGCGTTCCATTGTTAAAGCTTGCAGACCCTTGCTGATTGCGCAGGATTCGGGCTCGGGCGGCGGCCCGGGGCTCGGCCGCAGGGTGCAACGGCGCCGGCGCCCGCCCGTCGCGACCCTGGCGCCCGTCGACGGCGCGCGTATCTGCGCCAGCGCGGGCCCGTTTCTGGACTTGGCCGACCCCCGTCGCTACAAGGCTCGACGGCACCATCCGGCCGGCCCGCGCTTAAGCGCGGCGGTTGATCCCATGAGCAGCCTCAACGACATCCGCTCGGCCTTCCTCGACTATTTCGCCCGGCACGGCCACACGGTGGTGCCGTCCTCCCCGCTCGTGCCGCGCAACGACCCGACCCTGATGTTCACCAATGCCGGCATGGTGCAGTTCAAGAACGTGTTCACCGGGCTCGAAAAGCGCCCCTACACGCGAGCGGTGACCGCGCAGAAATGCGTGCGCGCCGGCGGCAAGCACAACGACCTCGACAACGTCGGCTATACCGCGCGCCACCACACCTTCTTCGAAATGCTCGGCAATTTCTCCTTCGGCGACTACTTCAAGGACGTGGCGATCGAACTCGCCTGGAACCTGGTGACGAAGGAGTTCGGCCTCGCCAAGGACCGCCTGTGGGCGACGGTCTACGTCGACGACGACCAGGCCTTCGACCTGTGGAAGAAGATCGCCGGTCTGCCGGAACGCCGCATCGTGCGCATCGCCGGCGCCGACAATTTCTGGGCGATGGGCGACACCGGCCCGTGCGGCCCGTGCTCGGAAATCTTCTACGACCAGGGGGAGACCGTTGCCGGCGGCCCGCCCGGCTCGCCGGAGGAGGACGGCGACCGGTTCCTGGAATTTTGGAACCTGGTGTTCATGCAGTTCGAGCAGGTCGACGCGGCCACCCGCATCGAGCTGCCGCGGCCGTCGATCGACACCGGCATGGGGCTCGAGCGCATCACCGCCGTCCTCCAGGGCGTCACCAGCAACTTCGACATCGACCTCTTCCGCGCGCTGATCCACCAGGTGGCGGAACTGACCGGGGTCGACGCGGGCGGCCCGCAAGGCGCCTCCCATCGGGTGATCGCCGACCATTTGCGCGCGGCCGCCTTCCTCATCGCCGACGGCGTCCTGCCCTCGAACGAGGGCCGCGGCTACGTGCTCCGCCGCATCATGCGCCGCGCCATGCGGCATGCCGAACTCCTCGGCGCGCGCGAGCCGCTGATGTTCAAACTCGTGCCCACGCTGGTGCGCGAGATGGGCCAGGCCTACCCGGAACTGGTGCGCGCCGAGGCCCTGATCGCCGAGACGCTCAAGCTCGAAGAAACGCGCTTCCGCCAGACCTTGGCGCGCGGCCTTGCCATTCTCGACGAGGCCAGCCGCGGCTTGAAGAAAGGCGACATATTCGACGGCGAGACCGCGTTCACCCTCTACGACACCTACGGCTTTCCCCTCGACCTCACCCAGGACGCGCTTAAACCCCGCGGCATCGGCGTCGATCTCTCCGCCTTCACCGACGCCATGGACCGCCAGCGCGAGAAGGCGCGCGCCGCCTGGGCGGGCTCGGGCGAGGCGGCGGACGAGGCGGTGTGGTTTGCGCTGCGCGAAAAGGTCGGCGCGACCGAGTTCCTCGGCTACGAGACGGAAACCGCCGAAGGGGTGGTCGAGGCCATCGTGCGCGACGGCCATGAGGTCGACGAACTCAAGAAAGGCGAAAGCGGCGCCGTCGTCCTCAACCAGACGCCGTTCTACGGGGAATCCGGCGGCCAAGTCGGCGACACCGGCGTGATGACGGCGGACGGCGTGCGTTTTCGCGTCGCCGACACCCAGAAGAAGGCGGGCGACGTCTTCGTCCATTCCGGGACGGTCGAAACGGGCACCCTCAAGCGCGGCGTCGCGCTCGCGCTCGAGGTCGACCACGCCCGCCGCAGCGACATCCGGCGCAACCATTCGGCCACCCACCTCCTGCACGAGGCGCTGCGCCAGGTGCTGGGCGACCACGTGGCGCAGAAGGGTTCGCTGGTCGCGCCCGACCGGCTGCGCTTCGACTTCTCCCACCCCAAGCCCATGGCCGCGGAGGAAATCGCCCGCGTCGAGGCCTTGGCGTACGACCGGGTGCTCGAGAACACGCCGGTCGTCACCCGGCTGATGGCGGTCGACGACGCGATCGCCTCGGGGGCGCGCGCGCTGTTCGGGGAGAAATACGGCGACGAGGTGCGCGTCGTCGCCATGGGCGAGGGCGGCAACGTCGGTTCCAATACTTTGGGGTGGTCGGTGGAACTCTGCGGCGGCACCCACGTGCGGCGCACCGGCGACATCGGGCTCGTCTCGATCGTCGAGGAAAGCGCGGTCGGCGCCGGCGTGCGGCGCATCGAGGCGCTGACCGGTACCTTCGCGCGCGAGCACGCCAACGCGCTGCGCGATGTCGCCTTCGCGGTGGCCTCGGAGCTCAAGGCCCCGGTCGGCGAGGTCGCGGCGCGCGCCGCAACCCTGCTCGACGACCGCCGCCGGCTCGAGCGCGAACTCTCCGACGTCAGGCGCAAGCTCGCCATGGGCGGCGGCACCGCCGACGGCGCCGCCATCGTCGAGGTCAACGGCACGCGGTTCTTGCGCCTCGCCGTCAGCGGGCTTGCCAACAACGAACTCAAGTCGCTCGCCGACGAGGGCAAGATCAAGGTCGGCTCCGGCGTGGTCGCGGTCGCCAACACCGCGCCCGACGGCAAGGCCGGCCTCGTGGTCGGCGTCACCGACGATCTCGTCGCGCGCTTTTCCGCCGTCGACCTGGTGCGCAAGGGCGCAGCTGCCCTCGGCGGCAAGGGCGGCGGCGGACGGCCGGACATGGCGCAGGCCGGCGGCCCCGACGGCTCGAAGACCTCAGCGGCGCTCGACGCCATCGCCGCCGCGCTCGGCGGTTCTTGAATCCCTCCCACGCGAAGCGGGGGAGGGTGGCGCGCGCCGCGCGCCGGGTGGGGGCAGCCCCACCGCTGTTTGACAAGTTTATTTGTTTGAATCGCGCTTAATCCCTCCCACGCGAAGCGGGGGAGGGTGGCGAGCGAAGCGAGCCGGGTGGGGGCGTCCGCGCTCAAGCAAGAACCCCACCCGGCCGCGCGCTTGCGCGCGCGGCCACCCTCCCCCTGCG
>DASPVJ010000518.1:0-5107 GCA_035622435.1 Xanthobacteraceae bacterium | reverse complement strand
CTTGGCTTTGGAGGCTTGCGCCTGCAGCAGCGCCGAGGAGAAGTCCGACGTGTTGAGCGGAACCCGCACGCTGCCGAGCACCTTGCCGCCGCCCGCCTTGACGACGGCGGCGGTGACGTCTTCGAGATCGTGGCCGAAGGCGTAATCCGCCGTCAGGAAGAACCAGGTGTCGTAGCCCGCCTTGACCATGGCGGCGCCGGTGCCGTGGGAGAGCGCGTAATTGTCGTAGGTGTAATGGATCGAGACCGGCGTGCACGCTTCGTTGGTGATGCGGGTCGCGCCCGGCCCGTTGAGGACGACGATCTTGTTCTTGGTCTTGGCGACTTCGATCGCCGCGAGCGCGGTCGCCGAGGCGGCCACGTCCATGAGGGCGTCGACGTGCTCGTTGTCGAACCATTCGCGCGCCGTCGCCGAGGCGATATCCGGCTTGTTCTGGTGATCGGCGGAAACGATTTCGATCGGCCGGCCCAGCACCTTGCCGCCGAAATCCGCGACCGCCATGGTGGCCGCGGTCACCGCGCCGACGCCGGTGATGTCGGCGTAGATGCTCGACATGTCCTCAAGCATGCCGATTTTCACCACGCCGTCGGAGATTTTCTCCTGGCCCGGTGCAGCGAATGCGCCCGCGAGCAGCAGCGCGGCGCCGGTCGCAATGGCCGCCGATCTCTTCATCGTCGCCTCCCTGCGGTTATGCCGCCGCAACAGAGCAAGGTGCGCGGCGGGCGCATTGACGCAGATCAAGCCGAATATCCCTCCGAGGGATAAGCGGGCTCGCGCAACAGCGCCTCGGCCATCTCGCGCAGGCGGATCCTTTGCACTTTCGGGCCGTTCGGGCTGTCGACGGTCGGGAACGCCTCGACCGTCACGATCCGCTCCGGCACCTTGAACCGCGCCAATTGTTCGAGGCAATGCGCCCGCACGGCCGCCGCGTCGAGCTGCGCCCCGTCGGCGGGCTGCACGAAGGCCACGGGCACCGGATCGGCCCCTTCCCGCGCGGCCGCCACCACCTGGACGCCCGCCACGCCCGGGTGGGTCTGAATGACGGCCTCGATCTCCTCGGGGCTCACCAGGAATCCGCCGAGCCGCATGGCGTCGCCGATGCGCGCCTCGTAGACGAAGCCCGCGCCGGACAAGCGGGCGAGGTCGCCGGTGCGGAACATGCCGTCGGCGTCGAACGCCCGTTCGCTCGCCGCCGGATTTCCCAGATACGCGAGGAAGCGCGACGGCGCGTCGATCCACAGCTCGCCGGACGCGCCGGCCGGCAGCGGGCGGCCGGTGTGCGGATCGCGCACCTCAAGCCGCGCCAGCGGACTGACCGGCACGCCGCCGGCGAGCAGGCGGTTCTCGCGCGGCGCGACCGAGAACAGCGCCTGCACCTCCGAACTGCCGTAGAGGCCGTGCGGCTTAAGGCCCAGCGCCTCGACCGCGGCGATCGCCGCGGCGGTCGTCGAGTGAAACGCGGCGAAGGCCGAAAAGCACACGCAGTCGAACGGTCGCCCGCCCGCCGCCGCGGCGATGCAGCCGAACATGTCGTCGCCGCCGATCACGTGGGTGATCCGGTGCCGACGGATCAGCGCCACCGCCGCCTCCGCGTCGAACTGGGCGAGGCACACGATATGCGCGCCGCCGGCGACCGCCGCCATCGCCGCGACGTGGCCGAACGTGCCGCAGAACGGCAAGGTCCCGAGCAGCGCCGCGTCCGCGTCCAGGCCGATATGGCGGGCGACGTCGACGGCGTGCCCGGCGATGCTTTGCTGATCGTGCAGGACGAGCTTCGGCCCGCCGGTCGTGCCCGAGGTAGTGAACGTCAGGCAGGGCGTCTCGCCGCTTGCCTCGTCCGCGCCGGCGTCGGCGACGGCACTAAAGAGCGGCGTCGCCGGCAGGCCGGCGAGCAGGCTCAGGCCGGCAGGGAGATCGAGCCCCAGCACGCAGCGCACCGTGGCGCGGTCCGGCGCGGGCAAAGCGGCGAACAGCGCGGGAAAATCGACCGGCCCAAATCCCCATTGCGTCACCAGCGCGACGGCGCCGGACCGCCGCAGGAGGCCGCCGACTTCGTTGAGGCGAAAGCGCGTGTTGATGTGGATGGCAAGCGCCCCGAGCCGGGCGCAGGCGAAGATCGCGGCGAGGTACCCGGCGCCGTTCGGCAGCCACAGCGCGACCCGCGCGCCCGGGCCGACGCCGGCTTGGCGCAGCCCGGCGGCCGCCGCCAGCACGCGGTCCTTGAAGGCGCGCCGGTCGAGCGTGCCCGCGGCGTCGGTCACCGCCGCTCCCGCCGGGTCGCGCGCGGACCACGCGATGAGCGCGCTCAAGGTGCGCGGATAGTCCGCTCCGTAGGTCTGCCGCATCGGACGAACCCTAAAGCGTGATGGCTTTTCTTCGAATCGCCATCCCGCTTTAGCTTATCGTTGGAGCATGATGTTTTCCGAAAACCGGTACCCACTTTTCGGCATCATGCTCTCATAAAATGCGGCAATCGGGCATCGATTTCCAGGCCGAGGTCCAGCCCGGCCGGGCGCGCCGGCGGACGGTTGCGGCGCGTGTCGATCGGTTGCAAAGTGTCGCGGCCGGGCCGGCCTCGACCGGCGGCGGAGGCGCGCATGGGCGCATCGGTTCAAGTAGCGCTCGACCTGTCGGACAACGCCACGTTCGCCCGCGGCTTCCCGCACGATCACTTCACCTGGGCGCGCGCGCACGCGCCCGTCTACTGGCACGAACCGACGGCGGCGACGCCCGACGGCGACGGCTTCTGGGTGATGAGCCGGCACGAGGACGCCATGGCCGTGATGCTCGATCCGGCCACGTTTTCCTCCGACCGGGGCGGCGGCCGCACCGCCGGCGGCACCGGGCTCAAGGACGAGCACCAGGCCGGCAAGTTCCTCAACTGGAGCGACGACCCGCGCCACCAGCGGCTGCGCAGCCTGGTCAACAAGGGTTTCACCAACCGCGCCATCCATGAGCTGGAGGCGGAGCTGCGCCGGCGCACCGTCGCGCTGATCGAGGCCTTCCCGGAGAACGAGCCGTTCGATTTCGTCGCCCGCTTCTCCCGCGATCTGCCGCTGCAGGCGATCTGCCTGCTGCTCGGCGTGCCGCAGGAGGACCGCGCGCTGCTCGCCGGCTGGGTCGACGCCGGCGTCGCCGCCCCGACCCCGGAGATCATCGCGCGGGAGTACGCGTGGCGGCTGCGTCAATACGGCGCCCGCCTGATCGCCAAGAAGCGGGCGAACCTGACCGACGACATCCTCTCGACCATCATCAAGGCGCGGCTCGAGCCGGAGGAAGACGGCAGCGCCGGCGGGCCGCTCACCGACGAGGAGCTGGTCAACTTCTTCATGCTGCTGTTTGCCGCCGGCGCCGAGACCACGCGCAGCGCCATCGGCGGCGGCCTCCGCGCGCTGATGGACAATCCGGAGCAGCTCGAGCGGCTGCGCGCCGCCGGCATCGCCGAGATGCGCGTCGCCGTCGACGAGGTGCTGCGCTGGACCACGCCGTCGATCTTCAAGCGCCGCACCGCCACCCGCGACGTGAGCTTCAAGGGCCAGCCGATCAAGGCCGGCGACAAGGTCACCTACTGGGAAATGTCGGCCAACCGCGACGAAGCGGTGTTCGATCAGCCGTTCCGCTTCGACATCGCCCGCTCGCCCAACCGCCACGTGGCGTTCGGCTTCGGCGTCCACGTCTGCCTCGGCGCCAGCCTCGCGCGCATGGAGATCAGGCTCGCCTTTGCCGAGCTCTTGGCGCGCATCGAGACGTTCACGCCCGAGGGCCCGATCGATTGGATGCCGAACAACCGGCTGCTCGGCATCCGCCACATGCCGCTGAGCGTGCGCTTTCGCGGCTGGCGGCAAGCGGCGGCCACGGCGTGAGCTTGGTCGGTTCGGATTCAAACGAAACGCGTTGAGACACCACGGGAGAGAAACGCCATGCTCGACACCGCCGCCAAGCCCGAGACCGCAACCGCAACGGCGCCGGCGCTCAAGGGGATCAAGGTCCTCGACCTCACCCAGTTCGAGGCCGGGCCGTCCTGCACCGAGGCGCTCGCCTGGTTCGGCGCCGAGGTGGTCAAGGTCGAGGAGCCCAACCGCGGCGAGCCCGGGCGCTGGGGGTGGACCGACCGTCCCGACGCCGACTCCCATTATTTCATCTACTACAATCTCAACAAGCGCAGCATCACCTGCAACCTCAAGAGCGACGAGGGCAAGGCGCTGCTGACGCGGATGATCGCCCAGGCCGACGTGCTGGTCGAGAACATGGCGCCGGGCACCTTCGCGCGCCTCGGCTTCGACTATCCGCGCTTGGGCGCGATCAATCCGCGCCTGATCTTCGCCCAGGTCAAGGGCTTCGCGGCGGACAGCCCGCACGCCAATTATTTGTGCTTCGACATGATCGCCCAGGCGATGGGCGGCACCATGGGCGTCAACGGCTATCCGGACGGCCCGCCGATCAAGCCGGGCGCTTCGGTCGGCGACACCGGCACCGGCATGCTGTGCGCCATGGGCATCATCGCCGCGCTCTACCAGCGCATGACCACCGGCCGCGGCCAGCACATCCAGATCGCCATGCGCGACGCCATGCTCAACTACTGCCGCACGCCGATGAGCCGGCAGGCCGCGCGCGCGGACCAGGTGCCGCGCGCCGGCAACACCATCCTGGGAACGGCGCCGGGCGGGCTTTACAAATGCGCGCCGGGCGGGCTCGACGATTGGGCCTACATCTACGCCTCGCGCGGCAACGAGGAACATTGGCGCCGCCTCGCCCGCACCATCGGCCGCGAGGATCTGCTCGACGATCCGCGCATGAAGGACGGGCCCACCCGCGCCACGAACCGCGCGGTGGTGGATGAAGCGATCGGCGCCTGGACCGCGACCCGCACCAAGCACGAGGTGACGCAAATCATCGCCGGCGCCGGCGTTCCCTGCGGCGCCGTGCTCACCACGCTCGAATTGCTGCACGATCCCGACCTGCACGCGCGCGGCATGATGCAGACGATCGACCACCCGGTGCGCGGCAAGGTGACGGTGCCGGCGTGGCCGCTGCGCATGTCGGACAGCAAGGTGCCGCTCGCGTGCGCGCCGGTGCTCGGCGCCGACAGCGAGGCGATCTACGGCGC
>DASPVJ010000517.1:0-18634 GCA_035622435.1 Xanthobacteraceae bacterium | reverse complement strand
CGGAACGAGCGGCCGCACGCCGGGCTTCTGGCTCGTCATGGTCTATCCTTCCAGATAGGCGCCCCTCGTTGGGGAGGGGTGTCCCGCGGTGGGGCATAAGGAAGGCGGCGACGGCCGTCAAGCGCCCAAATTGGCGGGGCGGCTTATTCGCCTGTGTCCTCTCGCCTTGCTTGTGGGCCAAACCACAGTAGAGTGGGCCACTTGCCATGGTTGAGCCACACTTCCAAGGGCGAGCGTGGGGGATTCTTGCCGGAAATTTTACTGCCTATTGCCCGATTTACCGGCCATGCGCTGGCGTCGGCCGTTGGATTTGTCATTCTGCTCTGCGTGACGTTAATCCCCATCGTCGCCCTGAAGCTGTTTCAGTGGCTGGGGGTCACCGAATTAGCTGCTATATTCAATTGGCATTGGCTTGAAATCGGCATACTCTATCTCGATATAGCCCTGTACGGGTTTATGATTCTCATGTGGGCCGCTGTGTTCATCGTCGAAGAAATTCGCGCTGTAAAGAGAACCTTGGGTTGGTAAGGAGCGCACTGTGAAAGCGGCGAACGTATTGTGGCAAGCATTTACCGAGTCCTTCAAAGAAGGCCTTGCACTCTATTTTTCACCCTTCATCAGGTTTTACCAGGCGATTGGAAGGCGGCAGCTCCCTGCGAACGCACCCGCCACCTCCGGTACTGGCGAAAATTGGCGAGGGAGCGAAATGCGATCGCTTCCTCCACTAGAGAGCTGGGTGAGGGTGAGCGTCGTCTTTATCCTCGCATTTGTTTTTTGTGCGATGCTAATTGCTATTTTGGCCGCGGTTGCGTTGATGCCAAACTCTAATCTCACTTATCTATTGGCCTTCGTATGCGTCGTAAGCGGATCCATTATAATCCCTCTCTTGAGAGACTTAATTGGCTTACCTCAGCGTCGAGCTTTTCAACGGGCTTTTGAGGTTCTTTCCAAGCGTTTGAGGGAACGGTCCAAAACCAGCCAGTCAAACGACTGACTTTCTCAGCGACGAACGCGCGCAAGCGAATACGCGGGCCGACGCGGCGTGAACTCCCCGATCCCGGTAACCGAACTGGAAATCGACGCCGCGACGCCGGGGCCGCAATCACTCGACCGTGTAGCGGACGCCGAGGCGGACCTCGTTGGCCGATATCGCGTGTGCGGAAAGCGCCGGCCCGAACTGACCGAGGTTGGCGCTCGCATCGCCGATATTGAGGTAGCGGTAGCCGAGGTCGATCAGCACGGTCGGGGTGACGTTGAAGCCGACGCCGGCCATCAGCGCCCAGGCGAAATTCCAGCGATCGGTGGGGTCGGCGCTGAGGTTGGGCTGCAATCCCACCATGGCGGAGCCGACGCCCGCGCCGACGTAAGGCGTGAGGCCGTGCCTGGTGCCGAGGTCGACGTAGGCATTGGCCAGGATCGCCAGCGAGTCGATATTGCCGGAAAACGTCGCGACGCCCGGCACGCTGCCCTGGAAGGCCGCCGCGATGGCGTAATCGACGGTGGCGTCGAAGCGCAGCCAGCCCACCTTGACGCCGATGCCGCCGCCGAACCCGAACGTGCCGTCGAGGCTGGGGGCGGAAATCGCAGTGCCGCCCAGGTCGGCGCTCGACACGCTGTTGACCCGGTAGGCGATGTCGCCGCGCAAGTACCAGGTCGTGCCCAATTGCTGGATGGCGAGCGCGGGTTGCTGGATGATTTCCGGCATGTCGGCGGCGCCGGCGGCGACGCTTGATCCCAGCACTGCCGCGCCGGCGGCCGCGATTGTCCTCACCATACGCATCACACCGATCCCTCGTCCCGCCCCGGCGCCGTCCGGCGCCCGCCGTCGACGCCACAATGACGCACGCGGGTTAAGGGCGGATTAACCTTAATTCTTCACCACGCCGGCCCGGCGGCATTAACCTGCAACGGCCGCCGAGCGGATGGACGATGCTCAAACGAAACGGCGCGGGCAAAGTCCCCGCGCCGTCGTCACAGAATCGGTGAAATTCCGGATCAGCCCTTGCGCACCAGCGGATAGGCCGGCGGCGGCTGCTCGGGCTCGAGCATCCAGCGCACGCCCAGGGTCAGGTCCTGGGAGGTGATGTTGTCGATGTGGTAGATGGTGTTCTGCGGGTTGTTGAGGAACCCGATGATGGCGCCGCTCTGCGCGTTGCCGAGGTTGAGGTAGCGATAGGCGAGTTCGACCGAGAAGGTCGGCGTCACCTTGTAGGCGAGGCCGGCGTGCAGCGCCCAGGCGAAGTTCCACTGGGTGTTACCCCCGGCGAAGTTATTCGCCATGATCGGATTGGGATTGGGATTCTGATTCGCATTGAACGTGAAGGGCGCCGTCTCCTGGAAGTTACTCAAGTTGACTCCGGCAAAACCGGCGCCGGCGCCGATAAACGGCGTGACGCACCACCAAGTGCCGAGATCGAGATAGACGTTGGCGAGCGCCACGATCTCGGACTTCTCCAGCGTGACGTGCTCGGGGATGAGCGTGCCATTGGAATTGGTGATGTCGAAGGAGCTCCAGCTTGCCGGGGTGCGATATTCGCCGGTCACATCGGCGCGTATCCACGAGTTGAACTGATAGCCAACGCCGAGGCGGAAGATGCCGCCGGTTTCGAAGCCGCTGGCCGCGTTCTCCACGCTGGTCGGCGTCGGATTGAGGCCGGTCTCGTAGAAGTTGCCCCCGTTCTCGGCGCTGAACCCGATGTCGCCGCGCAGGTACCAGCCGCCGTACGCCACCGGCGGCGGGGCCGGCGGCAGCGGCATGTCGGCGGCGCGCGCCGCCGGGATGATGGCGATGACGGCCGCGCCCGCGAGCGCTAGTCTCTTCAAGCTACCCATGACTCCACGTCCTCTTGACCGCGGGCCCGACGCGCGGTGACCCCGCATGGTTGAACCAACGGCGAGGACGATGGCAGACAATCCTTAAATGGGACTTAACCTTACTTCTTAACCGTGTCGATTAACGTTTGGCCCGGCGAATCTCAGCTCGCTGTGACCAAAAAGTCGCGCGGACGTTAACGATGCGTTGACGTTCGCGGCGGCAGTGCCGCACGGCCGCGTCCGGCGTCGAGCAAATATCCGGCGAAACCGCGATGGAGAGTCACGCGGCCGCTTGCGCCAGCGCCTCGACGACGCCGTCGACGACCTCTTCGACCAGCACTTTGTCGTCGCCCTCGGCCATGACGCGAATCACCGGCTCGGTTCCGGACGGGCGCACCACCAGCCGGCCCTGGCCGTCGAGGCGCTTGCGCGCGTCGGCGATCGCCGTCTGCACGCCGGCGTTCTCCAGCGGCTTGCCGGACTTGTAGCGGACGTTCTTCATGATCTGCGGCAGCGGATCGAAGCGGCGGCAGACCTGCGAGACCGGCCGGTCGCGCCGCTTGACCACCGCGAGCACCTGCAGCGCGGTAACGAGGCCGTCGCCGGTGGTCGTGTAATCGGACAGGATGATGTGTCCGGACGGCTCGCCGCCGACGTTGAAGCCGTGCTCGCGCATGTGCTCGAGCACGTAGCGGTCGCCGACCGCGGTGCGCGCCAGCGACAGGCCGATGCCGGCGAGGTGGCGCTCGAGCCCGAGGTTGGACATCACGGTGGCGACGACGCCGGGGCGGGCGAGGCGGCCGTCCTCCTTCCAGCTTTCCGCCACCACCGCCAGCAGCTGATCGCCGTCGACCAGATGGCCCTTCTCGTCGACCAGCACCACGCGGTCGGCGTCGCCGTCGAGCGCGATGCCGATGTCGGCGCGCATCTCGCGCACCTTCTGGCACAGCGCCTCGGGCGCGATCGAGCCGCAGTCCTTGTTGATGTTGAAGCCGTTGGGCTCGACCCCGATGGAAATCACCTCGGCGCCCAACTCCCACAGCGCCGCCGGCGCCACCCGGTAGGCGGCGCCGTTGGCGCAATCGACGACGACGCGCAGCCCGTCGAGGTCGAGCCGGCGCGGCAGCGTGCGCTTGGCGGCCTCGATGTAGCGGTCGTGCACGCCGTCGATGCGCCGGGCGCGACCGAGGTCGGCGCTCTTGGCGAGTCGTTTGGTCACGTCGGCCTCGAGCAATTGCTCGATGCCGTGCTCGCGCTCGTCGGACAGCTTGTAGCCGTCCGGGCCGAACAGCTTGATGCCGTTGTCGTCGTACGGGTTGTGCGAGGCGGAGATCATGACGCCGAGGTCGGCGCGCATGGAGCGCACCAGCATGGCGACCGCCGGCGTCGGGATCGGGCCGAGCAGGAGCACGTCCATGCCGACCGAAGTGAAGCCGCCGACGAGGGCGTACTCGATCATGTAGCCGGAGAGCCGCGTGTCCTTGCCGATGACGACGCGGTGGCGGTGCTCGCCGCGCTGGAACAAAAGGCCGGCGGCCTGGCCGACCTTCAAGGCGAGCTCCGGCGTGATGATGCCGTTGGCACGGCCGCGGATGCCGTCGGTGCCGAAATACTTGCGAACCATCGGTCCCCCCTGCCGCGATCTTCGCTGGTCGTTGGCGCGCGGCGGGACGTTCGGCGAAAGCCGGGCCGGGCGCGGGCGGATATTATGGCGATCCTGCCGTGAAAAGCTTCAAAAAATGTGAGTAAAGGTTACATCCGCGATCCCCGCCGCCTGCCCTGAGGGCCTCGACCCGGCTCGACGAGAGTCGGGAAACAAGCCTATATTTCCGGCGTCAAGGCAGCAGGACTTTCGCATGTCGCCCTACCACGTGACCGCCGAATGGGACGATGAAGGCCAGGTCTGGGTGGCCTCGAGCGAGGACGTGCCCGGCCTCGCGACCGGTGCCGATACCTTCGAAGCGCTGATCGAAAAGCTCAAGATCGTGATTCCGGAACTCCTCGTAGAGAACGGGCTTTTGCCCGCCGGCACAAGCGGCGTGCCGTTTGTATTCTGAGGCCCAAGGATCACACCACCCGTCATGGCCGGGCCTTGTCCCGGCCATCCACGTCTTTTTTCTTTGATGAGGCGGCAAGACGCGGATGCCCGGCACAAGAGCCTGCCCCGGACTTGATCCGGGGCCGGGCATGACGATTCACGCCTGCGGCTGCGGCTCCATGCCGCCGGTCTCCGGGCGCGGGCGGCCCTTGCCGGCGGTCGGCACGGCGGATGAACGCGGGGCGGCCGGCTCGCTCACCCCTTCGCGCGTCGGCGGCTTGCCGTCGAGCAGATCCTTGATCTCGTCGCCCGACAGCGTCTCGTACTCGAGCAGGCCCTTGGCGAGGACCTCGAGGTCGGCGCGCTTCTCGGTGAGAATGTGCTCCGCCTCGGCGAAGCCGGCCTCGACCAGGCGCTTGATCTCCCCGTCGATCTTCTGGACCGTCGCCTCGGAAATGTTCTGCTGGCGCGCCACCGAATAGCCGAGGAACACCTCTTCCTGGTTTTCGCCGTAGGCGACGGTGCCCAATTCGTCGGACAGGCCCCAGCGCGTCACCATCATGCGGGCAAGCCGCGTCGCCTGCTCGATGTCGGAGGCCGCGCCCGAGGTCACCTTCTCGCGTCCGAACACCAACTCTTCGGCGACCCGCCCGCCCATCATGATGGCAAGCCGCGACGTCATCTGCTCGCGGCTCATCGACAGCTTGTCGCGCTCCGGCAGTTGCATGACCATGCCGAGCGCGCGCCCGCGCGGAATAATCGTCGCCTTGTGCACCGGATCGGCGGCCTTGACGTTGAGCGCCACGATGGCGTGGCCGCCCTCGTGATAGGCGGTGAGCTGCTTCTCCTCCTCGGTCATGATGAGCGACTTGCGCTCGGCGCCCATCATCACCTTGTCCTTCGCGTCCTCGAACTCCTGCTGGGTGACCATGCGCTTGTTGCGCCGGGCCGCCATCAGCGCCGCCTCGTTGACGAGGTTGGCGAGATCGGCGCCGGAAAAGCCCGGCGTGCCGCGCGCGGTGATCTTGAGATTGACGTCGGGGGCGAGCGGCACCTTGCGCACGTGCACCTTGAGGATCTGCTCGCGGCCGACCACGTCCGGATTGGGCACGATCACCTGCCGGTCGAAGCGGCCGGGGCGCAGCAGCGCGGGATCGAGCACGTCCGGGCGGTTGGTGGCGGCGATCAGGATGATGCCTTCGTTGGCCTCGAAGCCGTCCATCTCGACCAGCAACTGGTTGAGCGTCTGCTCGCGCTCGTCGTTGCCGCCGCCCAATCCGGCGCCGCGGTGGCGGCCGACCGCGTCGATCTCGTCGATGAAGATGATGCAGGGCGCGTTCTTCTTGGCCTGCTCGAACATGTCGCGCACGCGCGAGGCGCCGACGCCGACGAACATTTCGACGAAGTCGGAGCCCGAAATGGTGAAGAACGGCACGTTGGCTTCGCCGGCGATGGCGCGGGCGAGCAGCGTCTTGCCGGTGCCGGGCGGCCCGACCAGCAGCACGCCGCGCGGGATGCGGCCGCCGAGCCGCTGGAACTTGCCCGGGTCGCGCAGGAACTCGACGATCTCCTGCAGGTCCTGCTTGGCCTCGTCGACCCCGGCCACGTCCTCGAAGGTGACGCGGCCGTGCGCCTCGGTCAAAAGCTTGGCGCGCGACTTGCCGAAGCCGAGCGCCTTGCCGCCGGCGCCCTGCATCTGCCGCGACAGGAAGATCCACACGCCGATCAGGGCGATGAACGGCAGCCACGAGATGAGCAGCTGCACGAACCACGGCACGTTGTCCTGCAGCGGCCGCGCGCTGAACGCCACGTCCTTGCCGCGCAGCAGCGCCACCAGCCCGGGGTCGCTCGGCGCGTAGGTCTGGAAGCTGCCGCCGCCGATGTAGCTGCCGTGAATCTCCGGACCCTGGATCACCAGGTCGCGCACGCGCCCCTGCTCGACGTCCTTGAGCAGCTGCGAGTAGGGAATTTCCTGGGAACTGGTGCGCTGGCCCGGGTTCTGGAACAGAGTGAACAGCGCCAGCAGCAGCAGGACGATGATGACCCACAGGGCGAGGTTGCGCAGATTGGCGTTCATCCGATGTCCTTCACGGCGCGCCGGTCGCGCACCGAAGTAGCACCGCGTCAACCCCAGCGGCCGGTCGGGCTCGGTCGCGATTCGCTGGCAGCCCGTCCACCAGCGCCCAATGTAGGTTCCAGCCGGCCTTCTGCCAAGGGAACCCGGGGAAGTCCCAGTCTATCCCGGTTTGGTGAACGGTTCTTTGGCAGCATTGCGGCGGCCGCGCGACGGCGGCCGATTCGGCCGCGCATCCCGGCGTCGCGCCGGCGCCGGGCTGACCCGCACGCAACGGTCGCGGTCGACGGCGATGAGCGCCCCGGCGAGGGTGCGCCGGGTGGCGCGTCCGTCCGCAAGCGCCGCGCGCAGGTCGCGCCACAGGGCTTCGAGGCGCTGCAGGCGCAGCGGCTTCGCGCCGGCGGCGCAAGGCGGTCCGCAGGCGGCGATTTCGCCGGCAAGGAGCCGCAGCGCGACCTCCTCGGGGGCGGCCAGAAGGGCGCGCCCGTCGAGCCGGCCGGGCTGCCGCGGATCGACGATCGTCGCCCGGGCCGCCGCGGCGGCCGCAGCAACCGCCTGCTCGTAGCGCGCCATGCGCTCGGCGAGCCGCGCCACCCGCTCGGGGGTGAGGCCCTCGCGCGCCAGCACGGCGGCGGCGGCGCGCAGGCGCGGCCGGGCGAAGGCAGGATCGGCGTTCATCGGATCCTCGAGCCAGGCGATGCCGGCGCGCGCCAGGGTCGCAACGAGGCGCCCCTTGCGCACGCCCAGGAACGGCCGCAGCAGCACGACGCCGTGCCGCACGTCGCGCGGCCGCATGCCGGCAAGCCCGGCCGGCCCGGACCCCGCGGCGAGCCGCATCAGCACCGTTTCGGCCTGGTCATCGAGGGTGTGGGCGGTCGCGATCGCCGCGGCGCCGATCCGCCGCGCGAGATCGGCGAGCAGGCGATAGCGGGCGCGCCGGGCGGCCGCCTCGATGCCGGTCGTCGGCTTGGCGCCGCGCCAGCGCAGGCGCTCGTGCCGCAAGCCGAGACGCCGCGCCAGCGCGCCGACCGCCTCCGCTTCCGCGCGCGAGCCGCGCCGCAGCCCGTGATCGACGGTCGCGGCGACGAGCTGCGGCCCATGGATCAGGCGGGCGCGCCAGCGTTTCGCCAGCACCATCAGGGCGGTCGAGTCGGCGCCGCCGGAAACCGCCAGGATCACCCGGCCCGAGCGGGGAAACGACGCGAACAGCCCGGCGATCTCGCGCGCGGCGATCGCCGTCGCGTCAGCAGTGGACACGCTTTTGTTCCCGCTCGACGGCCTGCTTCACGCTCAGCGCGGCGCGGGGATATTTGCGGCCGACCTCCGCCAGGCTGCCGCAGGCGGCGTCCTTCTCGCCCAGCTGGGCGAGGGACTGACCGAGGCGCAGCAAGGCGTCGGGCGCCTTGGGGGCGGTGCCGTGGTCGCGCGACACGAGCAGGAACAATTCGGCGGCGTCGTGATATTTCTGGCGTTGGAACAAGGTCTCGCCCAGCCAATAATTCGCGTCCGCGGCCCGGGCGTCGCCCGGATATTTTTTCAGGAAGTCGCGAAAGGCCTGCTCGGCCAGCGCATAGTCCTTGTGCAGCACGTAACCATAGGCGAGATCGAACTCGTCACGCGGGGTCGCAGAGGGCGGCAAGGTGGCGAGCGTCCCGGTGGCGTTGGGATTGCGCGGCGGGGGCGGCGGCAGCGCCGTGCCGGCGGGCGGAGGCGGCAGCGCGGCGGTTTGCGGCGGCGCACCGTAGGCGGGCGCGGGGGCAGCGTAACCCGGTGTGTCGCCGGTCGGATCGCCAGGCGCCGACAGGTCGAGGGGTGCCCCGGGCTCACGCGCGACCGGGGCCGACGGCAGCGAGCCGAGGGTGTGCGGCGCGCCGGGCGCGTTCGGGTTCTGGGACGGATCGAATACGTCGGAGCGCCGCTCCGGCGCCGGGCCGGCCGGCGTCCCCGGCTGCGCCTGGACGACCGGCGGCATCGGGGCGGCGGGCGGGGTCTGCGCGGCCGTCGGCGTCGAACCGGGCTGCATCGGCGCGGCAGGCTGCGCCGGCCGCGGGGTACCCGGGGAGCGCAGGTCCGCCCCCTGCAACTGCCGGAGCTGCTCCTCGAGCTGGCGGTTGCGGAACTGCAGCTGTTCGACCGTGCCGGTGAGCTGGCGAATCTGATTCTCCAGCTGCTCGATGCGCACGATCATGTCGGAGGACGACATCTGCGCGCGCGCCGGGGCCGCCGGCGCGATCAAAGCCGCCGCCAGCGCGGCCGCAATCCGGACGCTACGCGACACGTCGGTCATGGGTGCGCGCCCCGATTGAACCCGATCGGACGGCGCTCAGCATATCGAGCCGAGTACGACCAAAATGTGTCCGCACCCGCCCGCGGCGGTGCTCTACGAACTGGCGTTGAGCACCGTGACGGCCCGGCGATTCTGCGACCAGCATGAAATGTCGTCGCACACCGCGACCGGCCGTTCCTTGCCGTAGGAAATGGTCCGCATGCGGTTGGCGTCGATGCCGCGCGCGGCGAGATAGTCGCGCACCGCCTGGGCGCGGCGGGCGCCGAGCGCGATGTTGTACTCGCGCGTGCCGCGTTCGTCGGCGTGGCCCTCGATCGTGAACGCGTAGCGATTGTACTGCTGCAGCCACTGGGCCTGCTTGTCGAGCGTGCCGCGCGCCTGCATCGTCAACTCGGAGGAATCGGTCTCGAAGAACACGCGATCGCCGACGTTGACCACGAAGTCCTGCTGGCTGCCGGGCGCCGCCGTGCCGGCGGTGCCGACCGTACCCTGATTGGGATTGCTGGCGCAGGCCGCGAGCGCGAGCCCCGCCGCCAACGCCGCGGCCAGCTTCACGCCGCGCCATCCACCCATCGCAACGGTCATCTGGTGACTCCCTTCTCACGCCCTGACCGGACACATGCTGCCGGTCCTAGCAGCCGGTTCGTTAAGCCAAGGTTCCGTCAACCTTGACGGTGGCTTGCAACGACCCGTCGAAAACGCGAAAGTCCCCGAAAGCTTTCGTAATGGTTAATCCTCCCTCAACGAACGGGCTACGACAGCAACGGCGACCAGGCCGGGTCCGACGCGTAGCTCGGCGTCGGGACCTTTTGTTCGTTGCGGCCGGTAATGTCGATCGTATAGAGCGACGGTCCGGTGGCGCCGCTCGGGTCGCGGAAAAACATCAGCACCCGGCCGTTCGGCGCCCAGGTCGGCCCCTCGTTGTGGAAGCCGGCGGTGAGGATGCGCTCGTTCCTGCCGTCCACTCCCATGATGCCGATGGCGAACTGCCCCTGATATTGCTTGGTGAACGCGATGGCGTCGCCGCGCGGCGACCACACCGGCGTGGAGTACGACCCCTCGCCGAAGCTCACCCGCTGGGCCGGGCCGCCGTCCTTGCTCATGATGTAGATCTGCGGCTGTCCGCCGCGATCGGACTCGAAGCAGATGCGGCCGCCGTCCGGCGAATAGCACGGCGCGGTGTCGATCGCCGCGGTGTCGGTGAGGCGCGTCGTCGCGCGCGAGCGCAGGTCCATGACGAACAGGTTGGAGTTGCCGCCCTGCTGCAGGCTCATGATCACCATGTCGCCGTTGGGGGAGAACCGCGGCGAGAAGCTCATGCCCGGGAAGTTGCCGACGACCTCGCGCTGGCGCGTTTGCGTGTTGTAGAGGTAGACCTTGGGATCGCCCTGCCCGTACGACATGTAGGTGATCACCTGGTCGTTGGTGCTGAACCGCGGGGTCAGCACCAGGTCGTCGCCGCGGGTGATGTAGGCGACGTTGGCGCCGTCCTGATCCATGATGGCGAGCCGCTTGACGCGCCGTTCCTTCGGCCCGGTCTCGTCGACGAACACCACGCGGGTGTCGAAATAGCCCTTCTCGCCGGTGAGCCGCTCGTAGGCGGCGTCGGCGATCATGTGGGAAACCCGCCGCCAGATGTCGGGCGTGGCAAAATACTGCTGTCCGGCGAGCTGTTGGCCGGCGAACACGTCCCACAGGCGGAACTCGGCCTTGAGCCGGCCGTCGCCCTGGCGCGTGAGGCGGCCGGTGACGAGCGCCTGGGCGTTGATGACGCGCCAATCCTCGAACCGCGGCACCGCGTCGAAATTGACGATCTTCTCGATGTAGGCGGCCGGATCGATCGGCGCGAACAGCCCCGACCGCTTGAGGTCGGCGGCGATCACCTGGGTGATGTTGCGGGCGGCCTCGATGTCGGCGGGCGTGGCGCCGAGAAAATCCGGCAGCGCGATCGGCATCGGCGTGATGTTGCCGGAGGTGATTTCCACCCGCGGCACCGCCCGGCCGGGTCGCGGCCAGCCCGCCACGCCGATCGAGGCGGCCGCAAGCGCGGCCGCGAGCACGCGGCGACGCGATGGTTCGCCGCCAATAAGCGATGACCGATGGCGCGTGGCGTCGTCCATCTGTTGCTCAGCGCGTTCTAGAACCTGTTCTTGGAGCGCGATCTTTTCTCAAAACGGCATCCGCTTTCAGGGATCCTGCTCTATCCGCCGAACATATGGATCGGGTCGAAGGAAAGCGGGATCTCCTTCCAATCGTCGTATTTCGCCGGGGCGAACATGGTGTACGGCTGGCATTGGATGAGGGCGCGGATCGCGCTTTCGTTCATGGCCCGGCCGTACGCATCGGGCGCTCCGCGGTCGAGCGTCGGCGCCCCGTCGAGGAAGCCGTCCCGCTTGAGCCGGATGGTGATGTCGACCTTGAGGCTGCCGGCGTTCTCCGCGCCGGCGGGAGGCGACCAGCACGTTTGCACCTGGCGCCTGAACGCATCCAACTCGCTCTGCGAGAGCACCGGCGCGTTGCCCTTGGGGGCGCCGAGCGCGGGCGTGTGGCTGATGAAGTCGCCCAACGACGCCGGACGCTGCGGATCGCGCTTGTCGAGCAGGGCGGCGATCTTGGTGGGTTCGAACTTCGGCTGCGGTTTCGACGGATCCGGGCGGCGCGGCGGGGTCGGGACCCTGGCCTCTTCCTTCTTGGGCTCGGGCTTGGCCTCGTCCTTCTTGAGGGCTTCGGCGATCGGGTCGACCTTCGGCGGCGTTTGCTTACGCTCCGCCTCCCGCTTCGGCTCCGGCTTGGCCTCGGGCGGCGTCATTTTTTCGGCGGTCGGGGCGATTTCCGGCTTTTCCGTCACTTTCACGTCGGGATTGTCGGCGAGCTTCGTTTCGCCGATCTTCTCCACCAGGGGCTTGGGCGCCTCCGTCTTGGGCGCGGCGCGGCTGCCGGCAACCACCTGCGAGAACTCGCTCGTCGAAATGATGTCGACCGGCAGCGCGTCCGTCGCCACCGCCTCGAGCGGCTTGGCCGCGAAGGTGATGAGCGCCCACAGCATCACCATCACGTGCATGATCGCCGATATGGTCAGACCCGTCCTCATCGCGCGGCGCCCTCAGCTCCCCCCCTGCTCGATCTCGGTGACCAGCGCGACGCGACGGAATCCGGCCGCCGAGAGGCGACCCATCACCCGCATCACGGTGCCGTAGTCGACCTTGCGGTCGCCGCGCACGTAGATGCGCTCGTCCAATCCGCCGCGCGCCTGGGTAATCGCCTGCAGCTTCGGCACCAGTTCCTCGACCTTGATCTCGGCGTTCTGCAGGTACACTTGGCCGTCGAGCTTGACCGAGACGGTCAGCGGCTCGCGGTCCTGGTCGAGCGACTTGGCCTGGGTCTGCGGCAGGTCGATCGGGACGCCGACGGTGAGCAGCGGCGCCGACACCATGAAGATGATGAGCAGCACCAGCATCACGTCGACCATCGGCGTGACGTTGATCTCGCTCATGACCGGGCGGCGCCGATGGCGGCGCCTGCCGACCTGGACTGCTGGTACCGCGCTTGCCATGACCCCCTATCCCCGCTCGTCGATCTGGCGCGACAGGATCGCGGCGAACTCGTCGGCAAAGCCCTCCAGCCGTTGCGACTGCTTGTTCACCTCGGAAACGAACTTGTTATAGAAAATGGTCGCCGGGATGGCGGCAACAAGGCCGATTGCGGTCGCAAACAGCGCTTGCGCGATGCCGGGGGCGACCACCGCGAGCGAGGTGCTTTTCGAGCCGGCGATCGACTGGAAGCTGGTCATGATGCCCCAGACCGTGCCGAACAGGCCGACGAACGGCCCGGCCGAACCGACCGTCGCCAGCACCAGGAGGTGCCGCTCGAGCCGCTCGATCTCGCGCGCGATGGTCACGTCCATGACCTTCTCGATGCGCATCTGCAGGCCGGCGAACGAGCGCACGTGGCCCTCGAAGCTGCGCTTCCACTCGCGCATCGCCGCGACGAACAGCGCCGCCATGGAGTGGCTCGGCCGCGCCGACACGGCGCGATAAAGCTCTTCGAGCGACTGCCCCGACCAGAAGCTCTTTTCGAACCGGTCCATGGAGTTGCGGGTGCGCGAGTAGAGAAACCATTTCTCGATCGCGATCGCCCACACCCAGATCGAGCAGGCGAGCAGGCCCAGCATCACGCCCTTGACGACCCAATGGGCTTCGTTGAACAGGCTGATGAAGGACACGTCCGCCGGGACGGTCGGCTCCGTCGCCGGGAGCGGCAGCGTCGCCTGGGCCAGGACAGCAAGAATCATGGCATGTCCCCTCGGCCGTCCCGCCCCCAGGACGCTGATGCCGGCGCGCAACGGCCGGGCCTCGACGGCACGCCAGGCGGCATCCCTATGGGCGCGCCGCAAAACCTTCCGGAATTCGCAAGAAGTCGAGCCGCCGTCCGCCACCCACGGCTTACGAATTCGTCGCGAAATTTGTCCAAACTAGGGCACCCGTCCGGCTGTCCCCGCCGGCCGCTCAACAGAGCCAAGCGCGGTTAAGATCGGGTTACCGCGGGCCGGCCTCGCCCGCCGCGGCGTGGTCGGTCCGCATGGCCGCCCGCAGCGGCTTGGGGATGGGTCGCGCGCGCCCGCCCGACACGAAGGCGACCCGCACCCGGGCGTCGACCAGGACCTCGCCGGATCGCGTGACCTGCTGGTGCAGGATGACCGAGGCGCCCCCGACCTCCTGCGGCGCGGTGACGATTTCGAGCACGTCGTCCATGCGGGCGGGCCTGAGGAACTCGATCGTCATCGAGCGCACCACGAAGGCGAAGCCCGGCGCCTCCCGCTCCGCCGCCGCGAACATCGCCCGGTGGTCTGCGCCGATCAGCCGCAGGTAATCGGTGCGCCCGCGCTCCATGAAGCGCAGGTAGCTCGCGTGGTAGACGACGCCGGAGAAGTCGGTGTCCTCGTAGTAGACCCGCACGGTGAGCAGGTGGCGGCCGTCGCGGATTTCGCCGCCGAGCGGAACGCGGATCACGGCTGGCGCCACGGCACCTTCCCGGCCATCGACTCCTCCCAATGCCGGCCGTCGAAGAGGTGCGGCTTGAGCGTCGCCGGATCGACGCCGTCGAGGCAGCGGACGTTGACGTCGATCTTATCGGGGTCCGAGCGCGGAACGTAGAACGGGTGGATGCCGCAGGTGGCGCAGAAGGTGTGCCGCGCGGTACCGGTGTTGAACCGATAGATCGTGAGCGCGTCCGCGCCGCTGAGAAGCTCGAACGCTTCCGGCGGCACGATGAGATGCAAGAAGCCCTTCTTGGCGCAGATCGAACAGTTGCATTCGCTGACGCCGGACAGCTCGGCGGTCACGCGGAAACGCACGCGGCCGCAATGGCAACCGCCTTCATAAATCTTTGGCGTCATCCCGCGCGCGCCATCGGAGGCGACGGTTGCGGTATGTCCATCTTCCACTCCCTCGCGGCCTCGATCCAACTAGCGATCGCCTCCTGAACATTCTTCAGTGCTTCTTCGGGCGTCTCGCCATCGGACATGCACCCCGGGAGGTCGGGCACGGTTGCTAAGTAACCCCCACCGTCACTTTCCGCTAACCGCTCGATGCGCACCGCATATTCGAGTGTCATTGTTGCCTCCGTACCCATCAATATAGCGCACCAGCTTACGAATGTTGACCGTGCATCGTTCCAGCAAATCGGATGCTCATCAACCGTTCTCTTCCAAGAAGAACAATCCGAATGGCGCCGGGTTGGACGCAGGCTCGCAAGCCAAGGTGATAAGTACGCATCAGAAATAAACGAAGAGGCCACCCGAAGGCGGCCTCTTCGGTTCCTTTTGTCAAGCTTTAGATAAAGAGAGCAAGCTGCCGCTCGACCCCTTCGTCCTTACGCTTGAAGTACACGTGCCCGCCCTGCTTGTGCTCCTCGACAGCTGCGGCGTAAAGCGTCAGGGCCGCCTTGAGCACCTCAGTGATGGTGTTCGCATGCGTGTACTTTTGAATTTCCAGAAGCCGGTTCGTCAGAGATTCGGGAAGCGACACATGAACCCGCGGTCCCGCTTCCTTCCTCTTCGGTCGCAGGCCTTTAGGACGACCCCGCCCTCGCTTTTGAGTAGGGCCGTCCTCAACCGCCTGGGTTTCCATTAGCGACACATTTCGTCTCCTCGGGGCCAGGCGCATTTGCGCCAGCACCTGCTAGGCCGCTACGCCGAGGCATCGCGCAAATGGATCGGCGTGGGCTGTTGATGCCTATCGCTGGGGGTGCGCTCCCCCACCGATGCTCAATCTTTACCCGCACTGTGTAGCCGAACACAATTCAGCCACACTGTTTCACGGACGGGCGCTTTCTGGCAGGAAAACTCGGTAGCGTCAAGAAAAATATTTTTTTAAAACACGATTGCATCACGCTTGCATCAACTAATAAACCCTGCTATGGAACGCATTGGTCATGCTGACCAGGGCGTGGAGGGGTTATCCCGAACGGAGGTTATCGATGAACAAGGTCAAGGTTCGTCTTGCACCAACCTCGGCAGCTTTGGAGCCCGCGATGCTGTCGCAGGTCCTCCCCCCGGGCAACATGGAGACATACCATGTCTACAGGTGCCCCGGCGGTTGAAAGCGACCGGGAACCAGATCAAGAAACGAATCGTCCCCCGCAACTAACACAGGAGGTCATAAACCAGGGGAACCTGCCCGGTCTTGACGAGTTGACCGCGACAGTTCTCCCGCCTCGACACGAGAGCTGGTGGAGGGGATTTACCCAGCACATGCTGGCTCATGTAACTGGCGTTGCCGTTATTGCCGGCCTAGCAGTCGCATTTGACTTGATGGGCCGTTCGTCTGCCGAGAAAGCCGCCCCAGCGACCGATTGTAGCCCAACGCACCTCGTCGCGAACCGCTGATAGCTCAGCTAAAACGGGTTTAAGGGCCTCGCGGTGATCAACAGCGCGAGGTCCTTTAGTTTTCCAGTTTCGCATAGGTAGCGTCCGGTTTGGATCGTGCAAGGAATTGAAGCAAAGGCTGGAAATCAAATCCATCCTGGAAGTTCATCACTCGTCGTCCTGCGCGAACAACCCGAACTGCGCCGGATCGCGCGCGGGCTCGGCAAGCCCGAGGTGGCGGAACGCGTGGGCGGTCAGCAGGCGGCCGCGCGGGGTGCGCTGGAGGAAGCCGCGCTGGATCAGGAACGGCTCGATGATGTCCTCGATGGCGTCGCGCGGCTCCGACAGCGCCGCGGCGAGCGTCTCGACGCCGACCGGTCCGCCGCCGTAGTTGACCGCGATGGTCTCGAGATAGCGCCGGTCCATGGCGTCGAGGCCGGCGCCGTCGACTTCGAGTTCGATGAGCGCCCGGTCGGCGGCGGCGCGGTCGATCGAGCGGGCTCCCGCCACGTGGGCGAAGTCGCGCACCCGGCGCAGCAGCCGCCCGGCGATGCGCGGCGTGCCGCGGGCGCGGCGCGCGATCTCGTTCGCCCCGTCCGGCGCGATCTCGATGCCCAGCACGCGGGCGCCGCGGTTGACGATCAGCTCGAGCTCCGCCTCGCTGTAGAAATTGAGCCGAATCGGGATGCCGAACCGGTCGCGCAGCGGCGTCGTGAGCAGGCCGGCCCGGGTGGTCGCGCCGACCAGGGTGAACCGCGCGAGGTCGATCTTGACCGAACGCGCCGCCGGCCCCTCGCCGATGATGAGGTCGAGCTGAAAATCCTCCATCGCCGGATAGAGGATTTCCTCGACCGCCGGATTGAGCCGATGGATTTCGTCGATGAAGAGGACGTCGCGGTCCTCGAGGTTGGTCAGGAGCGCCGCGAGGTCGCCCGCCTTGGCGATGACCGGGCCGGAGGTGGCGCGGAAATTGACGCCGAGTTCGCGCGCGAGGATTTGCGCCAAGGTAGTCTTGCCCAGGCCCGGGGGGCCGACGAACAGCACGTGATCAAGCGCCTCGCGGCGCGCCCGCGCGGCGGCGATGAACACTTCGAGGTTCGAGCGCGCCTGCTGCTGGCCGACGAACTCGGAGAAGAACTGCGGCCGCAACGGCGCCTCGACCGCGTCCTCCTCGCGGCGCTCGGCGGCGACAAGGCGGCGTGCGGGCGTCATTTCGCCAATTCCTTGAGCCCGCGCCGGATGAGATCGGCGGCATCGGCGCCCTCGCCCGCCGACCGGTTGGCGGCGGCCACCGCAGCTGCGGCCTGCGGCTGGCCATAGCCCAGGTTGACCAGCGCCGAGATGGCGTCGAGCACCGGCTGCGGCGCCCGTTTCTCCTCGACCGCGCCGGCGAGCCGCACCAAGGCCGGATCGACGTTGGTGTAGGCCGGCGCCTTGTCCTTGAGTTCGGTGACGATGCGCTCGGCGACCTTCGGGCCGACGCCGGGCGAGCGGGCGATCGTTGCCTTGTCGCGCATGGCGACCGCGTTGGCGAGGTCGGCGGGCTTGAGCGTGCCGAGGACCGAGAGCGCGACCTTGGTGCCCACCCCTTGCACGGTCTGCAGCAGCCGGAACCATTCGCGCTCGAGATCGCTGGTGAAGCCGAACAGCCGAATCTGGTCCTCGCGCACGTGGGTCTCGATCGACAGCACCACCGGCTCGCCGGTCGCCGGCAGCGCCTGCAGGGTGCGGGCCGAGCAATGCGCCATGTAGCCGACGCCACCCACGTCGACGATGACGTAATCCTCGCCGTAGCCGTCGATCGTGCCCTTGAGCTTGCCGATCATCGCGCCAGAGCCCTCGCAACGGCGCTCTGCCGATGGTGCGCATGGGTGACGGCGACCGCCAGCGCGTCCGCCGCGTCCTCGCTCTCCGGCGCCGCCTTGGGCAGCAGCACCCCGACCATCATGCGGATCTGCGCCTTGTCGCCGTGGCCGGTGCCGACGATCGTCTTCTTGACCAGGTTGGGGGCGTATTCGGCGACCGGCACCCCCGCCTTGGCCGGCACCAGCAGCGCGACGCCGCGGGCCTGGCCGAGCTTCAAGGTGGCCGAGGCGTCGCGGTTGACGAAGGTCGCCTCGGCCGCCGCCTCGTCCGGGCGGAAGTCCGCGACCACGCGGGCGAGCCCGTCGTGGATCGTTACCAAGCGCGTCGCCAGCGCCGCCTGGTCGTCGGTCGCGAGCGACCCGCAGGCCACGTAGCTCAGCCGGTTGCCGTCCACCTCGACGACCCCCCAGCCGGTGCGGCGAAGCCCCGGGTCGATGCCGAGGATGCGAATCGGCTGATTCATCTTGCCCCGGTGATAGACCGGCAGCCTCACCGGGGCAAAGGCGGACGCCACCCGGGCGCCGCGGCTGTGGGCAGCCGCGGCTTGCGGCCATGCATCGGCCCCCATAGAATCCGTCTCATGCTGGATTGGACGACATGCTCGGCGGTTGAGCGCATACCGGGGAAGGTGAGCGGCGAGTGGCTGTTCAAGAGCACCCGCGTGCCGGTGCGGGCGCTGTTTGAAAACCT
>DASPVJ010000516.1:0-3215 GCA_035622435.1 Xanthobacteraceae bacterium | reverse complement strand
TGGGTCGCCGCCGTGTAGGGCTCGGAGTGCTCGTACGGATAGGCGTCGGTGTGGCTGTCGACGTGCAGCAGGGCGAGGTTGGGCCAGCGCCGGGCGGCGGCGCGGACGAGCGGCAGCGAGACGCTGCCGTCGCCGCCGAAGCCGATGGGCGCGGCGCCCGCCGACACGATGCGAAAAGCCGCCTCCTCGATGCGTTCGAACGAAGGCTCGATGCGTCCGGGCGTGACGGCGGCGTCGCCGCAGTCGACGAGCCCGAGCCGCGCGCGGATGTCGTAATCGGCGAACTCGGACTGAAACGGCCGTACCAGCCGCGACTGCTCGCGAATGGACTCCGGCCCTTGCCGCGCGCCGATGCGGAACGGATGGGTGCCGCAGTCGAACGGGGCGCCGAGGATCGCCGCCTTGGCGGCGTTGAGATCGTGGCCGAAGGGCGCGCCCATGAAGGTGAGCGGGCCGCGGTAAAGATCGCCGCCGGCGGTTTCGGCAGTGGCCATGGTCATGACGTCACTCTTGCGGCGCTCAGGCGTCGTATTTGAGGTAGGCGAAACGCTCGTCCTTTTCCGGCGTGCCTTCGAGCGCGCCGCCCGCCTTCCCGGGCTGCCACTGGACCACGTCCTCGATCTTCTTCGCCAGCTCGAAGTCCTTGTCGGTGATGCCCTTGGCGGCGTGGTTCTGCAGGCGAACCTCGACCCACGCGTAGGACGCGGCGATGTCCGGATGATGCCACGCGGCCTCGGCGAGGTGGCCGACCGCGTTGATCACCATCAGCGTCCCCTTCCAACCGTGGGTGCGATACTTGCGGCGGATGAAGCCGCCCTCCAGGTACCAGTGCGGTAGGTCGCGCTTGAGCCGCGCCTCGACCTCTTCGTCGCTATAGGTGCGTTCCTTGCCGTGCTCGGTCATGGTGCCGGACTCCCGCGATGTTGCGTTTGCAAAATCATATCCGCCGTGGCCGTCAGCCTCCGGTGTCGCCCCGGCGCGCCAGCAGGCCGCGCGACGGATTATAGGCCATCACCGCCCCGACCATGAAGACGGCCGTGCACCCGGCAACGACCGCGAGCGAGAGCCACTCGATCCGGCCGTACAGCGCGAAGCGGATCAGCTCGACCGCGTGGGTGAAGGGATTGAACTCGCACACGTAATAGAGCGCCGGGCTCGATTCCTTCACCCGCCACAGCGGATAGAGCGCCGAGGAGGCGAAGAACATCGGGAAGATCACGAAGTTCATGATGCCGGCGAAGTTCTCCAGTTGCTTGATGACGGACGACATCAGCATGCCGAGCGCCCCCAGCATCAGCCCCGTCAGTACCAGCGCCGGCAGCACGGTGAGGTAGCCGAGCGGCGGCGCCTCGACGTCCCAGAACCAGGCGATCGCCAGATAGGCGTAGACCTGCAGCAGCGAGACCGCGGTGCCGGCGAGGAGCTTCGCGGCGAGCAGATACCAGCGCGGAAACGGGCTCACCAGCAAGGTCCGCATGTTGCCCATCTCGCGGTCGTAGACCATGGAGAGCGAGGACTGCATCCCGTTGAACAGCTGGATCATCGCCATCAGTCCGGGCGTGATGTAGACCTCGTAGAGGACGTAGACGTCGTAGGGCGGCATGATCGATACGCCGAGCACCTGGCGGAAACCGACCGCGAAGATGAACAGCCACACCAGCGGGCGCACCAGCGCGGAGACGAAGCGCTCGCGCTGATGCAGGAAGCGCAGCGCCTCGCGCCACACGATGCCCTTGAGGCAGATCGCGTATTGGGCGGGCGAAAAGCCGCGCCGGCGGGCGACGGAGGCGGCGACCGCGGTCATGCGGAGCCGTCCGATGTTTGCGTTTCCGCGCCGCCGGTCAACCGCGTGAAGGCGGCGTGGATGTTCGGCGCGCCCGCCTCGCCCACCACCCGCGCCACCGGTCCGTGCGCCAGAATCCGGCCCGCGTGCAGGATCGCCACGTCGTCGCCGTCGGCGATCTCGTCGACGAGATGGGTCGCCCACAGCACGCAGGTTCCGGCCGCCGCCAGCGCGCGCACATGTTCGAGGATCGCCGCGCGCGCCTTGATGTCGAGGCCGACGGTCGGCTCGTCCAGCACCAGCAGGCGCGGGCGGTGCAGCAGCGCGCGGGCGATCTCCACCCGCCGCACCTGGCCGCCGGAGAGGTCGCGCACCTTGTCGCCGGCGCGGGCGGACAGCTCGATCGTGGCGAGCACGGCCTGCGCGCGGACGCGCGCCTCGCGGGCGCGGATGCCGTGCAGGGACGCGTAAAACATCAGGTTCTGCATCACCGAGAGGTCGAGATCGAGGGTGCGCGGCTGAAACACCACGCCGAGCACGCGCAGCGCCTCGCCGGGCGCCTGGCCGATGTCGTGTCCGAAGATGCGGATCGAGCCCTGCCGGGTGGCGAACAGGCGCGTGACCAGCGAGAACAGCGTGCTCTTGCCGGCGCCGTTCAATCCCAGCAGCACGGTGAAGGTCGCCGGCGCAATCGCGAACGTCACGTCGTCGAGCGCCTTGCGGCGGCCGTAGAAGTGGCTCAGGCCGGAGACCGCGAGCGCCGCCGGCGGCGCGGTTTGCGTTCCGTGCATCATGATAAATGCTCTAACGCTCGCCAATGGCGACGCCCCACGGCAGCTCGCCGACCGGGATGGTCTTGACGACCTTGCGCGCGGCAACGTCGATCACCGAGACGTCGTTAGTCAGACCGTTGGTGCTGAGCAGATATTTTTCGTCCGGCGTGAACGCCATGTGCCACACGCGCTGGCCGACCAGCAGATACTTCTCGACCCGGTGCGTCGCGGCGTCGACGACGGCGATCCGGTTCGCCGGCCCCAGCGCCACGAACGCCGTCTTGCCGTCCCTGGCGATGGCGATGCCGACCGGCTGGATCGCCTCGTTGCGCAGGCCGGGGATCGCGAAGGCGATCTTGGCGGCGACCGCGTGCCTGACCGGATCGATCACGCTGACCGTGCCGCCGACCTCGGAGGAGACCCACAGCTCCGCGCCGTCGCTGTTGAACGCGGCGAAGCGCGGGCGCGCGTCGACCAGCACGTTGGCCACGATCCGGCGCGTCGCGGTGTCGATGAAGTGCGCCATGTTGGTCGTTTCCGACGTGTTCACCACAATCTTTCCGTCCGGGCTGACGGCGATGCCCTCGGGCTCGACGCCGACCTGCACGTCGCCGACCCGGGCGCGCCGGTCGATGTCGATGATGGTGACGGTGTTGTCG
>DASPVJ010000515.1:0-4337 GCA_035622435.1 Xanthobacteraceae bacterium | reverse complement strand
TCGACTTGGTGAAGGCCGGCAAGGCGCCGCGCATCAAGCAGGACGAGAGCAAGGCGACCTACGAGGGCCGCTGCGGCCCCGACAACGCCCACATCGACTGGGGCCGGCCGTGGCAGGAAATCGACCGCCTGATCCGCGGCTGCAACCCGGCGCCCGGCGCCTGGGCGAAGCTCGACGGCAAGACGCTCCGCATCTTCGATGCCAAGCCGCTGCCGGCCAAGGACCCGAAGGGCATCGCCGGCAAGATGGGCGAGATCGTCGCCGTCGACGGCGCCGGCGTCACCGTCGTGTGCGCCGACGGGCGCTTCAAGGTCACGCGCGTGCAGGCCGACGGGCCGAAAATCGCCGCGAGCGAATTCGCCGTCAGTGCCAGTCTCAACCCCGGAATGAGGTTTTCATGACTCCGTCTCCCGCGACCGCGGCCAAGGCCCCGGCCGTCGCCTCGCAACACGCCAATCCGAAATCCGACATCGAAATCTCCCAAGCCGCGAAGAAGCGGCCGATCATCGACGTCGCGCGCGAGCGCCTGGGCATCGGTCCGGAGAACCTCGAGCCCTACGGCCACTACAAGGCCAAGGTGTCGATGGACTTCATCAAGTCGATTCAAGGGAGGCCCAACGGCAAGCTGATCCTGGTCAGCGCCATCACGCCGACGCCGGCGGGCGAGGGCAAGACCACGACGACGGTCGGGCTCACCGACGCGCTCAACTACATCGGCAAGAAGGCGATGCTGTGCATCCGCGAACCGAGCTTGGGGCCGTCGTTCGGCATGAAGGGCGGCGCGGCGGGCGGCGGCTACGCCCAGGTCGTGCCGATGGAGGACATCAACCTGCATTTCACCGGCGACTTCCACGCCATCACCTCGGCGAACAACCTGCTCGCCGCCATGCTCGACAACCACATCTACTGGGGCAACAAGCTGGGCATCGACCCGCGCCGGGTGGCGTGGCGCCGGGTGCTCGACATGAACGACCGCGCGCTGCGCTCGATCGTGAGTTCGCTCGGCGGCGTCGCCAACGGGTTCCCGCGCGAGGACGGCTTCGACATCACCGTCGCCTCCGAAGTGATGGCGATCTTCTGCCTCGCCCGCGACGTCAACGATCTTAAAAAGCGATTGTCGAACATCGTCGTCGGCTACACCCGCGAGCGCAAGCCGGTGCGCGCCGGCGACCTCAACGCCCACGGCGCCATGACCGTGCTGCTCAAGGAGGCGCTGGCGCCCAACCTGGTGCAGACGCTCGAAGGCACGCCCGCCTTCATCCACGGCGGCCCGTTCGCCAACATCGCGCACGGCTGCAATTCGGTGCTGGCGACGACCACCGCGCTCAAGCTCGCCGATTACGTCGTCACCGAAGCCGGCTTCGGCGCCGACCTCGGCGGCGAGAAGTTCATGGACATCAAGTGCCGCAAGGCCGGCATCGCGCCCGACTGCGCCGTCCTGGTCGCGACCCTGCGCGCGCTCAAGATGCACGGCGGCGTCAAGAAGGAGGACCTCAAGGCCGAGAACCTGAAGGCGCTCGACGCCGGCATGAGCAATCTGCAGCGTCACGTCGAGAACATGCAAAAACTCGGCATCGTGCCGGTGATCTCGATCAACCGGTTTTCCACCGACAGCGACGCCGAGATCAAGCTGGTCGAAGACCGGTGCAAGGCGCTCGGCGTCGAGGCGCTGATGGCCGATCACTGGGCCGAGGGCGGCAAGGGCGCCGTCGAGGTCGCGCGCACCGTCGTCAAGGTGGCCGAGAGCGGCAAGAGCAAGCTCAAGTTCCTCTATCCCGACGACATGCCGCTGATCGAGAAGATCCGCACCATCGCCAAGGAAATGTACCGCGCCAAGGACATCGAGGTGGACAAGTCCGTGCGCGACCAGCTGGCGAGTTTCGAGGCGATGGGCTGCGGCAAGTTCCCGATCTGCGTCGCCAAGACGCAGTACAGCTTTTCGACCAATCCCGATGCGAAAGGCGCGCCGACCGATCACATCATCAAGGTGCGCGAGGTGCGGCTGTCGGCCGGCGCCGAGTTCGTGGTCGCGATCTGCGGAGAGATCATGACCATGCCGGGGCTGCCGCGGGTGCCCGCCGCCGACGCGATCGACGTGGGACCCGACGGGCGGATCGTCGGTTTGTTTTAACGGTCATTGCGAGGAGCGAAGCGACGAAGCAATCCAGCCTTCCTTCAAGCTAACTGGATTGCTTCGCTACGCTCGCAATGACGCAACAAGAGGAGATGAACGATGTTGAAGTTCTACTACAGCGGCGCGCCCAACCCGACTAAGATCGCGCTGTTCCTGGAAGAGGCGGGGCTGCCGTACGAGCCGATCCCGGTCGATACCCGCAAGGGCCAGCAGCACAAGGCGGAGTATCTGGCGATCAATCCGAACGCGAAGGTGCCGGCTATCGTCGACGGCGACGTCACCGTCTTCGATTCGAGCGCCATCCTGCTCTATCTCGCCGACAAGACCGGCAAGTTCCTCCCCGCCAAGACCGACAAGGCGCGCGGCGAGCTGTTGTCGTGGATGTTCTTCGTGTCCTCGGGCGTCGGGCCTTATTCCGGCCAGTCGGTGCACTTCCGCAACTATGCGCCGGAGAAAATCGCCTACGCGATCAATCGCTACGCCTTCGAGGCGCAGCGGCATTTCGGCATCATCGACAAGCGGCTTGGCAAGAACAAATACATGCTCGGCGACGCCTACACGATCGCCGACATGAACGTCTGGGGCTGGTCGCGCCTGATGCCGAACATCCTCGGCGAAGGGGCCTGGGCCAAATTCCCGAACCTCAAGCGCATGGTCGACGATATCAGCGCCCGGCCGGCGGCGCAGCGCGCCGTGGCGCTCAAAGACAGGCACAAGTTCAAGGCCGAGATGGACGATGAAGCGCTCGCCGCCATGTTCCCGCACATGCTGCAGAAGGTGGCGTAGGGCATGAGTCTTATCCCTCCCCCTGCGGGGGAGGGATAAGAAAGGCGCCATGAACGAGAGACCGGCCAGCACACGCCGCCGCCCGCCCAAGACGCCCAAGGGCCGCCAGGTCGACCCGACGGCGCTCGAGGAGGTGCGCGCTCTGCTCGGCGACCGCGCGCGCCGGCGCGACTTGCTGATCGAGCACCTCCACCTGATCCAGGACCGCTACGGGCATCTCTCGGCCGCGCATCTTGCGGCGCTGGCCCAGGAGATGCGGCTGGCGCAGGCCGAAGTGTACGAGGTGGCGACGTTCTACGCCCATTTCGACGTGGTCAAGGAAGGCGAGACGCCGCCGCCTCCCGTCACCGTGCGCGTGTGCGATTCGTTGTCGTGTGCGCTCGCGGGCGCCGAGCGGCTGCTCGCGGAGCTGCCGGCGAAACTCGGCGCCGGCGTGCGGGTGGTGCGCGCGCCATGCATGGGCGCGTGCGACCGGGCGCCGGTCTGCGCGGTCGGCCACGTGCAAGTGATGCACGCCGATGCGGCGCGCGTCCCCGCGGCGGCTGCCAAGCCCGCCCATGCGCACGCCTATGCGACGCCGGCGGCGTTCGAGACTTATGAGCGCGATGGCGGCTACGCGCTGCTCAAGGCCTGCACCGGCGGCGCCCGCGCCCGCGACGACATCATCAAGATCGTCAGCGACGCCGGCCTGCGCGGTCTCGGCGGCGCCGGCTTCCCCGCCGGACGCAAATGGTCGCTGGTGCGCGCCGAGCCGGCGCCGCGGCTGTTCGCGGTCAATGCCGACGAGGGCGAACCCGGCACCTTCAAGGATCGCTACTATCTCGAGCGCGACCCGCACCGCTTCATCGAAGGTATGCTGATCGCCGCCTGGGTGGTCGAGGCTGCCGACACCTACCTCTACGTCCGCGACGAGTATCCGGAGGTGCGGCTGCTGCTCGCCGACGAATTGGCCAAGGTCGCCCGGGCCGGCCTGTCGCCGCACACGACGGTGCACCTGCGCCGCGGCGCCGGCGCCTACATCTGCGGCGAAGAATCGGCGATGATCGAATCGATCGAGGGCAAGCGCGGCCTGCCGCGCCATCGCCCGCCCTATGTGGCGCAGGTCGGCCTGTTCGGCCGCCCGACCTTGGAGCAGAACGTCGAGACGCTCTATTGGGTGCGCGACATCGTCGAGAAGGGCGCCGACTGGTTTACCTCGCAAGGCCGCCACGACCGCAAGGGCTTTCGCAGCTTCTCGGTCTCCGGCCGCGTCAGGAATCCGGGCGTCAAGCTCGCGCCCGCCGGCGTCACCGCGCGCGAACTGATCGAAGAATTCTGCGGCGGCATGGCGGACGGCCACGTTTTCAAGGGTTACTTGCCCGGCGGCGCCTCCGGCGGCATCCTGCCGGCGTCCATGGCCGATATCCCCCTCGACTTC
>DASPVJ010000514.1:0-29462 GCA_035622435.1 Xanthobacteraceae bacterium | reverse complement strand
CACGCTCGTTCCGCAAGGTCGATCACGACGAGATCACCGGCGGCGCGCAAAACGCCCAATCCTGCGGCGTCGGCTGCGACGAATACGTCGCCATCGAGTGCTCGCGCTGACCGCGCCGCCAGCGCTGCTGGCGCTTCCCCGGCCGTAATGCGCAATCGCGCAATTTGAGATAGCGTCCCTGCCGGCCATCGACCCGGCGGGAGGGCGCCATGGGCGCGCTGAGCAAGATCAGCCACATCGTCGTGCTGATGCTGGAGAACCGATCGTTCGACAGTCTGCTCGGCCAGCTCTACCCCGCCTCTCCGCCCAACCCGCCGCCTCCGGTTTTCGCCGGCCTCACCGGCGCCGAATCAAACCCCAATCCGTCCGGACCGCCCGTGCCGGTCTGGAAGAACGCCGGCACCGATCGCCCGACCATGACCACCCCGGACCCCGATCCGGGCGAGCATTGGACTGACGTCAACCAGCAGATTTGCGGCAGCCAAGCCTACAGCCCGCCGTCGCCCGCCAACGCCATGAGCGGGTTCGTCGCCAACTACCTCTTTCAGAAGACGAAGCACCCCGGCAGGACCTACGACCCGCGCGCGGCGATGCACTTTTTCACCGCAGCGCAGGTGCCGGCCATCAGCGGGCTTGCCCGCGCGTTCGCGGCGTCCGATTCATGGTTCGCCTCGGCGCCGTGCCAGACTTGGCCCAACCGCTTCTTCGCGCATTGCGCCACCGCCAACGGATTCGAGAACAACGAGCCGTTTCACTTCCCCTATGAAATGGAAACGATCTTCAATCGCCTGGAAAGCGCCGGGCGCGACTGGCGCGTCTACTTCGCCGACTTCCCCCAGGCGCTGACGCTGTCGAAGCTGTGGCTCCTCCTCGACCATTTCCATTTCTACGACCGCTTCAAGCTCGACGCGGCCGCCGGCACGCTGCCGGCCTATTCGTTCATCGAGCCGCGTTACTTTCCCGACCTTGATCTGCCCGACGACGAGCATCCGCCGCACGACGTGCGGCTCGGCGAGCAGCTCATCGCCGACGTCTACAACAGCCTGCGCGGCAACGAGGCCGCCTGGAAAGAAACGCTGCTCGTCGTGATCTACGACGAGCACGGCGGCTGCTACGACCACGTGCTGCCGCCGGCGGCTCCCCCGCCCGGCGCCACGCCGACCAGCCCGTTCAACTTCGATCGTTTCGGGGTTCGCGTCCCGGCGATCCTCGCCTCACCCTACATTCCGGCGGGAGGCGTGGTGCGCGCTTCCGGCCCGCAGCCGTTCGACCACACCTCGATCATCAGGACCTTGCGCGACCGTTTCGATCTCGGCGGTCCGCTGACGTTGCGCGACGCCAACGCGCCGAGCCTCGATCAAATTCTCACGCTCGACAGCCCGGGCAACATGGGCCCACCCCATATCGACGCCCTTCCCTACACGCCGACGCTGCCGGAAATCGCCAGCGCGCAACTCGACGATCTCAACGACCTCCAGCGCAGCCTGATGGTGGCGGCGGCGCACCTGCCGAAGGATGCCGCCGCCGAGGCGGTGGCCGCGCACATCGCCAACCTCAAGGCCGGGCTCGTGCCGAGCATCGCGGACATCGAGGCGCATGTCAGCCGGCTGGGCGCTGCGCTCGGCGAGCCCGCCGCCGGCCCCGGCCTCCTGCGCGAGAACGCGCGCCACTTCGTCAAGCAGCGGCTCAACCAGCTGTTCGGATCTATGCCGACGGCGTGAGTTCCGGCGTCACTTCTCCAGCCAGTCGGCGCATTTCGGCGCCGGGTCCGATCCCCACGGCATGATCGGCACGCTCGACGTCGAGTTCTTCGGCGAGCCTTCGATCAGCTTGTCGGAATAGACCAGGTAGACGAGCACGTTGCGCTTGGTGTCGCAGCCGCGCACGATCTGCATCTTTTTGAACAGGATCGAACGACGGCGCCGGAACATCTCGTCGCCCTGGGCGAACTTGTTCTTGAAATGGATCGGGCCGATCTGCCGGCAGGAGAGCGAAATATCGGACACCTCCTCGGCGATGCCAAGCCAGCCCTTGACCCCGCCGCGCTCGGGCACGGTGAAGTGGCAGGCGACGCCCTCGACCTCCGGATCGTCGATGGCGTAGGTGGCGAGCTTGTCGTTCGGGGTGAGCAGTTTGAATACCGTCGACTTGCGGAAAATCAGGTCCGGCTCGTCGGCGGCGCGGGCGGACGGCACCGCCGCCGCACCCAGCACGAGCGCGAGCGCGACCGGCGCCACGGAACGACGACGACGCGCGATGGAGGACTGCCGGCGCATGCCCGCCTCTCCCGGTTCGGAACACGGGCCGATATGGGGACCGGCAGCCGCGATTGCGAGGCCGGCGCCGCCGATCGGGGAACGGCGTCAGGCGTGGCCCGCTTGGTTAGCCTCCTGAATGATTTCCAGGCGATTGCCGACCGGGTCGGACACGTGGAACCGGCGGATGTGCGGCAGGTCGGTATCCCATTTCGGCTCGAAGCCGGCCCCGGCCAGCCGCGCGGCGAGGCCGTCGAGATCGGACACGCGCAGGCCCGGATGCGCCTTGCGGGCGGGCCGGAAGTCCGTCTCGACGCCGAGATGAATCTCGACTGGGCCGCTGCGCAGCCACAGCCCGCCCCGTTTGGCGAGGATGTCGGGCTTCTTGACCTCGGTCATGCCGAGCAGGCCGACGTAGAACGGCCGGCAGCGGTCCTCGGAGCCGGGCGGAATGGCCAACTGGACGTGATCGAGCTTGGTGATCGTGTTCATGGGTGTGTCCCGATGGCAAAAAACCTTGGGCGGCGTGTCTTCACTCGGGGTCGAGGCGGTTGGGGTCGAAGCGCTTCGTCAAGCCGGCCCAGCAGTCGATGTAGTCGTCCTGGCGCGTCTCGACCGCGGCGGCATACCTGGTGACGCGCTGGCGGAACCGGCTTTCGAACATGAACGCCATGGTGTTCGCAAGCTTCACCGGTTGCAAGGCGGCATCGCTGGCGCGGCGGAAGGCGTCGCTGTCGGGCCCGTGCGGCAGCATCATGTTGTGCAGGCTCATGCCGCCCGGCACGAAGCCCTCGGGCTTGGCATCGTAGACGCCGTACACCAGGCCCATGAACTCCGACATGATGTTGCGGTGGTACCAGGGCGGCCGAAACGTATTTTCCGCGACCGACCAGCGCTCGGGAAAGAGCACGAAGTCGATGTTGGCGGTGCCGTGGGTTTCCGACGGCGAGGTCAGACAGGTGAAGATCGACGGATCGGGATGGTCGAACAGGACCGCGCCGACCGGAGAGAAGCGCTTAAGATCGTACTTGTAGGGCGCGTAATTGCCGTGCCACGCGACGACGTCAAGGGGCGAGTGGGCGATCTCGGTGGAATAGAGTTCGCCGCCCCATTTCACTACGAGCGTGCACGCCTCGTCGCGATCCTCGTAAGCCGCGACCGGCGTCTCGAAGTCGCGCCGGTTGGCAAGGCAGTTCGCGCCAATCGGGCCGCGGTCCGGCAAGGTGAAGGTGCCGCCGTAGTTCTCGCACACGTAGGCGCGGGCCGGACCGCCGATCAACTCTACCCGGAAGATGACGCCGCGGGGGATGACGCAAATCTCGCCCGGGACGATCTCGATCACGCCGAACTCGGTGCGCAACCGCAGGCCGTTCTCCTGGGCGACCACGAGCAGTTCGCCGTCAGCGTCGAACATGTGCTCGCGCGTCATCGACTGGGTGACAAGCGCCACGTGGCTCGCCATGCCGCTTAAGCCTTCCGCGTCGCCCGCGGTGGTGATGGTGCGCAGCCCGGTCACGAAGGTCAGCTTCTCCTGCGGGATCGGTATCGGGCTCCAGCGCAGTTGCCCGATCGGCAACTCGCCGTCCTCGCGCGCCGGCGCCGTGCGGATCAATCCCTTGTCGATGCGCCGGAACCGGCCGGTATGTCGCACCGTCGGACGGATGCGGTAGAGCCACGAGCGCTGGTTGCTCGCCTGCGGAGCCGTGAACGGCGAACCCGAGAGCTGCTCGGCGTAGAGGCCGTAATTGACCCGCTGGGGAGAATTGCGGCCGATCGGCAAGGCATCGGGCAGCGCCTCGGTCTCGAAACTGTTTCCGAATCCCGACATGTAGCGCGGCGCGGCGTCCGGTTGCGGCCGGCGGGACCGCGGCCGCGCCGGCGCGGCCGGGCGGTCCAACATGTCATGAGTGCTCATGACGACTCCTCCCGATGGTGTTTGGTTGCGGCAAGTTAGTTTCATGTGTAACTAATGTCAATGCGCGATCCGCCGGCGCGTCGCGTGCCGGACGCGGCGTTGCGCGGGTGCGAAACTTCCGCCATGGTTTCACGACGCGGGCGAGGACAATGACCAACGACGGTGCGCTCGACGACGGCGCGTCGGACACGCCCTTGGCGTACGACGGGGCGGCGCTCAAGCTCGAGGAGTTCCTTCCCTACCGGCTCAATGTGGCGGCGAGCCTGGTGTCGCAAGCGCTTTCGCGCATTTATGCCCAGCGCTACGGCATCGGCGTCCCGGAATGGCGAGTGCTGGTCACCCTCGGCCAGTACGGGGTGATGACCGGCAAGGCGATCGGCGCGCACAGCCACATGCACAAGACCAAGGTGTCGCGCGCGGTCGCCCAGCTGGAGCGGCGCAAGCTCGTCGGCCGGCGCGCCAACCGCGCCGACATGCGCGAGTCTTTGCTGTCGCTGACGCCCGCGGGGCGCGCCGTCTATATCGACCTCGCGCCGTCGGCGCTCGCCTTCGCGCGGGCGCTGATCGAGGCAGTGGAGCCCTCGGACCGGGCGGCGTTCGAGCGCGCGCTTGCGCTGCTGACCGAGCGCTCGGCCAGGCTCGCAACCGAGGCCGCCGCGGGCCGATCCGCGAAATTAAAATAACAAACAAGAGGAACCGCCGTGAAGCTTTATTCCTACTTCCGATCGTCGGCCGCCTATCGGGTGCGCATCGCGCTCAATCTCAAGGACGTCGCCTACGAGACGGTGCCGATTCATCTGCTCAAGGACGGCGGACGCCACAGAAACGCCGAATACCGCGCCGTCAATCCGCAGATGCGGGTGCCCGCGCTGGAGCTGCCGGGCGGCGAAGTGCTGGTGCAGTCCCTCGCGATCATCGACTATCTCGACGAGACCTTTCCCGAGCCGCCGTTTCTGCCTCCCGACACGCGCACGCGCGCCCACGTGCGCGCCGTCGCCGACATCGTCGCCTGCGACATCCATCCGCTCAACAACCTCGCGCCTCTCACCTATTTGCGCGACCCGCTCGGGCACGACCAGGACGCGGTGCGGGCGTGGTACCACCACTGGATCCTGGAGGGCTTCGCGGCGATCGAAGCGATGATCAAGCCCGGCCCCTATGCGTTCGGCGCGGCGGTCACCCTTGCCGACATCTGCCTGGTGCCGCAGGTCGCCAACGCGCAAAGGTTCAAGGTTCCGCTCGACGGGTTTCCCAAGCTCGTGGGGATCGAGGCAGCCTGCCGGCAGCTTCCCGCCTTCGACAAGGCACGGCCGGAAAACCAGCCCGACGCGGAGTAAGGCCGATTCCCAAAGCTCCCCCGGCGCACGCGGCGCATTCCGGGCCGCGGCACGACGCGACGGCGACGCGTCACAGCATCCCGCTCGTCCTCATGTGGATGAGCGGGGTTCTGCTGTCGTTCACCGCCATGGCGTTGTCGATCCGCGCCCTCGGCAAGACGCTCGGCGTGTTCGAGATCCTGAGCATTCGCAACGCGACCGGCGTCATCATCCTTTCGGGCCTGGCGATCGTGCGCCCGCAGCTGCGCCTGCATCTGACCCGGCGCCATATCGGGCTGCAGGCCACGCGCAACGTGCTCAGCTTCGCCGGCCAGTTTGCCTGGGCGCTCGGCATCACGCTGCTGCCGTTCGCGACGGTGTTCGCACTGGAGTTCACGACGCCGGCCTGGGTCGCGCTGTTCGCCGTGCTTCTCCTAGGCGAGCGGATGACCGCGAGCCGCATCGGCGTCGTGGTGCTCGGGCTTGCCGGCATCCTGCTGATCACCCGGCCGGGCCTCGAGGGCTTCCGCCCGGCTTCGCTCCTGGTGCTCGGGGCCGCGGTCGCCTTCGGGGCATCCGCCATCGCCACCAAGAAGCTCACCGCCTCGGAGACTACGTTCGCGATCCTGTTCTGGATGAACGCGATGCAACTGCCGTTGAACCTTATCGGCAGCGACCCGCTGTTCGTCCGCAAGCTCGACAGCGGCCAGCTGCTGCCCGTGCTCGGCATCGCGTTGTCGGGGCTATTGTCGCACCTGTGCCTGACCAACGCGTTCCGCCACGGCGACGCCACGGTGGTCTATCCGCTCGACTTCCTTCGCTTGCCGCTTATTGCGCTGATCGGCTGGTCGTTCTATGGCGAGCCGCTCGACCCCATGGTCTTCGCCGGCGCCGGCCTCATCATTGCGGGGGTGCTGTGGAACCTGCACGACGCCGCCCGGGGGCGATGAGGCGGCGAGGGGGCGCCGTGGCATGGGCGTCCTCCACAGTTTCGTCACCTTCGATGCGCTTCATCGGCCGCGTGGCCGTGGCGGGAATCGAGGAACGAGGATGGGCGCGCGACCGACCGGAATGCTTGCCGCAGCCGCTCTGGCCCTTGCGGGCGCCGGCGCGACCGCCTTCGCCCAGGGCGTGCCGCTGCCCCAGGGGGCGGCGCCCGCCCCGAATCAGACCTGCGTGCGGCTCGAGAGCCAACTCGCGCTGATCGACCGGGGCGCCACCGACCCGGCGCGGGCGGACCAGATCAAGCGGGCCGAGGACGCGGTCAAGCAGCAACAGTTCGAACTCGATCGGCTTCAGGCCCAGGCACGGCGCAACGGGTGCGAGGGCTCGGGTTTCTTCCTGTTCGGCGGCCAGCCGCCCCAATGCGCCGATCTCAACAGCCAGATTCAGCGGGTGCGCGGGGGCCTCGACCGCCTCAACAGCGACCTGCAGCGCCTGCAAGGGGGCACGCTCGACCGGGGCGAGCAGCGCCGCGCCGTCCTGATGGCCCTGGCGCAAAACGATTGCGGACCGCAATACCGCGCCGCCGCGCCGGCGCGGCCGCAGAACTTCTTCGAGGCGCTGTTCGGCGGCACCATCGGTCCAAGCCCGGCCCCGAGCCCGCTCCCCGGCGAAACTGACATGACGCAAACCGGCACCTACCGAACCCTGTGTGTGCGCACCTGCGACGGCTATTACTTCCCGATCTCATTTTCGACGGTGCCGAGCCGGTTCCCCGACGATGAGCGCGTGTGCCAGCGCACCTGCCCGGCCACCGAAGTCGTGCTGTTCACCCATCGCAACCCGGGCGAGGACGTCAATCAGGCGGTGTCGCTCAGCGGCCGGCCTTACCGCGACCTGCCGAACGCGTTCCATTACCGGCAGGCGTTCGATTCGGCCTGCAGCTGCCGCCGATCGGGCCAGAGTTGGGCCGATGCGCTCGGACGCGACGCGACCGTCGAGCGCGGCGACATCATCATCACCGACGACCGCGCCAAGGCTCTGGCGCAGCCCAAGGCGGAACCGCCGGCGAAGCAACCGAAGCAGGACGCCAAGCGTGCCAAGGGCGCTCCCGAGCCCCCGCCGCCCGCCGCGGACCCTGCGGCCGCTGCCGCCCCCGCCGCGCCTTCGTCCGATCCGGACGCAAAGCAGCCGGTCCGCCAAGTCGGGCCGCAGTTCCTGCCGGCGCGGTAGCCTCGTTCCTGAACGGCCCTCGTTTCCGGGATGCTTCCCGCCGGGTGCGACCCTTGGCGGGCGCGCACGGATTTGCCACATAGGCCCCGCGGACAAGACCACAACGGAGCCTGGGAGCATGACCGCAAGCGAAGCCGTCGTCGCGGACGCCGGGCGCGATTTCATCCGCGACATCATCGCCGCGGATCTCGCGGCCAAGCGCACGGCCGAAGTGGTCACCCGCTTCCCGCCGGAGCCGAACGGCTATCTGCACATCGGCCACGCCAAAGCGATCGGCCTCAACTTCGGCGTGGCCGAGGAGTTCGGCGGCCGCTGCCACCTGCGCTTCGACGACACCAATCCGACCAAGGAGGAGCAGGAATATATCGACGCGATCGAGCGCGACGTGCGCTGGCTCGGTTTCGATTGGAACGGCCACCTCTATCACGCCTCGGATTATTTCAATCAGCTCTACGATTGGGCCGAGCACCTGATCCGTACCGGCAAGGCGTACGTGGACGATCAGTCCCAGGAGGAGATGCGCGCCACGCGGGGCACGCTCACCGAGCCCGGGCGCAACTCGCTGTTCCGCAACCGCACGGTCGAGGAGAACCTCGACCTCTTCCGCCGCATGCGCGCCGGCGAGTTCCCCAACGGCGCCCGCGTATTGCGCGCCAAGATCGACATGGCGTCGGGCAACATCAACCTGCGCGATCCGGTGCTCTACCGCATCCTGCACGCCAGCCACCCGCGCACCGGCGACGCCTGGTGCATCTACCCGAGCTATGACTTCGCGCACGGCCAGTCGGACGCCATCGAAGGCATCACCCATTCGCTGTGCACGCTCGAGTTCGAGGACCACCGGCCGCTCTACGACTGGTTTCTCGACAACCTGCCCGTCCCCTCGCGGCCGCGGCAGTACGAGTTCGCGCGGCTCAATCTTTCCTACACAGTGCTGTCGAAGCGCGTCCTCACCGAGCTGGTGCGCGGCGGCCACGTGTCGGGCTGGGACGACCCACGCATGCCGACGCTCGCGGGCCTGCGCCGGCGCGGCGTGCCGCCGGCGGCGATCCGCGATTTCGTGCGCCGCATCGGCGTCGCCAAGGCCAACAGCATCGTCGACGTCGCCATGTTCGAGCACGCCGTGCGCGAGGCGCTCAACAAGACGGCGCCGCGGCGCATGGCGGTGCTGCGCCCGCTCAAGATCGTCATCGGGAATTATCCCGAAGGCGTGGTCGAGGAACTGGAAGCCCTCAACCATCCCGACGATCCGTCCGCGGGCACGCGGCGTATCCGGTTCGGCCGCGAGCTCTACGTCGAGCGTGACGACTTCATGGAAAATCCGCCGAAGAAATTCTATCGCCTGTCGCCCGGGCGCGAGGTGCGGCTGCGCTACGCCTATTTCGTCACCTGCCGCGACGTGATCAAGGACGCCGCCGGCGCGGTGACCGAGCTGCGCTGCACCTACGATCCGGCGACGCGCGGCGGCAACGCCCCGGACGGGCGCAAGGTGCAGGCGACCTTGCACTGGGTGACGGCGGCGGACGCGGTGCCGGCAGAGGTGCGGCTCTACAATCCGCTGTTCACGCGCCCCGACCCCAACGCCGGCGATTTTGCCGTCGACATGAATCCCGCCTCGCTCGAAGTGCTGGCCGACTGCAGGGTCGAGCCGGCGCTCGCCGCGACTGCGTCCGACGAAGCGGTTCAGTTCGAGCGGCAGGGCTACTTTTGTCTCGACCCGGACTCCGCGCCCGGCCGCCTCGTATTCAACCGCACCATCGGACTGCGCGATACCTGGGCGAAGGTGCAGGCAGGCGGCGGCTAAAAATCGAACGCCTCGCTTTTCGCGGCGGCCGTGGTCTTGAGCAAACTGGTATCGGCAGCCGGAAGCGGCGTGCCCGGATCGGCGAAGCGGTTGGTGATCGGATAGCGACGGTCGCGGCCGAAGTTCTTCAACGTCACCTTGACGCCCGGCGCGGCCTGGCGCCGCTTGTATTCGGCGATGTTGAGCATGCGCTCGATTTTCATCACCACGTCGCGGGGAAATCCGGCCGCCACGATCTCGGCGACCGGCTCCTCGCGCTCAACGAGCCGCTCCAGAATCTGGTCGAGCATGTCGTAGGGCGGCAAGGTGTCCTGGTCTCTCTGATTCTCGCGCAGCTCGGCGGTCGGCGGCCGCACGATTACGTTCTCCGGGATCACCGTTCCGTCCGGGCCGAGCGCGCCCTTGGGCTTCCAGCCGTTGCGCAGCCGCGCCAGGCGGAAGACCTCGGTCTTGTACAAATCCTTGATCGGGTTGAAGCCGCCGTTCATGTCGCCGTAAAGGGTGGCGTAGCCGGCAGACATTTCCGATTTGTTGCCGGTCGTGACGACCATCAGGCCGAATTTGTTGGAGAGCGCCATCAGGATGACGCCGCGCAGCCGCGCCTGCAGGTTCTCCTCGGTCACGTCGCGCGGGCAGCCGGCGAACACGCCCGCGAGCGCGCGTTCGAGGCCTTCGACCGCGCTCTCGATCGGGACCACGTCATAGGCGACGCCGAGGGCCTTGGCGATCGCGGCGGAATCCTCGATCGACTCGCGCGAGGTGAAGCGGTAGGGCAGCATCACGCAGCGCACCCGTTGGGCCCCAAGCGCGTCGACCGCGAGGGCGGCGCACAGCGCGGAATCGATGCCGCCGGAGAGCCCGAGCACCACCCCGGGAAAGCGGTTCTTGTCGACGTAGTCGCGTAAGCCCAGGACGCAGGCCGCGTAATCACCCTCGTCTCCCTCGATGATCTCAGCCCGCGGCCCCTCGACGCAGCGCCAACCGCCGGCCTCGCGGCGCCAATGAGTGAGCGCGACGCATTCCTCGAACGCGGGAAGCTGCGCCCCCGGCGTGCGGTCGGCGTTGAGCACGAAGGAAGCGCCGTCGAACACCAGTTCGTCCTGGCCGCAGACCTGATTGAGATAGACGAGCGGCAGCCCGGCCTCGACCACCCGCGCCACCGCGATATTCAAACGTTGAAGGGTCTTGTCACGCGTGTACGGCGAGCCATTGGGCACCAGCAGAATCTCGCCGCCGGTTTCCGCCACGCACTCGACGACCTCCGGACCCCAGATATCTTCGCAGATGGGAATGCCGATGCGCACGCCCTTGAACACGACCGGCCCCGGCATCGGGCCCGGCACGAACACGCGCTTCTCGTCGAAAACGCCATAATTGGGCAGGTCGACCTTGTAGCGAAGCGCGTCGATTCGCCCTCCCGCGAGGAGGAGATTGGCGTTGTAGAGCTTGCCGTCCTCGACCCACGGCGTGCCGACCAGCGCCGCCGGACCGCCGTCGGCGGTCTCCCGCGCCAACGCCTCGACCGCGGTGCGGCAGGCGGCCTGAAAGGCCGGCTTGAGGACGAGGTCCTCGGGCGGATAGCCGGCGATGAACAGCTCCGGGAACATGACGAGGTCGGCACCCTCGGCCGCCGCCTGCGCGCGGGCGCGGCGCACCTTGTCGGCGTTGCCGGCACAGTCGCCGACGAGCGGATTGAGCTGGGCGAGCGCGATCGCGAGCCGATCGGCGGGGCGGCTGTTCATGACGGTTGTGTAGCGCGGACCGGCGGGCCGCTGCAATCCGGCCCGGTCACCAGAATCCCAGCCGCTCGGCGAGCGCGGCAAGCCACACCAGCGCGGCAAGCACCAGCGAGACCGCGACCGCCGCGGAGCCCATGTCCTTGATGCTCTTGATCGCCGGATGCGGGCCGTTGTTGACGACGTCGGCCAGCTTCTCGATCGCCGTGTTGAGCAGTTCGACGGCGAGGATCAACAGCACGACCAGGACGAGGAGTAGGCGCTTCCAGTTCTCGCTCGCGACGAAGAAGGCCAGCGGGACCGCCAGCGCGAGCGCGACCAGCTCCTCACGGACGGCCGCGTCGGTGCGTGCCGCCGCGCGCAGGCCGTTCCAGGTATTCACGCACGCGCGCAACCAGCGGTCCACGGCAGGCCCCAACCGTCAAGTCGGGCGATCTATAACCGCCGCCCGTTAACCCGGCGTTGCCGTTGCCCTGGGGCTCGATCGCGGCAGCGCTCAAAGCCCGGCGACTGCCGGCAGCGGCTTGGCCTTGCCGCCGCGCTCCCGCTTGATGAGGTCGGCGAGCAGGAAGGCCATCTCGATGGCCTGCTCGGCGTTGAGCCGCGGGTCGCACACGGTGTGATAGCGGCTCGTGAGGTCGGCGTCGGTGATCGCCCGCGCGCCACCGGTGCATTCGGTCACCTTCTGGCCGGTCATCTCCAGGTGTACCCCGCCCGCGTAGGTGCCCTCGGTGCCGTGGATGGCGAAGAAGCTCTGCACCTCTTTGAGGATCAGGTCGAACGGCCGCGTCTTGTAGCCGTTGGCGGCGACGATGGTGTTGCCGTGCATGGGGTCGCACGCCCACACCACACTCCGGCCCTCGCGTTCGACCGCGCGGATGAGGCCGGGAAGCCGGTCGGCGACCTTGTCGGCGCCGAACCGGCAGATCAGCGTCAGGCGTCCCGGCTCGTTTTCGGGGCTCAGGATGTCGATCAGCCGCAAGAGATCGTCGGCTTTGAGCGTGGGGCCGCATTTCAGCCCGATCGGATTTTTGATCCCGCGGAAGAACTCCACATGGGCGTGGTCGTGCTGGCGGGTGCGGTCGCCGATCCACACCATGTGGCCCGACGTGCAGTACCAGTTGCCCGGCGGCAAGGTCGAATCCTCGCGCGTGAGCGCCTGCTCGAAGCCCAGCAGCAGCGCCTCGTGGCAAGTGTAGAACTCCGTGCCCTTGAGCTCCGGATGCCCCTCGAGATCGAGCCCGCACGCCTGCATGAAGCCGAGCGCCTCGGAGATGCGGTCGGCCAGCTCTTCGTAACGGCGCGACTGCGGGCTGTCCTTGACGAAGCCGAGCATCCATTGATGCACACTCGCCAGATTGGCGTAGCCACCGTGGGCGAAGGCGCGCAGCAGGTTGAGCGTCGCCGCCGACTGGCGATAGGCCTCGATCTGCCGGCGCGGATCGGGCGTGCGCGCGGCCGCCGTGAAGGCGATGTCGTTGATGATGTCGCCGCGGTAGCTCGGCAGCTCGACGCCGTCCCTTTTCTCGGTTGGCGACGAGCGCGGCTTGGCGAACTGGCCGGCGACGCGCCCGACCTTCACCACCGGCGACGCGGCCGCATAGGTGAGCACCACCGCCATCTGCAGGAATACGCGGAAGAAGTCGCGGATGTTGTTGGCGCCGTGTTCGGCGAAGCTCTCGGCACAATCGCCGCCCTGAAGCAGGAACGCGTCGCCCCCGGCGACCTTGGCAAGCCCGCGCTTGAGTTCGCGCGCCTCGCCGGCAAAGACCAGCGGCGGAAACGTCGCAAGCAGCTTCTCGACCTCGGCCAGGGCCTGCGGGTCCGGATATTCCGGGACCTGCATGATCGGTTTGGTCCGCCAACTGTCGGGCGTCCAGCGCTTGGGGCTCACGCGACCCTCCCATGCATTTGCGTGCGACAACGCCTTATTTGCGAGGCCGGGTTATAGCGAGGCCGGGGTGCAAAAGCCAGCCGCCGGTCGTGTCCTGATTATTGCGGCAGTGCGAGCGCCGTCTCAGCGAGGGCGATGGCGCGGAACTGCACCATCGGGATCGACTGCGCGAGCTCCACGGCCTCGGCGATGCGGCCGGCGTTCGCCTCGGCCTTCACGATCGTCATCAGCGCGATAGAGCGCAACGGCGGCTGGTCGTCGAGCGAGCGGGCGATAGCCACCGCGTCGGCGAACGCTCCGATGTCGGAGTAGGCATACGCCACCTGGAAGATGGCGGCGCGCTGCACCGGCGGGGCTATCGCCCGCGCCACGACGCCTGCCTGCGCGAGGCTCTGCGCGGCCTCCGCGGCGAGCCCGGCGCGCGCCTGGGCGCGGGCCACATCCGCCAATGCCCAAAGGCGCATCATAGGCTCGGCGATCGACCGGGCGAGGCTTGCCGCCCGCGCGAAGCCGGTGGTCGCCGCGTCCTTGCGCCCTGCCTTGGCGTGGGCGGCGGCGATGTCCGCCAGCGCCGCAGCGCGAAACCGTCCCCCGCCGATCGCTGCCGCCAGCGGCTCGGCGTCGGCAAGCTTACCGGAGTCGGCGAGCGCGCGGACGACCAAAGCGACAGCCTCGGCGCGTACGGACTGGTTGGCGATACCCTGCGCGAACTGCGCAGCATCGGCCGTGCGTCCGGCCTTGATATACGCGGCGACGACATACCGCAGCACGGTCGATACGGAGTCCGTATCGTTGATCGACCGCGCGAGCTGCAGCGCCGCTGCGATGTCGCCCGCGTTCGCCTCCACCACGGCGACCGCTTCCAGCTGCTTCACGTCGCCGCTCGCCGCCGCAAGCTTGGCAGCGAGCGCAAAGGTTGCCTCGGCGTCGGCGGCAAAGCCACTTTCCGACTGTGCCCACGCAATGCCCGCCGTCAGCGAAGCACGTATCTGCTCGAGGCCGGGCCTCTGGGTGTCGGCGAGCGCGCGCCGGAACGTCGCGGCGGCTTGATCCTTCTGACCCGCGCGCGCCTGCGCCTTGCCGATGACCTCAAGGACCACACTCATGTCGCCCGTGCTCGCCGCGATGGACACCGCCGCGCCGATCAGGCAGACGCGCGTCGGCGCCTGCTGGCAAGCGGCCCAGGCCGAGCGATTCTTCGTGGCAGGCGGAGCCTGCGCGGCGGCGGCGAGCGGACCGCACGCCGCCAACACCAGACCGAGACGCAACCCGCACATGCTGCTCCCCCTCGCTTGATCGGCGCGCCGGCCGTCAATCTCCGCATCTTTTGTCAGGACGGCGCCTCACTACGCCGCTTCGTGGCCGTAGATTTTCGTCGGCGAGCGCATGGTCACCAGCTCCTCGGCGCCGGTCGGATGCACCGCCATGGTGGCGTCGAAGTCCGCCTTGGTCGCCCCCATCTTCACGGCGATGCCGAGCAGCTGGGCCATCTCGCCGGCGTCGGGGCCGACGATGTGACAGCCGACGACGCGCCCGGTCGTGCCGTCGACCACGAGCTTCATCAGCACGCGCGTCTGCCGGCCCGACAGGGTCGCTTTCAACGGCCGGAAGTCGGTGCGGTAGATTTCCACGCGTCTGAGCTTCTCGCGCGCCACGTCCTCGGTCAGTCCGACGACGCCCACTTCGGGCTCGGAGAACACGGCGCTCGGCACGTTGGTGTGGTCGACCGGCGTCGCCTTGCCGCCGAACACGGTGTCGGCGAAGGCATGGCCTTCGCGGATCGCGACCGGCGTCAGGTTGACCCGGTTGGTCACGTCGCCGACCGCATAAATGTGCGGCACCGACGTCTGCGAATAGGCGTCGACCGCGATGCCGCCGTGCTCGGCGCGCTTGACGCCGGCGTCCTCGAGCCCCAGCCCGGCGCAATTTGGCCGGCGGCCGATCGCGAACATGACCCGGTCGACGTCGATCTCGCGCCCGTCGTCGAGCCGGGCGCGAAATGCCGCCGACTTTTCGATCGCGGCGACGGTACGGTTGGTGATGACGTCGATGCCGCTGCGTTCGTACTCGGCGCGCAGATGGGCGCGCACGTCGTCGTCGAAGCCGCGCAGGATGTTCTCGCCGCGATAGACCAGCGTCACCTCAGCGCCGAGTCCGGCGAACACGCCGGCGAACTCGACCGCAATATAGCCGCCGCCCTGGATCAGGATGCGCCGCGGCATCGCGGGCAAGTGAAAGACCTCGTTTGACGAGATCACATGCTCGAGCCCGGGGATGCGGTGGCCATGGAAAGGCTGCGCGCCGGTTGCAATGAGAATGTGCTCGGCGCGCACGTGGGCGCCGGTCGTCGCCAGCCGCAGGTCGTGGGCGCCTTCCAGAACGGCCCGGCTCTTGATGATCTCGACGCCGGCCTTTTCCAGGTTGCTCGTGTAGGCCGCCTCCAGGCGGGCGATCTCCCGGTCCTTGTTGGCGATCAGGGTCGGCCAGTCGAACGAAGGCGGCGCGACCGTCCAGCCGTAACCCGCCGCTTCGGCGAAGTCGTGAGAAAAGCGGGAGGCATAGACCATCAGCTTCTTCGGCACACAGCCACGGATCACGCAGGTGCCGCCGACCCGATATTCCTCGGCGACCATCACCTTGGCGCCGTAGCCGGCGGCGATGCGGGCGGCACGCACGCCGCCGGAGCCCCCGCCGATGACGAACAAATCGACGTCGTACTCGGCCATGTCAGATTCCTCCGCGCGTGCCATACATCGCGGCTCGCGCCGGCGCCAATATTATTCTGGAGCGGGGTGCAGCCTATCGGCGATACTGCCGTCATGAGCCGTCCTTGTCTCGTGCGCGCGAAGCTCTGCTGCGCGTTCGGCCTCGTCATCCTGCTGCTGGCATGGGCGACGCCCGGCGCGGCGGACACGCTGCGCATCGGCATGGCCGGGGACCCCGCCACGCTCGATCCGGCCCAGAGCGCGAGCGTCACCGACCGGGTCGCGCTCGCGGCGGTGTGCGACAAGCTCGTCGAGCTCGACCAGAAGCTCGCCTATGTGCCGCAGCTTGCGACCGGGTGGTCGTGGTCGGCGGACGGGTTGGCGCTGACAATGGCCTTGCGGCCCGGGGTCGTGTTTCACGATGGGGAACCGTTCGATGCCGAAGCGGTCCGTTTCAACTTCGAGCGCAACCGGACGGCGCCCTACTCGCGCCGCCAGTCCGAGCTCAAGCCGGTCGCCGCCGTGCGCACGCTCGACGCCCACACGGTGCGGATCGAGCTGTCGGAGCCCTACGCGCCGCTGATGGCGCAGCTCGCCGACCGGGCCGGCATGATGGTGTCGCCCAAGGCGGCGCGCGAACTCGGCGAGAAGCTTTCGACCCATCCGGTCTGCGCCGGCCCCTACAAATTCGTCGAATGGGTGGCGCAGGACCGCATCGTGTTCGAGAAGTTCGCCGGCTACTGGAGTGCCAGCGCGATCGCGATCGACAAGGTCGTCTATCTGCCGATCCCCGACGACACCGTGCGGCTCGCCAACCTGCGGGCGGGCGGGCTGCAAATCATCGAGCGCGTGGCGCCGACCGATCTCGCGACGCTGCGCGGCGATGCGCGCGTCAAGCTCTACGAGGCGCCGTCGATCGGCTACCGCGTGCTGTCGATCAACACCAACAAAGGCGCGGCGGCGAAATCGCCGCTCGGCAGCAGTGCGAGACTGCGCGAGGCATTCGAGCTGTCACTCGACCGCGCAATCGTCAACCAGGTGGCGTTCGACGGCCTGTTCATCCCGGGCAACCAGCCGGAGGCGCCCGGCACGCCGTTCTACGCCGCCGCGCTGCCGCCGCCGCAACGCGACCTCGCGCGCGCCAGGGCTCTCGTCGCCGCGAGCGGGATCACGCGCGTGCCGGTCAATTTCCTCGTCTCCAACGATCCGCTCGATGGCCGAGTCGCGCAAATCATCCAGGCGATGGCCGGCGAGGCGGGTTTCGACGTGAAGCTCGAAGTCGCCGAGAGCGCGTCGCTGCTCGGCCGGCTCAAAAGCGGCGACTACGAACTGGCGCTCCTGATCTGGAGCGGCCGGCCCGACCCGGACGCCAATATTGCGATGTGGGTCGCTTGCGACGGCTTCATCAATTGGGGCGCGTATTGCGACCCGGCGCTCGACCGCATTCTGCGCCAGGCGCGCTCGACGCCGGACACAGCGGCGCGGGCGAAGCTCTATGCCGAGGCGGCCGCGACCTATCTGGCGGCGCGGCCCTATATCTTTCTCTACCATCTCAAATGGTTCTGGGGCGCGGCCGTAAACCTCGACGGCTTCTTGCCGCATTCCGACGGAATCATCCGTTTGCAGGGATTGAGGTTCAAATGACGGAAGAAGGACGACGGAGAACGCGGAAGAGAGATTTGTTTATCCGTCTCATCCGTCGTCGGTCCACCGGCTACAGATTATGCCCGCGTTTCTTCAGCTCTCCCCGGACCCGGCCCGTCACGTCGTCCTGCAGTTTACTGGCCCATTGCCGAATGCGGGCGTAGGTTTCGTCGACAATCTTCGGTTCTTCCACGAGCAACTTTTTCCCGACCGGCGATTTGTAGAACGCGACCGCTTCCTTGAGTTCCTGCTCGGTGAACCGCTGCGCATAGAGCTGGGCGATTTCATTCGTCATTGCGACGGTGCGAGGCTCATATTCGGTGCGCAGTTGGGTGCTGACTTCGTCGAGGTCCTTGCTGAGCCCGGGGTTGGTTTGCAGGATGTTGTCCCTGGTCTGCTGGATGACTCCGACCACGACGGGTTCGACCAGGTCCTTGACGCCCTTGAGTTCCATCAGCTCGCGCGCCGACGCCATGGCCGCAGGCGAGGGCTGCTGCGCCCGCACCGGCGCGGCGAACGCGGCGAACGCGAGCGCGAGGACGACGGTGCGCCCGGTCGGGACGATAAACTTGGCGAACATGAAGCGCTCCTTCTGAACTGCAATCCGCCCCGTTTGCGAATGGCCGCGCATCTCTTAGTCCACGCGGCGACCGAACGCAAAGTCGACCGCCAGCGCCCACGTCGGATTCAGCCGGGCCGTTCGACGATCCGTACGCCGTCCGGTCCGGCGATGATGGCCGCCTGGGCAAGCCCGATAAACAGGCCGTGCTCCACCACGCCCGGTATCGCCGCCAGGCGCTCGGCGAGAACCTCCGGCCGGACAATCCGTTCGAGCGCGGCATCGAGGATGAAATGGCCGCCGTCCGTGACAAAAGGATGGCCGTCCTTGCCGCGACGCAGCACCGCCGGTCCGGGCGCGCCTGCGGCGGCGGCCGCCGCCTCGACGGCGCGACGCGTGGCCGCAAGGCCGAACGGCACAACCTCGACCGGCAAGGGAAATCGGCCGAGCGTCGCCACCCACTTGGATTGATCGGCGATCACCACCATGCGGGCGGAGGCGGCGGCCACGATCTTCTCGCGCAGAAGCGCGCCCCCTCCCCCCTTGATCAGGCTGAGGTCCGGCGCAATCTCGTCGGCGCCGTCGACCGTCAGGTCCAGTTCGGGCGTCTCGTCGAGCGTGGTCAAGGGAACGCCGAGGCGCGCGGCCTGCACCCGCGTCGCCTCGGAGGTGGGAACGCCGACAACGGTAAGCCCGCCGCGCACGCGCTCGGCCAGGAGTTCGACGAAATGCGCCGCGGTCGACCCGGTCCCGAGCCCGATGCGCATGCCGGCGCGCACGAAGTCGAGCGCACGGGCGGCGGCTTCGCGTTTGTAGGCGTCGACGTCCATGGTGAAACGGCTGATCGCTCGCCGCCTATCTAGCGGCCTTCCGTACGGCCGCATAGCCCAGCGTTTTGCCTGCATGGTTAACGCGCCTTGCGTTCGGACCCGGGCGCCGCTAGCCATCGCGCGATGCGCGCCCCCATGATCGTGTTCGACCTCGACGGAACGCTGGTCGACACCGCGCCCGACCTGACCGCGACGCTCAACGTGGTGCTCGTCGGCGAAGGCTATGGGGCCGTCGCCTACGACGCCGCGCGCACCATGATCGGCGCCGGCGCCCGGCACATGCTCGAGCGCGGGCTGAGCCAGCAAGGGGTCGCGGTCTCGCCCGCCGATCTCGATCGCATGTACGCCGGCTTCATCGCCTATTACGCGGCCCACATTGCCGACCATTCGCGGCCGTTCCCCGGGGTCGAACATAGCCTCGATCGATTGGCCGCCCAGGGCGCGCGGTTTGCCGTGTGCACCAACAAGCTCGAGTGGCTCTCCGTGCTTCTGCTCGACCGGCTTGGCCTTGCCGGGCGGTTCGCCGCGATTTGCGGACAGGATACCTTCGGCATGGCCAAGCCGAATCCGGACATGCTGCGCCGCACGATCGCGCGCGGCGGCGGCACTCTGGCGCAGGCGGTGATGGTCGGGGACTCCTCCGCCGACGTGGCCATCGCACGGGCGGCCGGCGTTCCGGTCATTGCGGTCGATTTCGGATATTCCGACATCGCCGCGGCGCGGCTCGAACCGGACCGGATCATCGGTCATTTCGACGAGCTCGCCGACGCGGTGGCCGCCCTTTTGACGCGGCCGACCGTGACGAACAAATGACGGCCCGGTTGCACCAGCACCCGCGCCCCCGTATGGTCCCGGGCGGGAGAAGGACGGCCGGCGCCGTCGCGGGCGGGTGTTGTGGCGGATGTTGTCATGGGCCGATTGAACCGGGTTGCGGCCGTTGCGTGCTTAGGCATGGGCGTTGCGGCGTGCGGCTACCCGAGCTGGATGCCGAGTTGGGATTTGAGCTTTCCGTCTGCGCCGCCGCCCGCCTCGACCATCCAAATGGAATCCGAACCGGCCGGCGCCGACGCCAAAACTTCGGTGGGACAGAGCTGCCGTACGCCGTGCTCGCTCACCGTCGCCACCGCCGGCCCGTTCACCGTGACGTTCTCCCTTGCCGGCTACGAGCCGCAGACCATTCCGGTCGCCCCGCGCCCGCCGGGCGATCCGCGCGATTCCGCGCAGGCGCTCAAGTTCGACCCGGACCCGGTCTACGCCCAGCTCGAGCCGACCCCGCCGGCGCCCACGAAAGGCAAGAAGAAGGCGGCGCCCAAGGCCAAGACCTCGACCGCGCCGCAACAGCCGCAGTGAGGCCGTCGGGCCGCTCGCGAATGGCCGCCGCCCGCTCTGAGCCCTCGCAGTCTTGCCGCCGGCAACGGGTCGCGGTCGTCCACTTGGTTGACACCCTGCGGGGCCGGCCTTAAATGCGCCGCTCGGCGTCGGCGCGCCGAACTCCGCGATGGTCATCCGTCGGCTTGACGGGCGCTTAGCTCAGCGGGAGAGCGTTCCCTTCACACGGGAGAGGTCGTAGGTTCAATCCCTACAGCGCCCACCAGCTTTTTGTAATGTTAAGCGCCTACCAACGTTCCCAAGCCACCCGACGAAGAGACTGTGCCTTTCGTCGCAGTTGACGCGTAGAGATCATCCCCCTCGCGGGATGATCACCGTCTCTTCGGTGAGGAAACTGATCTGGCGGCCGATGAACTGCGCGCCGTCCTCGCGCAGGCGCCGCGTCGCCGGCGAGGCGTTGAAGGCGTCGAGCGCGGCCTGATCTTCGAACCATAGCTCGGCGATGCCGTCGACCGCGACGTCGAGCCCCGCCACCCCGTCGGTGCGGAACGAGGACGACTTGACTTCCGTCTGGACGTAGCGCGCGACCCCCGGGCAGGCGTAAGCCAGCGGCCCGTGGATTTCTCGCCAGTGCCTGACGAAATCCGCGTGCGACCAGCCGTCCTTGCGCACCAGCAATGAGACGGTTTTGATCATGTGGAGGTCTCCAAGAGCTATTTCACCGTTATCCTGAAGGAGCGCGCCAAAGGCTCGCGTCTCGAAGGATGGAGGCAGGCTCCGTCCTTGTGGCCATTCCCTCGCCTTCGCGGGAGCAGGCTCTTCGAGACGGCCGCTTCGCGGCCTCCTCAGGATGACGTCGAGTTTGTTTGACGCTCTCTCGGCATGACGGTGAAAATGCGTTCAGCTACGCCCTAACCTTTACCAGCTTGTGCAGGCTGCGCAGGTTCGCCGGCACCGGCTGATCCGGGAACAGGGACGGCCAGGCGGTGAAGGCGACCTCCGCCACGTAGAGGTCGCCGCGGGAGTCGACGGCGAGGCCGTGTGGCGAGGTGAACTGTCCGGGCTTCGTTCCCGCCGACGGAATGACGGCAAGCCGCGCCAGGAGCTTGCCCTGGTGGTCGACGACGCTGATGCGCGGGCCGAGGTTGGGCGCGTTGCGGTTGAAGTGCAGGTAGGGCCCGATCTCGCCGATGAAGCAGATCGGACACTTCCCCGGCATCAGATAAAGTCCGCTCGGCCGGTGCATGTTGATCCATTGGCTCTCGTATTTGCCGTTGCCGTCGAACACCTGGACCCGATGGTTCTCCCGATCGGCGACGTAGACCCAGCCATCCGCGTCGCAGCCGATGTTGTGCGGCAGGTTGAACTGGCCGGGGTCGGTGCCCGGCTCGCCCCAGGAGAACAGGCGCTTGCCGTCGGGCGAATATTTGTGGATGCAGGCGTTGCCGTAGCCGTCTGACACGTAGATGTGGCCGTCGGGCGAGAGTGCCGTATGGGTGCAGCGGTTGAACGGCTGCCCGCTCATGAACGGCGCCGGCCGGCCGGGAATGCCGATCTCCAGCAATATTTTTCCGTCGAGCGCGCACTTGCGCACGGTGTGATCGCCGTCGTCGGTGAGATAGATGGTGTCGTCCGGCCCCATGTGGACGCCGTGCGCCCGCTTGAAGACGCCTTCGCCCCAGGATTTGAGGAAATTGCCGTCGCGGTCGAATACGCACATGGGATGTTCGCCGCGGTTGAAGGCGTAGACCCGGTCGTGGCGATCGACGCCGACCGCGGCCACGTCGCCGAACCGGTACCCGGGCGGCAGCTTCTCCCAGCCTTCGACCACCCGATAGGTATACTCGCCGCTGCCGAGGATGACGCCGCTTTCGACCATGACACTCACGATGATCCTCCCTTGCGCGCCGCGCGCTTTTTTCCACCGCTCAATTGGGGCCGCAACCGCCGGTGAAATCAAGGGGCGAAACGCGGCTTACTCGCCTTCGCCGCGGATCCAGTTCTCCAGCAGCATGCGCACGGCGGCGACGAATCCGAGCGGCTGGTCGAGCATGACGTGGTGCTGCGCCTCCGGCACTTCGACGATCGGCGCCCGCGGTCCCATGAGGCTCGACATGTAGCGAGCGGTCTGCCGCGACACGAGCGCGCTCTTCTCGCCGAAGAGCAGCGCCGCGCGACACTGCACCTCCTGCAGATATTCGCGGAACGGCTCGCCGAACCGGCGCGCGCCAATCGCCGCTCCGTCGAACTTCCAGGTCCAGCCGCCCTCGATGGCTTTTAGCGAATGCCGCCCGATGAACTCGACCAGAAAGTCGTTGTCGCAGGGCTGCGGCGGCATCAGGCGAAAGCGCGCGAGCGCAGCCTCGAACGTCGCGTAGATTTTCTTGTTGCCCCAGTTCGGCGGGTTGAGCGGGTGTTGCACCTCCTCTTCCGGCGAACGAATGGGCGAATCGACGATCACCGCGCCGCCCAGCGTGTCGCCGAACTCGGAGGCGAACTTCATGGTCATGAAGCCGCCGAAGCTGTGGCCGATGACGAACGGCCGCGCGCCCAGCGCGGCATCGGCGATGACCGCGCGCATTTCCGCGGCGCGAATCTCCGAGCCGTAGGCGCTGCGCCGGCCGCTGTCGCCCATGCCCGAAAGGTCGATCGCCGCCACCCGGTAATGGCGCATGAAGTAGGGGGCAATGAAGGCCCACCAGTAGGCGTGCGCCCCGCCGCCGTGCACGAACAGGAGGCCGCGCCCGCGCAGCGGGTTCGGCTGCGCCCACAGCAGGTAATGGATCGGACACCCGTCGACCGTCACCCAACGGGATTCGCGCGGCTGCGCGATGGCCCAATGAAACCACTCCGGCGCGGGCGCGCGGACTTGCAAGTGATCCGGCGAAATCGCGGTCAAACAGGACCTCCTAAACCCGGCGGGTTACGGCCGCCCCGGCAGTTCGTAGGCGCGCGCCCAACCCACCCTAGCCCACATCGACCGAAATCGCTGCCGGGGTGCCGGGCGGCAACGGGCGCGGGTCGACCTCGACGATGCCGTTGCGCAGGCGCACCGGATAGGTGACGAGCACTTCGGTGAACGGCGGCGGAGCGCGGCCGTCCACCAGACGGTACTGGAAGCCGTGCCACGGGCACGTGACGCAGCCGTCGATGATGCGGCCTTCGCCGAGCGGCCCGTTCTGGTGGGCGCACAGGTTGGTGAGCGCGCCGACCCGCCCCCCGTCGCGAAACACGGCGATGCGCTCGCCGCCGGGCGCCGCGACGATGCGGGCGGCCTTGTCGGGGATCGACTGCGGCGGCCCGACCGCGATCCACCCGTCCGCAGGCGCGCTGCCGCGGTCGGCCGTCCGTTCGCGCCGGCCGGCGATGAGGTGCAGCGCGGCCACCCAGGCGAAGGCGCTGCCGAGCAGGATCGGCACCAGCGGACTGCGATTGTCCTGCATGGCGCCGAGGGCGACGTGCATCGCCAGCACCGCGTAGGCCGGGTAGATCAGCATGTGCAGGCCCTTCCACACGGGCGGGGTGAGAAAGAAGAGCCAGAAGTCGTGGCTCGTCGCCGCGAGAAGAAAGAGGACAAGCAGCGCGGCGAGCCCGAGCGCCTTGAACGGGAAACCGATGAAGCGGGCGTAGTGGGAGGCGGTGGTGAGCTCGGTCACGAGATCCGGCAAGGCGTTCTGGACCGCGAACCATTCGACCATGGACCAGGCGTGCACCACCGCGACCAGGAAAGTCAGCACCCCGAAGTGGCGCCGGTTGTAGAGCAGCGGCAGGAAGCGGCGGTCGAGCCGCGTCAGCGGACCGATCGAGAGAATGATGGTGAGCATCAGGAAGGCGCAGGTGCCGAACGCGCGCAGGCGCAGATCGATCCAGTCCGGCAGCTCTTCCGGCGGGTCGATCCATGCGGAGATGGCGATGAAGGCGCCGATGTAGAGCGCGACGCCGGCGATGAGGATGCCGTCGTAGACGAACTTCGCCCGGTTCCACTGCACCGCGCGGAAGCCGACGCTCATTGTTGGCTTTCCTCGACGGCCTCGGGCGGCTCGACCTTGGGTGGCGGGCGCAGAACCAGCGCCATGGCGACGCCGAACGTCACCAGCACGGCCAGCGCCGGCCATAATGCGCGGTGGACTGCTCGGTGCGTGCGCCTCATCGGGTGGCGCGGGCCTTCACCCAGCGCAACAGCACGTAGGGCCAGAGGAGGGCGGCGCCGGGCAGGAACAGAACGCGCGCGCCCACGGTGACGGGCGTGCCCGGCGGCAGCACCCGCGCGAGGCCGAACGCCGCGAACGCCACCGCCGTGACCGCGCCGACGACCGCATAGAGGGCGAGGAGATCAAGCGCAATCACGGCACCGCCGCAACCTTACTGATATTCGATGGTGATCTTGTGCACCTGGTCGCCGGAATGGCGGTCGACGAATCCGAGGAAGGAGGAGAGCAGCTTGGTCTCGTCTTCCGGATTCGCGGCGCGGACCTTGGCGGTGACGACCTCCGCGTCGCCGCGCCGCAACTCGACCGAGCCGGTGTACTTTTTGTGCTTCCAGCGGGAATGATCCTGGGTCTTACGGCCGACCCGAACGTAGGTGCCGCGGCCGTTCTTGCGGATGGCGGCCTCCTTGGCGACGAGCACTCCGTAGAGGCGGGTGCGCTGGCGGGGAACGATCTCGACGAGCTTCATGGCAGCCCCCTGCGTGCGAGCATGGAGAATCGGCACATGCTCCAGGTATGCCGGCGAGCATATCACAACTGGCGCATAGCGCATGGCGAATGGCGAATAGGGAGTAGCGAGGATGAGGAATTTTGGCTATTCGCTACTCACTGTTCGCTATTCGCCCAATGCGGCTTTGCTGCAACACTTGGTCATCTCCTGCCAACAGAGGGCTTCCAATGCGTTCGTGCCATCTTGCCGGCATCGTGCTTGGGGCGGGTTCGCTGCTCGCCGCAATGGCCGACGCCCACGCAAACTCCGCGATCGATCCGGAGGGGCGCTTCGACGGCGGGGCGGCGACACACGGACCCTACGCGGCGTCGCCGGTCCCGCGCACGACGGTCAGCTACCCGGGCAACCACAAGCCGGGCACCATTGTGATCAGCACCGCCGAGCGGCGCCTCTACTACGTGCTCGGCGACGGCCAGGCGATCCGCTACGGCATCGGCGTGGGTCGGGACGGCTTCACCTGGAGCGGCGTCAAGACGGTGTCGCGCAAGCGCGAGTGGCCCGACTGGACGCCGCCCTCCGACATGCTGCGCCGCCGGCCGGATCTGCCGCGCCACATGAAGGGGGGCATCGACAATCCGCTGGGCGCGCGGGCCATGTATCTCGGCTCGACCCTCTACCGCATCCACGGCTCGAACGAGCCGGAGACCATCGGCCAGGCGGTGTCGTCGGGCTGCTTCCGCCTCACCAACGAGGACGTGATCGACCTCTACAACCGCGTCAAGGTCGGCACCAAGGTGATCATTCAGCAGTAGGGGACCGGCGCTTCTTCTCCCACTTCCCGGCTGAAGCCCCAGTCCCACCCTCCCCCGCGAGCGGGCGACGGATTCATGATTTCGGCTCGCGCGAGAGGCCCTTGGCGGCGAGGTCGTCGAGGTAGTCGCGCCAATAGGTGGCGTGGTTGCGGCCGAGGTCGAGAAAATAGTCCCAGCTGTAGATGCCGGTGGAATGCATGTCGTCGAACACGAGGCGCACCGCGTAATTGCCGATCGGTTGCACTTCGAGGAGCGCCACATATCTCTTGGCTGGAACGGTCTTGCGCTCCTCGGGCGCGTGGCCCTGGACTTCGGCGCTCGGGCTCTTGACCCGCAGGTACTCGGCGGAAAGGGCGAAGGTTTCGCCGCTGTCGAAGGCGACCGTCAGGATCTTGCGGTCCTTGTGCAGCCTGATCTCGGTCGGCCAGGGGCGGCCGTGGTCGGTTGCCATAGAGGTCCTATTCTTGGAGCATGATCTCTTCCGAAAACCGGTACCCACTTTTCGGGATCATGCTCTAGGGTTCCCTTTTCAGCGGGCGGCTTTTCCGATTGAATAGGTCCGGTACCACGTTGACAAATGCCGCGCGAGGCCGCGGGAGACGCCATGAACTTCGAACGTGCCGCCACGCTGCAGCCGCGCCCGCTGATCGATCCGTTCGGGCGCGCGATCAATTATCTGCGCGTCTCGGTCACCGACCGCTGCGATTTCCGCTGCGTCTACTGCATGGCCGAGAACATGGTGTTCCTGCCCAAGCAGGATCTGCTCAGCCTCGAAGAACTCGACCGGCTGTGCGGTGCGTTTGTCGCCAAGGGGGTGCGCAAGCTGCGGCTGACCGGCGGCGAGCCGCTGGTCCGCCGGGGGATCATGACGCTCGTCGCCTCGCTCTCGCGCCACCTCGCCGCCGGCACGCTCGACGAGCTGGCGCTGACCACCAACGGTTCGCAGCTGCCGAAATATGCCGCCGAGCTCGCCGCCCACGGGGTCGAGCGTATCAACGTCTCGCTCGATACGCTGGATGCCGACAAATTCCGCGCCATCACCCGCTGGGGCGAGCTTGACAAGGTGCTCACGGGCATCGCCGCCGCCCAGGCGGCCGGCCTGCGGGTGAAAATCAACGCGGTGGCGCTCAAGGGCGTCAACGAGCACGAGCTCGCCGACATGGTCGAATGGGCGCATGGCCGCGGCATGGACCTGACCGTCATCGAGGTCATGCCGCTCGGCGACATCGACCAAAGCCGGCTCGATCAGTATCTGCCGCTCTCCATGGTGCGGGCGCGGCTCGCCGAGCGTTTCACCCTCGACGACATCGATTATCGCACCGGCGGGCCGGCCCGCTACGCGCGGGTGAAGGAAACCGGCGGGCGGCTCGGCTTCATCACGCCGCTCACGCATAATTTCTGCGAATCGTGCAACCGCGTGCGCGTTACTTGCACCGGCACCCTCTACATGTGCCTCGGCCAGAACGACGCTGCCGACCTGCGCACGCCGCTGCGCGCCTCCGAGAGCAACGATGCGCTCTATGTGGCGATCGACGAAGCGATTACGCGCAAGCCGAAAGGCCACGACTTCGTCATCGACCGCCGCCACAAGCGCCCCGCGCTTGCTCGCCACATGAGCGTGACCGGCGGATGACGGATGTCATCTGACATCCGACCTCAAAGCTTCGTCCGGTTGCGAATCATGAAGCTGTCGTAATTGTACTCCGCGACCTGCCACCACAGATATTCCTCGCCGCGGAAGGCGACGATCGAGTCATAGACCTTCTTGAAATCCGGATTGGCCGCCGAGGTTTCCGCATAGACCTCCTTGGCGTACTTGAGGGATGCATCCATGACCGTGCGGCTGAACGGCTCGAGCACCGCCCCGCCGGAGATCAGGCGCTTGAGCGCGGCCGGATTGCGCGCGTCGTATTTCGCCTGCACATTGACGTTGGCGTAGGCGGCGGCCGCCGTGACGATCGCCTGATAGCTCTTCGGCAGCTCGGCCCATTTGCCGGTGTTGAACATGAAATGCAGGGCGGTGCCGCCCTCCCACCAGCCGGGATAGTAGTAATATTTCGCCACCTTGTAGAAACCGAGCTTCTCGTCGTCATAGGGGCCGACCCACTCGGCCGCATCGATCGTGCCCTTCTCGAGCGCGGGATAGATGTCGCCGCCGGCGATCTGCTGCGGCACGCCGCCGAGTTTCTGGATGGTGCGCCCGGCAAAACCGCCGATCCGGAACTTGAGGCCGACGAAGTCCTCCGGCTCCTTGATCTCCCGGCGGAACCAGCCGCCCATCTGTGTGCCGGTATTGCCGCCGACGAGAGGATAAACGTTGTACTTCTGGCCGAACTCAACGAAGAGATTCTGGCCGTCGCCGTCGCTGAACCAAGCGTTCTGCTGGCGGCTGTTGAGGCTGAAAGGAGCCGCGCAAAACAGAGCGAAGGTCGGGTCCTTGCCGACGAAATAATAGGCCGCGGTGTGGCACGCTTCGACCGTCCCGTTGGTCACCGCGTCGAGCGCCTGCAGGCCGGGAACGATCTCGCCCGCGGCGAAGATTTGCATCTGGAACTTCTGATCGGTTGCCTCGGCGACGAACCGCGACATGTCCTCGGCGGCGCCCCACAAGGTGTCGAGGGATTTCGGAAAGCTCGACGTCAAGCGCCACTTCACCTCGGGCATCGACTGGGCGACGGCGGGCGCGGCGACGGTGCTGGCGGCAACGCCGATGCTTGCCGCCTTGAGAAATTCGCGACGCTTCATTGGGGCTGTTCTCCTTGGTCGGTGACGATCGACGCGCAGCGGTTGCACCCGCCGTCAGGTCGGCGCGCACCATGTAGCGGGCCGCTCGTGCACGCAATAGGTCGGAAGTGCAAGACCGCGCCCGCGGCGTCAGGCCTCGATGACGATTCGCGGCGCCGCACGACCCTCGCCGCCGGCGGCGCCGAGCGCATCGCGCACCCGCGCGGCGATGGCGCGGTAGATCGCCGCATGGGCGCCGTCGGGATCGGTCGCCACCACCGGGCGCCCGGCGTCGGAGGTCTCGCGGATCGTAACGTCGAGGGGCACTTCGCCCAGGAACGGCACGCCGAGCCGCTCCGCCTCGTGCCGCGCCCCGCCATGGCCGAAAATATCCGAGCGGCCGCCGCAATGGGGGCAGACGAAATAGCTCATGTTCTCGACGATGCCGAGCACCGGCACGTCGACGCGGCGGAACATGGCGATGCCGCGCCGGGCGTCGATCAGGGCGAGGTCCTGGGGCGTCGAGACGATGACGGCGCCGGCAAGCGGGACCTGCTGGGCCATGGTGAGTTGGGCGTCGCCGGTGCCCGGCGGCATGTCGACGACCATCACGTCAAGCACGCCCCATTCGACTTCGCGCAGCATCTGGGTGAGCGCCGACATCACCATCGGGCCGCGCCAGATCATCGGCGTCTCCTCCTCGATGAGGAAGCCGATCGACATGACGGAAAGCCCGTAGCCCGACATGGGCTTGAGGCGCGTGCCGCCGATGGTCTGCGGCTTGCCGCGGATCGCGAGCAGCTTCGGCACCGAGGGACCGTAGATGTCGGCATCGAGCACGCCGACCTTGAGGCCGAGCGCACGCAATCCCAGCGCGAGGTTCACGGCGGTGGTCGATTTGCCCACCCCGCCCTTGCCGGAAGCGACCGCGATGATCGCCTTGACGCCTTCCGGCGCCTGCGCCGGCCGCGGCCCCGCCTGGTGCTGCGCCCGCGCCGCGGCGGCCGGCGAGGTGCGCCCGACCGGCGACGTTCGCGTCGCGCCGGCGGCGCGCTCGGCCGTGAGCGCAACGAGCGCGGAGGTGACTCCGGGAACGCTGCGCACG
>DASPVJ010000513.1:0-3340 GCA_035622435.1 Xanthobacteraceae bacterium | reverse complement strand
GGCGTGGCGCCGCTGCTTTATTGGCCGGCGCTCGCGTTGAGCGCTGCGGCGGCGCTCGCCATGGCCGCGCTGGCGGTCGAGGCGATGCGCGCCGGCGTGCTGGCGGGCGCGCTGTTCGTCGTGGCGTTCCTGGCGCTGTTCGTGTGGCAGATGAGCGATTTCTTCCGGCGCAACCGGCCGGGTACCTACCGGCCCGACGCGCTGCCGGCCGACGTGCTGCCGCACGACGAGGCGCTGCGTTAGCGTCTGACCACGAGCACCGAGCAAGTGGCGAAACGCACCACGTGGGCGGCGTTCGAGCCGAGGAAATAGGTTCGTGTGCCCGGGCGGTGCGAACTCATGACGATGAGGTCGGCGCCGATCGCGGTCGCCTCCTCGATGACCTCGTGATAGACGCCGCCCTGGCGCACGGTCACCGACACGTGCCGCGCGGCGAGCCCGCATTCTTTGGCGACGATCTCGAGCGCCTCCTCGGCGGTGCGCCGCTGCTGCTCGTCGAAATCCGCCGGCACGTAGGTGGCCAAGTCCGCCGGCGTGACCGGCAGCACGTTGAGGAGGCGCACCGATCCGCCCGAGGCGCGCGCGAGCGTCACCGCGGTCTCGATCGACGGGGTGCCGAGGTCCGGATGGGCGAGGTCGATGGGAACGAGAATCCGTCTGAACACCGGCTGATTCCCCGTTGCGAGCCCGGCGATATTGCCACTTGCCGGAGGCCGTGTCGTCAATTGCCTGGTGGAGCGTCGGCCTCTTCGGCCGCCTCGCTGCGCCGGGCGACGAGGTCGGGGACGAGATCGGCGATCGCCGGTTGCGCAAGCGCCACGAACGGCAACGGCCGCGCCACCTCGATCGCGGCAAGGCCGAGCCGCGCCGTGAGCAGGCCGTTGAGCACGCCTTCGCCCAGCCGCGCGGAGAGCTTGGCCGCCACCCCGTGGCCGAGCACCTGCTGGATGAGCCCGTCGCCCGCCGCCATGCCGCCGGTGACGGCGAGGTGGGCGACGACGTGGCGAACCAGGCGGATCAGCCCGAGGGTGCCGGGCCGGCCGCCGTAGAGATCGGCCAGGCGCCGCACCAGCACCACCGCGTTGACGAGCACGAATACCATGTCGACCGCCGCGCGCGGGCTGACCGCGGTGAGCACGGAGACGCGGCGCGCGGCGGCGGCGACCAACCGGCGAGCCTCCTGATCGAGCGGCCCCATCAGTTCGCGCTCGGCCAGGCGCACGAGATCGGCGCCGTCGATGATGTCGGCGAGGTGGCCGGCGATCGCCGCGCGGCTGCGGGCAAGCCGCGGCTGGTCGCCGACCACGGCCAGGAGTTCGCGCACCAGGGCGCGGGCGCCGTCGCGGTCGTCGACGGCGATCGCACGTTCGGCGCGCGCGTGCAGTTTCTCGACGGCGGCAAGCCGCGCCAGCCCGACGGCTTCGCGCGCCAGGATGGCGACGAGCGCAAGCGCGGCGATGATGGCGAGCGCGAGCCCGATCGCGCCGAGCGCGGTCGAGCGTTGCGCGAGATCCTCGACCAGCCGAGCGGCCGCGAGCCCGAGGCCGAGCAGGGTCAGCGCGCCAAACGCCGACCAGAATACGGTTCCCCAGGCGAAGCGGCGCCGTCGCGGCGCGGCGGGCATCGCGGCGGGGAGCGCCGGCGCGTCGGGCATGGGCGCCACCACCACCTGCGGGTCGTCGAGGCGGAACGCGGCGGGTCGACGGTGATCGGTCATGCGAGGCGGTCCCCGAGCAGAAACTCAAGCGCGCGGTCGAGGCGGATGTGGGGCAGGGCGGGCTCGCCCGCCGGAGCCGTGACCACCGGCGGACGGAAGCGCAGGAAGCGGTAGTCGGCCAAATGGGCCTCGCCGGCGGTCAACCCGCGGAACGCCGTGTCCGCGGCGAACACGGCCTGCGGCTCGTCGGGGAGGTCGCCGGGGAACACCGCAACCTCGCTGAGGCCGTCGAAGGCCTCGTTGCCGGCGCGCTCGCCCGCAGAAGGCGTGCCGAGAATCGAGGGCAGCCGCTCGCGCCCGCGTTCGACCATGGCCTCCCGCGTCGCGCGCACTGCTGCGAGCGCCACCACGTCGATGCGGGCGCCGGCCAGCGCGGCGCGTTCGGCGGCGCGCTCGATCATGCGCGCGAGAATGCGCTCGAGCCGGTCGTGGCTCGCGTGGTGCAAATGATCGGCCTTGGTGGCGGCGAACAGGATGCGGTCGATGCGCGGGCGCACCAGGGTGCTCGCCCAGGTGTTCCGGCCGGCGCGGAAACTGGCGAGGATCGCCGCGAACGTGGTTTCGAGGTCGCGCAGCGCGGCGGGCCCGGCGTTGAGGGCGGCGAGCGTGTCGATCAGCACGATCTGCCGGTCGAGCCGGGCGAAATGTTCGCGGAAGAACGGGCGCACGACGACGCTCTTATAGGCCTCGAAGCGCCGCTCCATCATCGCCCATAAGGTGCCGGCCGGGGCGGGGCCGTCGCTTGCAAGATCGAGCGGCGCGAAGGTGAGCGCGGGCGAGCCTTCGAGTTCGCCCGGCATGAGGAAGCGCCCGGGCGGCAGCAGGCTGAGCGCATAGCGTTCGTCGCGGCAGGCGCGCAGATAATCGGCGAACAAGCGCGCGGCGGCGCGCGTCGCCGGCTCGTCTTCGGGCTCGAGCGGGCGCAGGGTTGCGAGATGATCGTGCCACGGGCGGGCGAGCGCACGGCGCGGCTCCGCGCGCGCTAGCGCGAGCGTCTGGCGCGACCATTGGGCATAGCTCGTCGCGAGCAGCGGCAGGTCGAGCAGCCATTCGCCCGGATAGTCGACGATGTCGAGGGTAAGCGTGCGCTCGCGCGCGGTCCCGCGCGCCGACTGATATTCGATGACGAGGCGCAGTTCGCTGATGCGCCGCGTCGATTGCGGCCAGGCGCGGTCCTCGATCAGCGCCCGCGCGTGGGTCTCGTAGTCGAAGCGCGGCACCGCGTCGTCGGGCTGCGGCTTGAGGCGTGCCCGCGCAATGCGGCCGCTCGTGAGCGCCTCGAACACGGGAAGCCGCCCGCCGTTGACGAGCGCGTGCACCAGCGCGGTGATGAACACGGTCTTGCCGGCGCCAGACAGGCCGGTCACGCCCAGCCGGACGGTCGGGTTGACCACGTGGCCGGCGAAATCGGCGAGCGCGCGCGCGGCGAGCCGCGCCTCCTCGGCGATCGTCGAGAGGCTTGCGGGCATCGCGAGGGGAAGGGTCGTCCGGGGCGCCACGGCGCTCACATAGGATGGCGCGGGCGCGGGCGCCACCGAGGTCTCGATTCCCTCGATTTTACGATCGGTTATTGAGGCACCTTTAGGCGCGGCTTGACGTTTTTTCCTGGACCTTTGGGCGCCA
>DASPVJ010000512.1:0-2811 GCA_035622435.1 Xanthobacteraceae bacterium | reverse complement strand
TCCTGGTTCTCCGCCATCACCCGTTCCTGGCTCGGCGAATCGTCGACCAGCCAGTCCTGCCATTCGCCGGAATCGCCGTCGTCGCGGATCGGCGCGTTGAGCGAGGCGTCGCCGCCGAGCCGGCGGTTCATGTCGATCACGTCCTGCTCGGTGACGCCCAGGCGCTTGGCGATCAGCTTGACCTGGTCGGGGCGCATGTCGCCCTCTTCCAGCGCCGAAATCTTGCTCTTGGCCTTGCGCAGGTTGAAGAAAAGCTTCTTCTGGTTGGCGGTGGTGCCCATCTTAACGAGCGACCACGAACGCAGGATGTATTCCTGGATCGACGCCTTGATCCACCACATGGCGTAGGTGGCGAGGCGGAAGCCCTTCTCCGGCTCGAACCGTTTGACCGCCTGCATCAGCCCGACGTTGCCTTCGGAAATCACCTCGGCGATCGGCAGGCCGTAGCCGCGGTACCCCATGGCGATCTTGGCGACCAGGCGCAGGTGGCTGGTGACGAGCCGGTGCGCGGCCTCGCGGTCGCCGTGCTCGCGCCAGCGCCGGGCCAACATGTATTCCTCCTGCGGTTCCAGCATCGGGAACCGCCGGATTTCTTCCAGGTATCGGGTTAGCCCTGATTCGGCCGTCAGGATCGGCAAAGTCGCGGCGTGGGCCATCACAAGCGCCCTTTCCAGGTTATGCCCCCGAGTTCTCGGCAGGCGTTTGCGCCGCCGCTCCCCGAGCCGACGGCGCGCATTCGCAGGTGCAACATATCGGACGCGGGGGGTTAACGCAAAGACAACCCCGCTCAAGTCCGAGTGACCGCCTGGGCCGCCGCATCGCCGCGGCAAGCCATTGAACAGGCTTGCCTATTCGGAAGGCCCCGCGGCGCCGTGGAGCGCGGCCTGACGCAGTTCGTGATGTAAACGTGAGAGATCGTCCGGCAGTTCCGAGCGGAACTCCAGGAATCGGCGGGTGACCGGGTGGTCGAAGCCCAATAGATGGGCATGGAGGGCCTGCCGTTCAAGCCGCCCGACCGCCGCCCGGCCGGCCGGGGCGAGGAGGGCGGATTTGGTGGCGAATCCGCGCCCGTAGGCCTTGTCCCCCAGGACCGGGTGGCCGATGTGGGCGAGGTGGACCCGGATCTGGTGGGTGCGGCCGGTCTCGAGCCGGCACGCGATCAGGCTCGCGGCCGGGGTGCCGTCCCGGCCGGCATAGGTCTCGGCGATCGTCCAGTGGGTCACGGCGGGGCGGCCGTCCGCGCGCACCGCCATGCGCTCGCGCGCCCGCGGGTGGCGGCCGAGCGGCGCTTCGATCGTTCCCTTCGGCCGGTCCGGCATCCCCCAGGCGAAGGCGAGGTAGCCGCGGGCGAGCGGCCCGCTGCGGCCGTGGTCGGCGAACTGGACGGCGAGGGCCTGATGGGCGCGGTCGGTCTTCGCCGCCACCATGAGGCCGCTCGTGTCCTTGTCGAGCCGGTGCACGATGCCGGGCCGGCGCTCGCCCCCGATGCCCGACAGGCTCTCCCCGCAATGGGCGATCAGCGCGTTGACGAGGGTACCGGTCCAGTGGCCGGCGGCGGGATGCGCCACCAAGCCGGCCGGCTTGTCGATCACGATCAGGTCGGCGTCCTCGTAGACGACGTTGAGCGCGATCGCCTCCGGGCCCGGCCGCGCCGGCGCCGCGGTCGGGACCTCGACCACGATGGTGTCGCCCGCGTTGACGCGGTGGCCGGGATCGCGGATCGTGCGGCCGGCGAGCGCGACTCGGCCATCGAGCACCAGCGTCTTGAGGCGCGAGCGCGAAAGCCCTGGGATGCGGGCGGCGAGCACGCGGTCGAGCCGTTCGCCCGCTTCCGCGTCGGCAACTTCAACGGTTTCGCTGCGATCCTGTTGTGCCATGAGTGATCCGAGCCCGGACGACCCGCCCAGTCCCGCGAGCCCGGGCGCGCGCGAGACGCGGTCGAGCGAGGCGGCGCGGCGGCTCTCGCAACTCCTCGCGCGGCCGCTGGGGGCGCCGGCACCGCCCGGGGAAGCGCCCTACGTGCCGCGGTTCGAGCGCCAGCCGCCGGCACCGCCGGTCGGCGCGAGCGAGCCGTCCGATCATACCGCATCAGATAGTGCATCGCCGCCCGCGCCGCCTCCCGTTGCCGCGGCCGACCCGGAGCCGCATTTGCCGTGGTTCGACCGGCCGCTGGCGCCGCGGCCGCGGGCGGAGCCTGCCGCAGAGGCGGAGGAGAGTGCCGCCCAGCCGGTCGAGCCGCCCGCGAGCGCGCAGCCGCCGCCGGAACCCGACGACGACCTGTTCGATCGCCGCGACGCCGACGAGCCGCGGGTCTCGGCCGAACCAACGGGCGAAGCCTGGCCCTTGCGGGCGCCGCCCGCGCCCGACGAAGGCGCCGCCCAATGGCCGCACGCCTCTGCGGCCTCGCCCGAGCGCAGGTGGGAGCCGTCCCCTGATCCGCTGCCGGAGCCGTCGGCGCCGGCCGACCAGGTGCCCGCGTGGGCGTGGCCGGCATCGCTCGAAACCGGGCCGGAACCGCCTCCGTCCCCCGATCGCTTGCGCGCTGCGCCCGAGCCGCTCGTGCCGCCGGAGCCGGTCCGGTCTGCCGCGGCCGATGCGGCAGCGGCGCCGCCTGCCGCCGGCAAGCCGCTCGATCCCGATGCGGCGCGCGCCATCGGCCGCATCCGGCGGCTGATGCTCGTCTCCAACCTGTTCATGGTGATCGGCATCGCCGCCGTGCTCGGCGTCGTCGGCTATCGGCTGTTCCGCACCGAGGCGCCGCCGCCCGCGCCGGTCGCAAAGCCCGCGCCGGCGCCCGCCGACATCCCGCTC
>DASPVJ010000511.1:0-6663 GCA_035622435.1 Xanthobacteraceae bacterium | reverse complement strand
TAGTACGCCGGCTCGTCGCGCGCGAAGGCGAGATAGGCGCGCCCGAGGTTCTCGAAGGCGCGCAGCGGATCCGGGCGGCCCTCGTTCCACGCGCGGGCAAGCTCGGCCGCAAACCGCTCGAACCCGCGCAGCGCCACGTCCGCCATCAGCGCGTCGCGGTCGCGGAAATGCCGATAGGGCGCGGCCGGGCTCACGCCCGCCGAGCGCGCCGCTTCCGCGATGGTGAAGCCCGCCGGACCCTTGGCCGCGATCAAATCGAGCGCGCCGCGGATCAGCGCCTCGCGCAGATTGCCGTGATGGTAGCCGCGGCGACCATCGTCTCTCGACCAGGACATGTGAGGAGGTCTTACATGAATCGGGGAGGCGGCGCGAGGGTGCGTTCGTTCCCCTCCCCCTTGTGGGGAGGGGTTAGGGGTGGGGGTCGTGCAGAAATCGGAAATCAGAAAACGGAACTCAGAACCGCGTTTCTGATTTCCGACTTCTGATTTCTGACCCCTGAACCACCCCCACCCCGACGCCGCGCCGACGCGCGGCCATAGCCGACGCTCCGCGTCGGCGTTCTTCATAGCTAAGAACGGCGCGCGGAGCGCGCCTATGCCTCCCCACAAGGGGGAGGGTAAAGCCCGAGACGGTCCCGATCGGCAGGGGGCAACCTAGAGCGACCGGGACCGCCCGGCCAGGGTAAGGGATCCTTTCCCCCGACCGGGCGGACGCTATCGCCGGTTTGTGGCGCGTCATCGGCGCTTTATGGCGCGGCACGGGTCATTTTTGTGGAAAAGGCCGGCTGACGCGCGGCGGCGTCGCGCGGCGTCTGCGACGCGAGCGCATCGCTGCACGCGTGCTATAACGCTTGCGGGCGGCCGAAGCCGGGCGGCATCGGCAACAGGGTGGTCTCGACCATGAAGATCGTCGGGTTCGTAAGGGACAAGGCGCTGCGCCTCGGGGTGGTCGAGGGCGACAGCGTGGTCGACCTGCAGGCGGCCGATCCGCGGGTTCCGGCCGACCTCGGCCGCTGGCTGGGCGAGAACGACGGCGACCTTCGCCCGCTCGCCGACATTGCCAAGCGCGCGCCGGCTTCGGCGCGGCATCCGCTCGCCGGCCTCGCCTTCGCCCTGCCGGTGGCGCGCCCGGGCAAGATCGTGTGCCTCGGCCTCAACTATCTGGAGCACGCCAAGGAAGGCGGCCACCAGAAGCCGGAGTTTCCCACCGTCTTCATGCGCTGCCTCACGTCGCTGACGCCGCATCTGGCGCCGATCGTGCGGCCGTTCGCCTCGGAGACCCTCGACTACGAGGCGGAGCTTTTGGTCGTGATCGGCCGGCGGATGAAGCACGCGACCATGACCGACGCGCTGAGCTGCGTCGCCGGCTATTCCTGCTTCAACGACGGCTCGGTGCGCAGATTCCAGCGCCGCACCAGCCAGTGGGACATGGGCAAGAATTTCGACCGCACCGGCGGGTTCGGCCCGTGGCTGATCGACGCCGGCGCCCTGCCGCCCGGCGCCAAGGGGCTCAAGATCGAAAGCCGGCTCAACGGCCAGGTGCTGCAATCGGACGACACCGCCAACATGATGTTCCCGGTGGCCGAGACCATCGTCGACCTCACCCAGGCCATGACCTTGGAGCCGGGCGACATCATCGCCATGGGGACGCCTTCGGGCGTCGGCCATGCGCGCAAGCCGCCGCTGTGGATGCGCCCGGGCGACACCTGCGAGATCGAGATCGAGGGCATCGGCGTGCTGCGCAACCCAATCGCCGAGGAAGCGGTCGCGGCCGGTCGCGCGGCGGCGGAATAATATAAGCTCGGGAGGAGCGCGATGCGGATGTGGGTTGGCGCGGCCGTGGCGGCCGCCATGGCGGTCGGCGTCGGCCGGGCGGCGGCCGAGGACGTGAAGTTCGCCAACATCGGCGAACTGTCGGGCGCCGGCGCCGTGTCGAGCATCAACTGGCGCGACGGCGCCACCTTGGCGATCGAGGAGATCAACGCCCAGGGCGGCCTGCTCGGCCGGCGCATCGCGCTGACCAACTACGACGACCAGACCAACCCGGGCATGGCGCGGGCGCAGATGCAGAAGGCGATCGACGAGGATCCTTACGTGATCCTCGGGCCGATCTTCTCCGGCATGGTCAAGGTCAGCATGATGCTGGCGCAGCAGGCGGAGATTCCCCAGTTCATCGGCGGCGAGGCGGCGGACCTCACGCAACTCGGCGATCCCTATCTGTTTCGCACCTCGCTCGGCCAGCAGGACAGCATGCCGAAGATCGCCAACTACATCCGCGACGTGGTCAAGGCCAAGTCGGTGGCGCTGGTGTGGGTGAACAACGACTTCGGCAAGGGCGGGCGCGACAATTTCATCAACGCGATGAAGGCGCGCGGCATCGCGATCGTCGCCGACATTTCGACCGAGTCGGGCCAGACCGATTTCGCCGCCGACGTGGTCAAGGCCAAGGCCGCCAACGCCGACGCGATCTTCGTCTACACCAACGAGGAGGAGAGCGCGCGCTTCCTGCGCGAGGTGCGCAAGCAGGGCGTCGCCGTGCCGCTGATCGGCGAGACCACCCTGTTGAACCAGAAGGTGATCGAACTGGCGGGCGACGCCGCCAACGGCGTGCGCGGCCACGTCGGCCTCTCCGCCGACATCCCGACGCCGGCGGTGCGGGAGTTCAAGGCGAAGTTTCTCAAGCGGTTCAACTACGCGCCCGACCACAACGCCATCAAGGGCTACACCGCCGTCTACGCGATCCGCTTCGTGACCGAGAAGAAGCTCGGCAAGTTCGACGGCAAGGCGCTGGCCGCCGCCATGCACGGCCTGACCATCTCGCCGAGCGAGGAGCCGGGCATCCTCATCGAGACCAGCTGGGACGACAAGGGCGACGTCGACCGCGTCAGCTTCCTCGCCGAAGTGGTCGACGGCAAGCAGCAGATCACCGAGACCCTGCCGAAATTGGGGAAATGACGCGCTGTCTTCTCCCTCCCCCGCTTGCGGGGGAGGGCCGGGGAGGGGGCCCCCACCCGCCGCCGCTTCGCGGCGTCGACCTCCCCCGCAAGCGGGGGAGGTAAAGCAAGAACGGTGGCGGATATCCTCCAGCTCCTCGTCGCGGGCCTCGCGACCGGCGCGATCTACGCGCTGGCGGCGGTCGGCTTCACCCTGCTGTGGCAGACGTCGCAGACCATCAACTTCGCCCAGGGCGAGTTCGTGATGCTGCCGGCGTTCTTCGTCCTGATCGCGATGAACATCGGGCTTCCGCTGCCGGCGGCGATCCTCGCCGGCATCGCGGCGAGCGTGCTCGTGCTCGGCCTCATGTTCAAGCGGCTGGTGGTCGATCCGATGATCCGCCACGGCGTGCTGCCGCTGGTGATTTCCACCATCGCGCTCGCCCTGCTCATGAAGGAGGGCGTGAAGGAGTTCTACGGCGCCGAGGCGCAGCCGTTCCCGCCGCTCGGCGCCGACGTCAATGTGTCGATCGCCGGCGCCACCGTCGCGGCCGAAAGCCTGGTGGTGATCGCCGTCGCGGTCGTCGCCGTGGCGGCGCTGCAGCTCTTCCTCGGCCGCACCCGCACCGGCCGCAGCATGCAGGCGACGGCGCAGAACCCCGCGGTGGCGCGCATCCTCGGCATCCGGGTCGAGCGCATGATCCTCTATACCTTCCTGATCAACGCAGGCCTGACCGTGATCGCCTCGATCCTGATCACGCCCATCTATCTCGCCAAGTTCACCAACGGCGAATGGCTCGGGCTCTACGCCTTCATCGCCGCGATCGTCGGCGGCTTCAACCAGGTGCGCGGGGCGATCGTCGGCGGGTTCGCGCTCGGCATCGTCGATAATCTCGCCGCGGCCTACGTGTCCGCCGCCTATCGCAGCGCGCTGCCGTTGCTGATCCTGGTCGGCGTCATCCTGTTGCGGCCGCAGGGCCTGCTCGGCCGCATCGAGGAACGCAGCGTATGACCGCGGCGCGGATCCGCATCGCCGCCGGCGCGGTCGCGGCAATCGTGCTGATCGTCGCGCCGCTCGGGCTCAAGCCGTACGGCATCTACGTGCTCAGCCTGTGGACGGTCACCGTCATCGCCGCGATCGGCCTCAACCTCACCCTCGGCTACGCCGGGCAGGTGTCGCTGGCGCAGGCGGCGTTCGTCGGCATCGGCGCCTACGCGACGGCGCTCCTGACCACCCACGGCTGGTCGTTCCCGGCGGCCTATGCGCTGGCGTTCGCGGCGTGCTTCGCGATCGGCTGGGGGCTCGGCTATCCGGCGCTGCGCGTGCAGCACCACTACCTCGCCTTCGTGACCCTGGCGTTCAACACGCTCCTCTTCCTGCTGTTCCGCAACGAGGAATGGCTGACCGGCGGCATCTACGGCATCAACCGCGTGCCGCGCCCGGAGGTGCTCGGGCTTTCGACCGCGGCCCCGCGCGCGTTTTACTACTTCTGTCTGCTCAATCTCGCCGTCGTGTCGGCGGCCGCCTGGTGGCTGATCCGCTCGCCCTGGGGCCGCGCCTTCGTGGCGTTGCGCGAGAACCCGCTGCGCGCCGCCGCGCTCGGCGTCGACACCCGGCGCTACACGCTGATGGCGTTCGCGCTGGGCGCCGGGCTCGGCGGCGTTTCCGGCGTGCTCTACGCGGCGCTGCTCCAATACGTCGATCCGACGCCGTTCTCGCTGACGCTTTCGCTCAACCTGCTGCTGATGGTGGTGGTGGGCGGCTCCGGCTATTTCCTCGGGCCGTTCCTCGGCGCGGTGGTGGCGGTGCTGCTGCCCGAATGGATGCGCTTCGCCCAGAACTACTATCTGTTCGGCTACGCGCTCGCCGTCATGGTGCTGATGGCGTTCTGCCCGACCGGCCTCATCGGGCTTGGCGAGCGGCTGTTGAAAGCGTTCGCCGCGCCGGCGGCCGCAGCCGGGAAGGCGCCGCCATGAGCGCGGTGCTCAGCGTCCATAACCTGAGCAAGCGCTTCGGCGGCATCGTCGCCGTCGACGGCGTGTCGTTCGAAGTGAACCAGGGCGAGATCCTCGGCATCATCGGGCCGAACGGCAGCGGCAAGTCGACGCTGTTCAACTGCATCCTCGGCCAGCTCAAGCCGTCGTCCGGCGAGGTGAAGCTCGACGGCCGCGCGGTCACCGGCATGCGCGCGTGCGACTTGAGCCGCCGCGGGCTCGCCCGCACGTTCCAGCTGCTGCAGGTCTTCCCCCAGCTCACCGTCGCCGAGAACCTGATCCTCGCCGGCCAGGAGCACAAAGGCACCCTGTGGTCGCGCTTGGTCGGCCGCCCCGACGCCGACCTTTCGCAGGCTGCCGCCGAGATGATTTCGTTCTTCCGCCTCGACCGCCTCGCCGACGAAACCGCCGGCAGCCTGAGCTACGGCCAGCAGAAGCTGCTCGACGCCGCCATGGCGTTCATGGCGCGCCCGCGCCTCGTTCTGCTCGACGAGCCGGCCGGCGGCGTCAACCCGACCATGCTCGGCGATTTGCGCGAGCGGCTGCGCGCCCTCAACGTGCAGGGCGGCGCCACCTTCGCGATCATCGAGCACAACATGGAGTTCGTCATGTCGCTGTGCACCCGCATGCTGGTGCTGGCCGAGGGCCGCATCATCGCGGCGGGCGATCCGGAGGCGGTGCGGCGCGATCCCCGGGTGATCGAGGCCTACCTTGGACGCTGACGTTATCCTCGCGGTGGACGACGTCGTCGCCGGCTACGGCGCGATGACGATCCTCAACGGCGTCTCGCTCGCCGTGCGCCGCGGCACCATCACCACCCTGATCGGGCCGAACGGCGCCGGCAAGTCGACCTTGTTCAAGGCCATCTTCGGCGTGCTGCCGCTGCGCCGCGGCCGCATCCGCTTCGCAGGCGCCGACATCGCCAACCTTCAGCCGCGCGCCCTGGTCACCCGCGGCATTTGCTACGTGCCGCAGGGGCGCAACATTTTTCCCGAGCTCTCCGTGCGCCACAACGTCGAATTGGGCGGGGTCGCGGCGGACAAAGGCGTCGACGTGGCCCGGCGGCTCGCGGCCGCCCTCGGCCGCTTCCCGGTGCTGCGCGCCAAGGCTGACCGCCAGGCCTCGACGCTCTCGGGCGGCGAGCAGAAGATGCTGGAGATCGCTCGCGGCCTCATGCTGGAGCCGAAGCTGATGCTGATCGACGAGCCGTCGATCGGCCTCTCGCCGATCATGGTCGCCGAGCTGTTTTCGATCCTGCGCCGGCTGCGCGAAAACGGCATCACCGTGCTGATGATCGAGCAGAACGCCAAGCGGGCGCTCGAGCTTTCCGACGACGGTATCGTGCTGGAACTCGGCCGCACGCGCCTGGCCGCTCCGGCGGCCGAGATCCTGGCCGATCCGCGCATCGGGCAGCTGTTCCTCGGCGGCGGGCTGGGATGACAGATGTCAGATGACAGAGGTCAGAGATCAGAGATCAGATGTCGGATGAGAAGGCAGCCCTCGTATCTGACATCTGACCTCTGATCTCTGACATCTGACAAAAGGTCGACCCGCCCGAACGGGGACTGTTCGGGCGGGTCTGGGGATCGGCGCGGGGGTGGAAGGGGGGCGGACGCGCCGACCTAGGGTGTCCTTCGCGTTGACAGGCGGCCCGGGGCGGCCGCGACAGCTATTGGTCGCGCCATCCCGGCGCTCGGTTCAAAAGAATCTGCGATAGAATTTATCTATTCATGTCA
>DASPVJ010000510.1:0-5633 GCA_035622435.1 Xanthobacteraceae bacterium | reverse complement strand
CAGAGCGAGCGGCAGTGCGACAACAAAAACGACGCGTTTTCGCCCGACGAGCGGATCAGCGCCTGCACCGCCCTTATTCGGTCGGGACGCTCGAGCAAGTACGATCTCGGCACCCAGTACTACAACCGCGGCCGCGCGTATCGACAGAAGGAAGATTATGACAGCGCGATCGCCGACTTCAACGAGGCGATCGAGCTCGATCCGAAGTATATCGACGCCTACTACGAACGCGGCTACGCGTACTACGCCAAGGGCGACTACGACCGCGCCGTCGCCGAATACACCGAGGCGATCCGGCTCGATCCGAAATTTACCAACGCCTACTACGAACGCGGCTACTCGTACTCCGCCAAGGGCGACTACGACAGCGCCGTCGCCGATCACACCGAGGCGATCCGGCTCGATCCGAAATTTGCCGACGCCTACTACGAACGCGGCAACGCCTACGACGCCAGGGGCGATTACGAGCGTGCCGTCGCCGATTACACCGAGGCGATCCGGTTGCGGGCGAACAATGAGGACGCCTATTTCGCTCGCGGACGCGCATACTTTTACATCGGCGCGTTGCCAAGGGCGCTGACCGATCTCACTACGGCAAGCGAACTCAATCCCGAAAATGCCTATCCGGCCTTGTGGCTCGACATCGCCAACAAGCGCAGCAACCTGCCGAGCCGGCTTTCGGCGGCGCTGGCGCGGATCGACATGACCCGATGGCCGGAGCCGGTCATCCGCCTCTATCTCGGCCAGACGACGCCGCAAGCGGTGCTGGCCGCCGCCGACAATGTCGACGCCAAGACGAGAAACGAGCGGGTGTGCGACGCCTTTTTCTATACCGGCGAACTCTTTTTGCAGCAGGGCAAGAAGGCCGACGCCATCGGCCTGTTCCGGCTCGCGGCAGCCGAGTGCGTAAAGGCTTCTTTCGAATACGAGGGCGCCGTTGCCGAACTCAGGGGGCTCGGCGCGCGGCCGTAGATGCAGCCGACTCCCTCATACCAACGGCCCTAATTTATGACCGTCATCCTGAGGAGGTCGCGCGCTTGCGCGCGACCGTCTCGAAGGATGGCCACGAGCGCGGTACCTACTTCCATCCTTCGAGACGCTCGCGCGACTTCGTCGCGCTCGCCCTCAGGACGACGTCGTGTTGGGTTTCGGCCTCTTACGGTGATGAGCTACAGGAGTCACCGCCAAGGGCCGCTGGTATCAGTCCTTCGTCACCGACCACGTCCAGGTCCACTCCGGGCCGTTTTGCCCGGTCCCTTGCATGCGATTGCCCGCGATCCTGCCGTCGAAAGTCCCGTTGGCGTCGATGTGAATGGCGTCCCCGGTCTGCCGCCAAGTGGCATCCCCGCCCCCGGTAATTGTCGAGCGGTTCGATTGGTCCAGCCACCAGTACTTCATTTTGCCGTTGGCCTGAAACTCGAAGGCCAGCCCCTGGAGGCCGACACGGCCGTTCGCAGTGCCGCTCCATTTGGTCCCGACCAGGCCGGTCGGGTCGCTCGGCGCCGCAGGTGCGCGCCCTTCGCGCCGCCGGAGGCAGGCGGCCTCGGCCCGGTCGAGGATGCTCTGCGCCTCGGGGCGCCCGCGCGCTTCCGGGGCGGAAAAGCAGGTCGGCACGTTGCACGGCATCGACTCGATCAGCATCTCGGCACAGGCAAGGCCGGGCACGGGTCCGGCGAGCGGCGGCGCGGGTGCGGTGACCGGCGGTGCGGCTTTGGCGACCGGCGGCGGGGGCTGGGCAACCGGCGGGGCAGGCGGGGTAACCGGCGGCGCGGGCTGGGCGACCGGCGGCGCGGGCTGAGCAATCGGCAGCGCGGGTTCGTGTTGCGGTGTGCAGGCGAGGCCGAATAGCTGGCAGCGCAGAAGCCAGGACTGGACGCCGACGACCAAAAGCACGAGCGCGAGAACCGCCGCCAGCCACGGCGGCGTCGGCCGCGGCGAAGGGGGCGGCGCCGGACGAGCGTCGGGTTGCGCGGAAGCAGGCGGCGGCTCGGGCGGCGCCGCTTCCCGCTCGGGCGGATGCGCAGGCGGCGGCGCAACCGAAGGCTCCGCGCCGGCCGCGGGCTGCGGTTCGCGCTCGGACGGACCCGGCGCCAGATACAGCGTGTGCGCCGCGCGCGCCGAGATTTCCGGCACCGCGTTTTCCCATTCGGTCTCCTCGCGCAGGTTCTTGTCCGCGGTGGCGACCTCGACCCGGTCGAACTCCATCATGTGGTTGACGATGTCGGGACCGATCCGATAGCGGGTGCTGCTCGCGTCCCCGTCGACGCGCTGGGCCGCAAAATAATGGGGCAGCCGTTGCCATTGGCCGCCGGGGCCGAGGTAGGCACCTTGCCGCAGGCGGGAGCAAATGGAGATCGATAGACTGGGCGCTGCGAGAGCCGCGTCGAACTCCAGGATGGCATACCCGAGACGCTCGTCTTCCAATACGCGCAGGCTCATCGCCTCTCTCCGCGGCCGATGCAGGGATACATGAGCGACAACGGGGAGTCACGGAGCGGGAGCGAAGCGCCGCGCGTCCGCTGCGCGCACGCGCCTGCCGCCGCGATGGTCGCCTTGCGCCGGAGCGCCGGGTTATAGTCCGCGTGGCGTTCACCTGCCGAGGAGGGATTATGCGTGCCCCCGTCTGCGCCCTTGTTGCGGCGATCGTCCTGGCCGCGCATCCGGCGTTCGCGCAGGCCGACCGCACGGCGGCGACGTTCTGGAAAGGCGTACAAACCGCCTGCGACGCCGCCGCCGCCAAGCCCGCAGGCGAACTCGGCCGACGCATCGCGCAGACGGCGATCGACGAGTTCACGAGCTTCGGCGGTCACGAGATCGATTCCAACGGCCGGCTGTTTCGCTTCGGCCTGACCGAGGCGGAGCACGAGGAGGACGACGGCGGCAGCCCGCGCGCAAGCCTCGGCCATCTCGGCTGGTGGCAGGTGATGAAATACTGGCGGGCGCTGTTCGGCGATGACGCAGCCGCCGCCAAGCTCGAGGTCCGCGGCTACAGCGACGCCTCGACCTCGACCGACGAGAAACGGGCCACCGAGCTGCTGCGGACCTCCGCCGCCGAGCTTCTGCGCCTCGCCGACCAGGTGTCCGATCCGGAGGCGCGCGAAATCCTGCGCGAGGCCGCCTTGCGCGCGGCGATCGTCGATACCTCGTGGTCGGCGGCCTTCGTCAGCTACGTCATCCGCCAGTCAGGCGTCGGCGCGAACGCGTTTCAGTTCGCCAACGCCCATCGCGTCTATATCTACGACGCGTTCGCGACGAGTGCGGCCGAACTGACCAAGGAGCCCAGCGATCGGCTCTATCGCGCGTGTCCGCTCGCCACCAGGCCCCGCGCGGGCGACCTGATCTGCGCCCAGCGCGAGGCTGCGCTCGCGAGCGCAAGCGAGGAAGACGTGCGCGAGCGCATCCGGGCGGAGCTCGCCGGCGCCGTCGAGGCGCGTTCGGTCCGGCGCACCCATTGCGAAGTGGTCGCCTATGTCGATGCGCGGGCGCACAAGGTGTACACCATCGGCGGCAACGTCAATCAGGCCGTCACCGCCAGGAAGATGAACTTGCGCCGCGACTTCAAGTTCTCGCCCGCGCAAAAGGGCAGTTGCGGCGGCGCAGCGCGTTGGACCTTGCCGCGGCCCGCGGCCGCCCCGCCGCCCGAATCGGGCCAGGCCGACAAGTGCTCGCTCAACGACAAGAAATGGTTCGTGCTGCTGCAGGTGCGGTGAACCGGTATAGTTGCGATCGAGGGATCGAAAGGAGGTTCGATTGGTTTCCGCAGGCCGGCTTTTCGTTGGCGCGGCGTCGTCATTGTTGCGGGCGGCAGGGGCGGTTTTCGTCCTCCTTGTCCCGGCGACGGACTTGCGCGCCGAAACTTCGCCCGGCCCCTGTCAAGACGCGGCCGACGTCACGGTGCTGCCCTCGCCGATCGCGCCGTGGAAGGGCGCGCCCTTGCGCGTGATCTTCGCCGCGGAGAAGCCGCTCGAGGGCGAGGTTTCGCTGACCGCGCCCGACGGGTCCGTCGCGGCAACTTCGCGCGAGCGGCACGGCGGGCCGCCCTATTTCTGGTACGTCGAGGCCGCCTCGCCGAACCCGGGGACCTGGCACGTGACGCTCGCGCGCGATCGCGCGCCGGCCGAGTGCGGCAAGATCACGCGCGACATCGCCGTGCGCGCCGCCAAGCCGCCGCCGCCGGGCACGACGCCGGGCAGCATCTGGCCCGTGCGCAACGCCTGGAATCGCGCGATGGAAAACCTGTACGCCGCGTGGATCGAGAAAATGTTCGACGATCCGCTGAGCGCGGAACCGTCGTGGCCGGCGCTGCATGAGGTGCTGCGCGACCGATCGCGCAATTTCCTGTTCAACTACCTGGGTCTCGGCGAAGACGAGATGAAAATGGTCATTCGCCCCGACTGCGCCGACCTCCCGTACTTTCTGCGCGCGTACTTCTCCTTCAAGCTGGGGCTGCCGTACGGCTACTCCAAGTGCACGCGCGGCGGCGGCGGCAAGCCGCCGCACTGCCCGCAGTGGTTCAACATCCGCAATCCCGAGCCGCCTCCCGTTCCGCCCGAACAGCAAACCGTCCCGCCCGGGGCGGCGGCGCCGACCACCCCCGCGCCGGCGCCGGCGCCCAAGCATCTGGGGCTCGTCGGGTCGTTCGGCGCCTACCTGCAGACCGTCGGCGACGCCGTCCATTCCGGCTCCGCGCGGACGGTGGCGAGCGACAACGCCACCGACTACTATCCCGTGCCGCTCACGCACGAGACGCTGCGCCCGGGAACCATTTACGCCGATCCGTACGGGCACGTTTTGACGATCGTGCGGTTCCTGCCGCAGTCGGAGAACGCGGCGGGCCTCATCCTGGCGGTCGACGGGCAGCCGGACGGGACGGTGGCGCGCAAGCGCTATTGGCGCGGGAATTTCCTGTTCGCCCAGGATCCCGCGCTCGGCAGCCCCGGGTTCAAGCGGTTCCGGCCGATCGTGCCCGGCAAGAACGGCGGCTTGCGGCGGCTGAACAACGACGAGATCGCGAAAGATGCGCAGTACGGCGATTTTTCGCTCGATCAGTCGCGGCTCGGGGTCGAGGATTTCTACGATCGCATGGACGACGTGATGTCGCCGTCGCCGCTCGATCCCGTGCGCGCGGAGAAGGAAGCGATCACGTCGCTCGAAGAGCAGGTGAAGATACGCGTCAACTCGGTCGAGAACGGGCGCAAGTTCCAGAACAGCGGCCACGGCGAAGCGACCATGCCGGAGGGAGCGGCGATCTTCGAGACGACCGGCGCGTGGGAAGACTTCTCGACGCCGGCGCGCGACTTGCGTTTGTTGATTGCGCTCGACGTCGTCCGAGGCTTTCCCGATCGCGTCGCGCGGCGGCCCGAGCGCTATGCGATGCCGGCGGGGAAGACCGTCGCCGACGTGAAGGCTGAATTGCAGAGCGTGCTGGCGGCCGAGCTTGCGGCGCGCAAGTTTTCCTATACGCGCAGCGACGGCTCGATGTGGACGCTCGCGCTCAAGGACGTGACCGGCCGCGAGGACGCTCTCGAAATGGCGTACAATCCCAACGACTGCGTCGAGCTGCGGTGGGGCGCGCCGGACAACAGCGACGAAGCCTCGACGTGCAAGCGGCATGCGCCGTCGGCGCAGCGCAC
>DASPVJ010000509.1:0-3362 GCA_035622435.1 Xanthobacteraceae bacterium | reverse complement strand
GCCTCGTTGGCGCTGTCGCCGATCACGGCAATCACCTGGCGAAAATCGCGGCGCTCGCATTCCGCGAGCAGCGCCTCGAGCAGCGCGCGGCCGATGCCGCGGCGCTCGCATCCGGGGCGGACGTAGACGGAATTCTCGACCGTGTGGCGATACGCCGGCCGCGGCCGGTAGGGCCCGGCATAGGCGTAGCCGACGATGCGTCCGTCCGCTTCGGCCACCAGATAGGGATATCCGCCTTCGACCACGCTGTGGCGCCGCCGCGCCATCTCGGCCTTGTCGGGCGGCTCGAGTTCGAAGCTCGCGGCCCCGTGCAGCACGTGATGGCGGTAGATCTCGGCGACGGCGTCGACGTCGCGCTCCGCGCAGACGCGGATCGTCATGCCGGCGATACCGGCGGAATTGGCTGCGTCCATCGTGCGTCCGATCCTGCCCCTCGGCTCTACCCAAGTAAAGTTTATTGATATAATGATTTCAATAAGGAATTTTTGGCATGCGCCGGCTCAGCCTCGACCATCTGCAGACCTTCGCCGACGTGGTCAGCCTCGGCAGTTTCTCCGCCGCCGCGCGCCGCCGCAACCTGACGCAGCCGGCGGTGAGCCTGCACATCAAGCAGCTCGAGGCCCGCCTCGGCGTGCGCCTGATCGAGCGGATCGGGCGCCGGGCGCACCCGACCGCCGCCGGCCGCGACCTCATCGGCCACGTCCAGCGGGTCGACGCGGCGGTCGCCGGCGCGCTCGCCGCGGTCGCCGACCATCGCGACGGCGGCACCGGGCGCCTGCGGCTCGGCACCGGCGCCACCGCCTGCATCCATCTGCTGCCGCCGGTGCTGCGCGCGTTGCGGCAAAAATTCCCGGCGCTCGAAATCGTGGTGAGCACCGGCAACACGCCCGGCATCCTGGCGGCGCTCGAAGACAACGCGATCGACGTGGCACTGGTGACCTTGCCGGCGCCGGGCCGCAATTTCCAGGCGGTGTGGACGCGCGCCGACGAGCTTCGCGCCATTTTCCCGCCGGGCACCGGCGCCGTGCCGACGCGCGTCACCGCCGCCTATCTCGCCGGGCGGCCGCTGGTGCTCTACGAGGCCGGCGGCCACGCCCGCCGCGTCATCGACGATTGGTTCACGCGCGCCGGGCTCTTGGCGAAGCCGATCATGGAACTCGGCAGCGTCGAGGCGATCAAGAAGCTCGTCGGCGCCGGCATGGGTTGCGCGGTGCTGCCGCAACTGGCGCTCGCCGGACGCGCCGCCGACAAGCTCGTCTCCCGTCCGCTCAGCCCGCGCCTTTACCGCACGCTCGGCCTGGTGCTGCGCCGCGACAAGCAGCTCGACCGCGGGCTGCGCGCGTTCATCAAGGCGGTGGCGGCGGCGGGATAATCGTCGTGGCTTACTCCGCCGGCGCGGGGGCGGCGCCCGGGCGCGGCGCGCGCAGGCTCGCGACCAGGCCCATGATCCCGCGCGGCATGAAGATGATGAAGAGGATCAGGAGGATGCCGTAGATCGTGTTGGCGGCGCCGATGAAGTTGGTGCCGAACCACACTCGCAGGCTCTCGTTGAGCACGATCGTCAGGAAGGCGCCGACGGTCGGCCCCAGGAGCGCGTACATGCCGCCGGCGATCGCCGCGAACACGATCTGCAGCGACACCGCGATGCCGGACACGGTCTCCGGGTTGAGGTAGGCGAGGTACTGGCCGAACAGCGACCCGCCGAGCGAGGTGAGCGCCGCGCTGATCACGGTGACGCGCAGCTTCTCGCGCATCACGTCGATGCCGAGGGCGGCGGCCGCCTCCTCGTCCTCGGAGATCGCCTCGAGCGCCTCGCGCTCGATGCCGCGGTCGATCCAGCGCCACACCAGAAGCCCGCCCAGCCACGCCAGGAGCGCGATGCCGTAGAAATAGCGCTTGTCCGGAAATTGCAGCGCGTACCAGGAATGGCCGGCGAGCTTCTGGGTCATGCCGAGGGAGCCGCCGGTGATATCGCGCGCGGCGGTGATCGTGCGCAGCACCACCTCGCTCAACGCCAGGGTGACGAGGGCGAAATAGTGCCCGATGACGCGGAAGCGGAAGCACGGATAGCCGATGACGAGCGCGAGCAGGGCCGAGAGCGCGATCCCGGCCGGGATGCCGAGCCAGGGGGTGACGTCGTAATAATTCCACAGCAGCGCCGGCACGTAGGCGCCGACCCCCATGAAGGCGCCGTGGCCGAGCGAGACGAAGCCGAAGCGCCCCATCATCGACCATGCCGTGTAGATGAATCCCCACAGCAGGATCTGGATCAAAATGTGCATGAAATACGCGGGCATGACGAACGGCAGGGCGACGAGGGCCGCCACGCCGAGGACAGCCGCGAGGCGCCGCGGGCTCATCGCGCGAGGATCCCGCGCGGCCGCACGAACATCAGCACGATGAACAAGGTGAAGGCGAGCACATAGGCCCACTCGGTCGAATAATAATAGCCGCCGATCGAGATGATCTGGCTGATGATGAAGGAAGCGATGAAGCCGCCGATCATGTTGCCGAGCCCTCCCAGCACGCAGATCATGAAGATCAGCGGCCCAAACTGGTTGCCGACGAAGGGATGCACGTCGTACTGCAGGATCAGCAGGCAGCCGCCGAGCCCGGCGAGCGCCCCGCCGATCGCCGAGGTGACGAGATAGATGCGCCGCTGGTCGACCCCCATCAGGCCCATGATCTCGCGGTCCTGGGAGATGGCGCGGATCGCGACCCCGAGATAGGTGCGCTTGAGGAAGACGTAGAGGGCGACGGCGCCGACCAGGGCGAAGCCGAAGGCGAGCAGGCGGGCGAAGCTGACGTAGATGCCGCCGACTTCGATGATCGGCAGGCGCACGCCGATGTTGCGGAAGTCGGTGCCGAACAGGAGCGTCGCGAAGCTCTGCAGGAAGAACAGGAGCCCGCCGGTCGCCAGCAGCTGGTTGATCGGGGCCGCGCGCAGCACCGGCGCGATGATGAGCACGTGCACCAGAAATCCGAGCACGGCGACGGCGACGACGGCGACCGCGCATGCCGCGGTCAGCGGCCAGCCCCACGCGTGCAGCCAGTAGACCGCGTACATGCCGCACATGACGAGGTCCGCATAGGCGATCCACACCACGTCGATGACGCCGAAGATCAGGTTGAGCCCGAGCGCAAGCAGCGCCAGCACGCCGCCGAGCAGCACGCCGTTGACGATCGCTTCGACGAGATAGATGTCAAACATCGAACACTCCTCCTTGGCGCATGATCTTGTCCGAAAACCGGTACCCACTTTTCGGGATCATGCGCTACAACCCCATATAAGAACGGCGGATGAGATCGTTGTCCTTCAGCTCGGCCGAGGAGCCGGCCAGCTGGATGCGGCCGACCTCGAG
>DASPVJ010000508.1:0-3166 GCA_035622435.1 Xanthobacteraceae bacterium | reverse complement strand
TTGTCGACCACGAACTCGCCGATGAACTCGTGCAGGCCCTGCTGGAACACGTCGTCCATCCGGCTGTTCTCGAGGCGGGTGCGGATGCCGCGCGCCAGGCGTTGCGCCGCGCCTTGCCGCCCGTAGGCGCGCGCGATGGAGTGGAGATTGTTCACCAGGTTCTCGTAGCAGCTCGCCAGCGACCGCGGCATCTGGTCGTTGAGGATGAGCAGGTCGGCGATCAGCCACGGCTTGAGGCTCTCCCGGTAGACCCAATGATAGGAGGTCAGCGCCGACACCGAGCGCAGGATCGCCGCCCACTGGAAATAGTCGAGCGGGCCGCCGACGTGCTGCTCGTCCGGCAGCAGCAGGTGATATTTGACGTCGAGGATGCGCGCGGTGTTGTCGGCGCGCTCGATGAACACGCCGAGCCGGGAGAACCAGTAGGCGTCGTTGCGCAGCATGGTGCGGTAGGCCGAGCCGTCGTAGCGCAGCGAGCACTCCTGCACCAGCCGCAGGAAGCGCGACAGTTCCTCGCGCGTCGCGCCGGCGCCGCCGAAGCGCCTGATCTCGTGCCAGCCGCCGTTGATCGCGTCCCACATCTCCATGGTCAGCGCCGTGCGCACCGCGCGCGCGTTGGTGCGCGCGACCTCGAAGCAGTTGCGGATCGAGGACGGGTTGGCCGGCGAGAAGGCGAGGAACTCGGTGACGGTCTCCTCGTTGGCCTCGGCGAACGCCGCGAAGAAGGCGTTGGCACAGCCGGCGGTCGCCACCGCGCTTTCCCATTCGTTGGTGGTGCCGCTGTAGGCGAGCGGCATGGCGGTGAGCCGCTGCGTCGCCTCCAGGATGCGGGCGAGGTATTCCGCGCGCTCGACGTAGCGCGAAAGCCAATAGAGGTTGTCGGCGGTGCGCGAGAGCATGCGCGCCCTCTTATCCCTCCCCCGCGAAGCGGGGGAGGGTGGCGAGCGAAGCGAGCCGGGTGGGGGGGCTCACTTCGCATATCAGATACGGATGCCACCCCACCCGGCCGCGCGCTACGCGCGCGTCCACCCTCCCCCTTCGGGGGAGGGATTTAACTTACTCATCCAGCACCCAGGTGTCCTTGGTGCCGCCGCCCTGGCTCGAATTGACCACCAGCGAGCCCTCCTTGAGCGCCACCCGCGTCAGTCCGCCGGGGACGATGCGCACGCGGTCGCCGCCGGTGAGCACGAACGGCCGCAGGTCGACGTGGCGCGGCGCCACCCCGTGATCGACGCAGGTCGGGCAGGTCGAGAGCGCGAGCGTCGGCTGCGCGATGAAGCCGCGCGGATCGTACTTGAGTTTGTCGCGGAAGGCGCCGAGCGTGGTCTTGTCGGCGGCGGGGCCGATCAGCATGCCGTAGCCGCCCGAGCCGTGCACCTCCTTGACCACCAGTTCGTCGAGCCGATCGAGCACGTAGGCGAGATGGTCGGGCTCGCGGCAGCGCCAGGTCGGCACGTTTTTGAGGATCGGTTCCTCGCCGAGATAGAACTTCATCAGCTCCGGCATGTAGCTGTAGACGGCCTTGTCGTCGGCGATGCCGGTGCCGACCGCGTTGGCGAGTGTGACGTTGCCGGCCATGTAGGCCGACATCAGGCCGGGAACGCCGAGCGCGGAATCCGGGCGGAAGGCGAGGGGATCGAGGAAGTCGTCGTCGACGCGGCGATAGATCACGTCGACGCGCTTGAGGCCTTCGGTCGTGCGCATGTAGACGACCTCGTCCTTGATCGCGAGGTCGCTGCCCTCGACCAGCTCGATGCCGAGCTTGTCGGCCAGGAACGAGTGCTCGTAGTAGGCGGAGTTGTGGACGCCGGGCGTGAGCAGAACGACGGTCGGCTCGGCGGCCGCGGTCGCCGGCGCCACCGACTTTAGGGTGGCGAGCAGCTCGTCGGGATAATTCTCGACCGGAGCGACGCGGTAGCGCGCGAACAGCTCGGGAAACAGGCGCAGCATGACCTCGCGGTTCTCCAGCATGTAGGAGACGCCGGAGGGGGTGCGCGCGTTGTCCTCGAGCACGTAGAACGTATCGGCATCGACCCGCACGATGTCGATGCCGGCGATGAACACGTAGATGTCGTGCGGCACCCGCTGGCCGTTCATCTCCGGGCGGAACACCGGGTTCTGGAACACCAGGTCCTCCGGGATCACGCCGGCGCGCAGGACCTCGCGCTTCGAGTAGACGTCCTTGATGAAGAGGTTGAGCGTCTTGACGCGCTGCTCGAGCCCGCGGCGCAAGGTCGCCCATTCGCTGCCTGAGAGGATGCGCGGCAGGACGTCGAAGGGGATCAGCCGCTCCTGCGCCTCCGCCTCGCCGTAGACCGCGAACGTGATGCCGATGCGGCGGAACAGAAGCTCCGCCTCGCGGCGGCGATGGTCGAGCACGTCGGGCGGGATCTCCCCGAGCCAAGCCTTGAGTTGCGCGTAGGCGGCGCGGATGGCGCCGTCGGCCCCGGACATTTCGTCGAACGGGACCGGCGCCGCGCCCACCGCAGCCTGCGCCAGTGCCGGCATTGGCTTCCCTTCGGGCCTGACCCCGGACATTCGCAATGTTAGCTGCAAGCCGCGCGCCAACCAATGGCCGAAGATGGGTCGAAGATGAGCGGGAATTTGCCCAGGATTTAGGCGGTCGTTGCCCGTCAACGATCATATGCCGACGGAAATGCCCTGTCGCCCATGATCGAATCGACGGCTTGCAATAGCTCTTGAAAATTGTATAAATATCGACATTCACCCCAGGGCCGATATGGGCCATGTCTAAAGTTAGAGATTTCGGAATTTGGATCCTTTCAAGCATCGAGGAGATTATCCTCGTGTGTATTGCAGTTTTTGGGATTGGCTATGTTGTTCTTAGCGAATTAGACTTGATGGATCTGAAAGCCCATTTTTACGGCTGGGCTGGCCTAATGCTAGCGTTCATTGCGATAGGGTTAGCGTTGAGAGGGTTCGAAGCGAAACGGAACATAAGGGACCTTGATCAAAAAATCCAAACTCAGACCTCGCAAGTGCAAACTCAGATATCGCAGCTGATGGTCAAGTCCTCGATTTGCTTGATAAACGAGTTGGGGATGCGGTGAGGTTTGCATTCACGACGGGGGCAGTTCGCTCGGCGTGAGCGCGATCGAACTCGTCGCGAAGAGCCGCCAGCTGACGGCGCTCGAACTCGGTCATG
>DASPVJ010000507.1:0-3074 GCA_035622435.1 Xanthobacteraceae bacterium | reverse complement strand
GTCACCGGTCATGCCGACATCGCTGATGAAGGCGGTCCCGCTGGGCATGACGCGCGCATCCGCCGTCGGCACATGGGTATGGGTCCCGACCACGAGGCTCGCGCGCCCATCGCAGAAAAAACCCATGGCTTGCTTCTCACTCGTCGCCTCACCATGGATATCGACGATGATGGCGTCGGCCTGCTTACCGAGCGCACATGCGGTGAGCTCGCGATCGACCGCCGCGAAGGGGTCGTCGAGCGCGTCCATGAAGATGCGGCCCATGGCGTTGATTACCAACGCCCGCTCGCCATTCTTTGCTTTGATCAGCGCCGATCCGCGGCCTGGCGTGCCCTGCGGATAGTTGATCGGCCGGATCAGTGCCTCGGCGCGCTCGATGAACACCAGCGCCTCTTTCTGGTCCCAGGCGTGATTGCCCAGCGTGATGCCGTCAGCGCCGGCGTCGACCAACTCGCGATAGATCGCCTCGGTGATGCCGAAACCGCCGGCGGCGTTCTCACCGTTGACGACCACCAGATCGAGTTTCCAGTCGCGGACGAGACCGGGAAGACGTTCGTAGACGACGGTCCGCCCACTGCGGCCGACCACATCGCCGACGAAGAGAATGCGCATGCTCAAACGCCTCGCAGATCGATCACCTCGCGCTCGGTTAGCACGAGATCGAGCCGCTCGTCGCGGGGCGTCGTTGGCACCTTGGGGACTTCCTGCGCCGCAAAGGCTATGCCGATGGCCGTCACAGGCTTCAGCCCACGCAGCCGTTTGATGGTCACGTCATAATAACCCGCCCCATAACCGATGCGGTAGCCGGCGCGGTCGAAGGCCAACAGCGGCACCAAGAGGACGTCAGGATCGACTTCCGGCGCATCGACCTTCGGTTCGCGGATGCCCCACTGGCCGCGGTCGAGCGCCGTGCCGAATTCCCACACCCGCATGGAGAGCGGCGAGCCGCGACCAACGATGCGCGGCAAGGCCAGCCGCGCGCCGCCGGCGTTCAGCGTCTGCATCAATGACGTCGGATTGATCTCGCTCTTGAGCGGCATGAAGCCGGAGACGATCATCCCCGGCGCAATTGACAGCGGGAGCGATCGCGCCGCGATCGTCTCGGCCGCGGCTTTTCGCGCCTCAGCCGGCAGCGCATCACGACGCGCAGTCGCCTCGCGGCGAAGCTCCGCCTTAGCCTTCTCAACGTCCGTCGCTGCCGAATTCATTCTCGATAAGTGCGGAGCCGCGTCGGCCGTCGGAGCTCGATCCCGGGTTCCCTACAGAAGTAGGTGGGCGCCGTATGTCCGAGCCCACGAGCCCGGTCAGGGACAGCTCCCGTCAGGATCGATAAGGCCCCGGGGATTGAAACTCCGTCGCACCCCGCAGCCCCGCCGGCTCAATCTAGTGCGCAGGCGCGGCGGACGCTACCGCCGGGTGGCGGCGCTGCCGTGCGTCACCCGATGGCGACGCCCTCGCCGAGGCCGCGGTTCAATCCCTTGATGACGCGCTCGATCCGTTCGGCGGCGGAATTGAGCGCCGCGGTGATCGCCGCCTGGGTCGCCTGCGCCCGCTCGGCAGCAACCGCGCGGGCGTCCTGCAGGGCCGCGAGATCCTCTTCGAGGCGCTTGAGGCGCTTGCCCGCCTCGACCAGTTCGTCGGCGACCGTGAGCGCCGCCATCATGGTGAGCCGCATATCGCCGATCTCGCCGAACTGCGCGCGCAATTGGCCGATGCGGCGGTCGAGATCGCCGGACAGCCAGATCAGGTGGTTCTCCTGACCGTCCTCGCAAGCCATGCGGTATTGGCGGCCGTTGATGGTGACGCTGACGTGAGCCATGACGCACTCCCGGGCGGCCGCACCGGCACGGCCCTGATGTAATGTGACAAGTGTCGGTGTGGACGTTGCCGATTGTCAACGATCGTGCGCGTCGAGCACGGTGCGAATGGTGTCGATGGCAAGATCGAGCCGGCGCGCGACCTCGCGGTTGGCCGTCTCGAGCCGGCTGCAGCGCGCGGCCTGGGCGTCGAGATCGGCGGCGAGCTTGGAGCGGTCGGTGCCGAGCGCCTGCACCTGGGCGGCAAGCTTGTCCTCCCCGTGATCGGCCTCGCGGCGCCGCTCGGCCGCCGCCTCAAGCGCATCGAGCGCCGCGGACAGGCGGCGGCTTGCCGCGTCGATTGCGCTTGCGTCGGTCATGACCGTCTCCCCGCCCCCCGCGGCTGCCGAACCAACGTCGGGAAATAATTCGCCTCAGCAAGGAGTTGCGAACCAAAACGTACGGTGTGTGACCGTTCCGCGTCAACGCCTCGGCGCGACAGTCGCGCCTTATTTGCATCCCAGCCTGCGCCCCGTCAGGCGCGGCACGCACCCTGCGCGCGGTTCGGGGCCGAAAGTTGTCAAGTGTTTGACATAAGCCCGGCCGTCGCGCCGGTATTCGCGCCCGGCCGGTGCATTGACTCCGAAACGTCACATGCTATCAGTCCGCCGCCTCGGCGAGTGAAGGCTTCCTCGACATTCCGGGCAACCTCTTCGGCGAACGTCAGCGTCGCCGCGAAGTTACGCTCCAAACAGTACGCCCCATGACGTCGCGCGCCCAACATGACCGCATGGCGAACGCCATCCGCGCCCTCGCCATGGACGCGGTCGAACAGGCGAAATCCGGCCATCCCGGCCTGCCCATGGGTGCGGCCGATGTCGCCACGGTGCTCTTCACCCGCTTCCTCAAGTTCGACCCGGCCGATCCGGCCTGGCCCGACCGCGACCGCTTCGTGCTCTCCGCTGGGCACGGGTCAATGCTGCTCTACGCACTGCTTCATCTGCTTGGCTACGAGAAGATGACGATTGAGGAGATCAAGCGCTTTCGCCAGCTCGGCTCGATCACGCCGGGCCACCCCGAGCACGGCCACATCCCAGGCGTTGAGATCACGACCGGCCCGCTCGGCCAGGGGCTTGCCAACGCCGTCGGCATGGCGATCGCGGAGCGCCACCTTGCCGCGGTTTTCGGTACCGACATCGTCGACCATTCGACTTTCGTCCTGGCGTCCGACGGCGATCTCATGGAAGGCATCAGCCAGGAAGCGATCGCGCTCGCCGG
>DASPVJ010000506.1:0-2810 GCA_035622435.1 Xanthobacteraceae bacterium | reverse complement strand
GTCGCCTCGCTCACCCGGCCGACTTCGGCGACGGTTTCGATGGTGCGCTTCGAGGCGATATCGGCGCTGCGGGCGATCTCGCGGGTGGCGGCGCCCTGCTCGGTCACGGCGGCCGCGATGGTGGCGGTGATGTCGCCGACCTCGCGGATGGTGCGCTGGATCGCCCCGATCGCCTCGACCGAGCGCACCGTCGCCTGCTGCATGCCGGCGATCTGCGCGGAAATCTCCTCGGTCGCCTTGGCGGTCTGGCCGGCGAGCGCCTTCACTTCGCTCGCGACCACGGCGAAGCCGCGCCCGGCGTCGCCGGCGCGGGCCGCCTCGATGGTGGCGTTGAGCGCCAACAGGTTGGTCTGCTCGGCGATCGCGGTGATGAGCTTGACCACGTCGCCGATGCGCTTGGCGGCATCGTCGAGCGCCCTGATCTCGGCGTTGGTGCGCCCCGCCTCTTCGACCGCCTTGGCGGCGATCGTGTTCGAATGGGACACTTGCCGGTCGATCTCCATGACGGACGCCGACAGTTCCTCGGCCGCCGAGGCGATGTCGTGCACGTTGCTGGACGCTTCCCCGGACGCGGTGGTGGCGCTGTCGGTGCGGCTCGAGGCCTGATCGGCCGCGGTGGCGAGTTGCGAGGAGGCGTCGACCATCCGTTCGGCGATGCGCCCGAGCTCGGCGACCGTCGCCTCGACGTCGTCGCCGAAGCGGTCGATTTCCGCCGCCAGTTCGTCCTGGCGCTTGGCGCGGATCTGCGCCTCGTCGACGATGGTGCGGGTGAGTTCGTCGTTGCGGCGCATGGCCTCCTGGAACACCCCGATCGAGCGCGCCAGCCCGCCGACCTCGTCATGGCGCTCGCCGAACGGAATGCTCACCGCGGTCCCGGCGGCGACCGCCGCGGTCACGCGGGTGATCTCCGCGAGCGGCCGGGCGACCGCGCGCCAGATGATGACGATGCCGACGGCCGCCAGCATGACGGCGGCGCCGGCGAGCGCGGTCAGGGTCGCGGAGGTCCGCCGGATGCCCTGGTCGAGGTCGGCGTAGAGCTGCTTGAGCCGCTCGCGATAGAATTTTCCCAGCTGCTCGATGTCCGTGTTGAGGGCCTTGCGCACGGTGCGATTGGCGTCGTTGTCGCCCCATTCGCGCCCGGCCGCCGGGCCGACCTCGGTGCCGCGGCGGGCGAGCTCCTCGCGAAAGTCCACGAACTGCTGCACCCGCGCGGCGAACTCGTTGAAGTGGGTCGCGCCGGTCGCGCGCTCGAGGCGCTTCCACTCGTCCATGATCGCCACGAGCCGTTTGCTAAAGTCGCGCAGGCCCTTGGCGTACACCCGCACGAGGTCGGGATCCGCGGACATGTAGATGCCGCGCGATTCCATCACTACCGCGTAGATCATGGCATCGACGCGCTCGACGTTGAGCGCGCCCTGGGAGGCGGCTTCGATCTCGCTGGACAGCGCGGCGTGCTCGAGCGAGTTGACCACCGCGACGCCCGCCAGCGCCATGGTAGCGGCCGCCAATAGCGCGAAGATCGTATAGAGCTTCGCCGCAATCGACAGCTTCGGCAGACCCATCGTCCCGACCCCAAAGTCGCCCGGCCGGCTCCGGCCGGCGCGCCTGCCTTGGACAATGGCCATAATGTGTTAACTACAGGTTTTCAGAGCATGATCCCGAAAAGTGGGTAGCGGTTTTCGGAAAAGATCATGCGCCATCATGTGCGGGGGAATACGTAGATGGGGCTTTCGGTCGCGGTGCAGATGGATCCGATCGAGCGGATCAACATCCGCGGCGATTCGACCTTTGCGCTGCTGTTGGAGGCGCAGGCGCGCGGGCATCGGCTCGCCTATTACACCCCCGACCGGCTGGCCATGTGGGGCGGGCGCGTGTTCGCGACGGTGCGCGACCTCGGCGTCGTCGACCGGGAGGGCAGCCACTTCACCTTGGGGGCCGTCCGCCGGGTCGAGCTTACCGATTTCGACGTGGTGCTGCTGCGCCAGGACCCGCCGTTCGACCTCGCCTATATCGCGACCACGCACCTACTCGAGCGCATCCAGCCGCGGACTCTGGTGGTCAACGATCCGGCGAACGTGCGCAACGCACCGGAGAAGGTGTTCGTCACCCAGTTCCCCGACCTGATGCCGCCGACGCTCATCACCCGCGACCTCGACGAGATCAAACGCTTCCGCGCCGAGCACGGCGACATCGTGATGAAGCCGCTGTACGGCTGCGGCGGCGCCGCCGTGTTCCGGCTGGCGCGCGAGGACGCCAATTTCGGCTCGCTCTACGACCTGTTCGCGACCATGTTCAAGGAGCCGTGGGTGGTGCAGCTTTATTTGCCGGCGGTGAAGCAGGGCGACAAGCGCATCATCCTCATCGACGGCGAGTTCGCCGGCGCCGTCAACCGGGTGCCGCAGGCGGACGACCTGCGCTCGAACATGGTGCGCGGCGGCGCGGCGCAAGCGACCGAACTGACCGCGCGCGAGCGCCACATCTGCGAACGGCTCGGCCCGGCGCTGCGCGAGCGCGGCCTCTTGTTCGTCGGCATCGACGTGATCGACGGGTTGCTCACCGAGATCAACGTCACCTCGCCGACCGGCATCCGCGCGGTCAAGAATCTCGGCGGCCCGGACATCGCGGCGCTGATCTGGGACAAAATAGAAAAGCGAATGGCGAGTAGCGAGTAGAAAGTGGCGTTCTTACTATTCGCCATTCGCTATTCGCTATTCGCTTACGACCACCGCCGCCTTCATATGCGGATGCAGGCTGCAGAAATATTCGTACGTGCCCGGCGTCGTGAAGGTGAAGGCGAACGTGTCGTCGGT
>DASPVJ010000505.1:0-3007 GCA_035622435.1 Xanthobacteraceae bacterium | reverse complement strand
GGTACTCATGGGCGACGGCCGCGATCCGCGCCCGCTCGTCGACTATTGCAACAAGAAGTGCGGCGTCGTGCTCGGCATCGGCATCGGCGACTTGTCCGGCAAGGCGTTCCGCATCGCCCACATGGGCCACGTCAACGCCCCAATGGTGCTCGGCACGCTCGGCGTCATCGAAGTCGGGCTCAAAGCGCTCGGCATCCCGCACGGCTCAGGCGGCGCGCAAGCGGCGATCGACTGGCTCGGCGAGCGGGTGACCGCGTAAGAGCCCTCGTAGGGCGCATTAGGCCCCAGGCCGTAATGCGCCGGCGGCGCGCGGGAGCGGCGCAATACGCTGCGCTATTGCGCCCTACGGCTTTTAAGAAATATGGGAGTCTTCCCCATGGAAAAAGACCGGCTGCTCGCGTTCAGCGACGGCGTCATCGCCATCATCATCACCATCATGGTGCTGGAACTCAAGGCGCCGCATGGGGCCGACTGGAAGGACCTCGGCCCGCTCGTGCCCGGCTTCTTAAGCTATGTGCTCAGCTTCACCTTCGTCGCCATCTACTGGAACAATCATCACCACATGCTCTACACCGTGACCCGCGTCAACGGCACGATCCTGTGGGCCAACACTCATCTGTTGTTCTGGCTGTCGCTCATTCCGTTCGCCACCGCCTGGAGCGGGGAAAACCACTTCGCGCCGGTGCCGACCGCGCTCTACGGCGTCGCGTTCCTGATGCCGGGCTGCGCCTACTACTTGCTGGCGCGGGCGATCATCCGCGTCGAGGGCACCGACTCGACCCTGGCGCGCGCGCTCGGCCGCGACATCAAGGGCAAGGGATCGATCGTGATTTACGCCGCGGCCGTCGGCCTCGCGTTCGTCAATCAGTGGGTGTCGATGGCGCTCTACGTCGCCGTCGCGCTGATGTGGCTCATCCCCGACCGCCGCATCGAACGGGCGCTCGTCGAATGACGAGCTTGCTCCCCGTCTGCTATACTGCCGTCAACCCAACGCGCCGCCGTCCGGGAGAGCCCGCATGTCCGACCTGCCGTCGACGATCGAAATCCACGAAGAAGGCCCGCGCGAGGGCTTCCAGATCGAACCCGGGCCGATCTCCACGGCCGACAAGATCCGCCTGATCGAGGCCTTGGCCGACACCGGCCTCCACCACATCCAGGTCTGTTCCTTCGTCAATCCGAAGGTGGTGCCGAGCTGGGCCGACGCCGAGGCCGTGGTCGCGGGGTTTTCGGCCAAACCCGGCATCGACTACACGGCGCTGTGGTTCAACGCCGCCGGCCTCGAGCGGGCGCTCAAGTTCCGCGACAAGCTCAAGGTCGCCGGCGCCATCGCGCTCACCGCGTCGGAAGCCTTCACCCGCAAGAACCTCCATCGCAGCCACGCGGAGAACGTCGAGGCCATGCGCAAGCAGACCGCGCTGCATCTCTCCCGCGGCGTGCCGGTCAAACGCATCGGCGTCATGGCGGCGTTCGGCTGCAACTACCAGGGCGACATTTCGCCCGCCCAGGTGATCGGCACGCTCGAGGACGGGCTTGCCATCGCGGCGGAAGCCGGCACCGAGATCACCCTGTTCTCGCTCGCCGACACCATGGGTTGGGCGACGCCGGCGCGCATCGAGCGGACCTTGAGCGAGGTGCGCGCGCGCTGGCCGGAGAAGGAACTGGCGCTGCACCTGCACGACACCCGCGGCCTTGCGGTTGCCAACGCCCACGCCGGCCTGCGCATGGGGGTGCGCCAGTTCGATTCCACCGTCGGCGGGCTCGGGGGCTGCCCGTTCGCCGGCCAGAAGGGCGCGGCCGGCAACATCTGCACCGAGGAACTGGTGCTCTTGTGCGAAGAGATGGGCATCCGCACCGGCGTCGACCTCGATCAGTTGATCGAAGTCGGACGCCTCGCCGAGACCATCGTCGGCCACCAGCTCCCGAGCGAATTGATCCACGCCGGCAGCCTCGACGCGTTCCGCCGCCAGGCCGCGTGAAGCGGGCAGGATTTTCAGGATCATGCGCTGATGTCCGCACGGCCGCTCGCCGGGCTGAAGGTCCTGGAGTTCAGCCACACGGTGATGGGTCCGACCGCCGGCCTCGTGTTCGCGGACCTCGGCGCCGACGTGGTCAAGGTCGAGCCGGCGCCGTGCGGCGACCACACCCGCGGGCTCGGCGGGTTCGCCGCCGGGTTCTTCGCCGCCTTCAACCGCAACAAGCGCAGCCTCGCCATCGACCTCAAGCGCCCGGAGGGCCAGGCGGCCATGCAGCGCATCGCCGCGACCGCCGACGTGGTGATCGAAAACTACGGTCCCGGCACCATGGAGCGGCTCGGCTGCGGCTACGAGCATCTGGCCAAGGTCAACCCGCGCCTCGTCTACCTGGCGCTCAAGGGCTACCTCGCCGGCCCCTACGAGCACCGGCCGGCGCTCGACGAGGTGGTGCAGTTCCAGGCCGGGCTTGCCTATATGACCGGGCCGCCCGGCCGGCCGCTGCGCGCCGGCGCCTCGATCATCGACATCCTCGGCGCCGTGTTCGGCGTGGTGGCGGCGCTTGCGGCGCTGCGCGAGCGCGAGGCGACCGGCCAAGGCCAGCGGGTGTCGAGCGCTTTATTCGAAAGCGCCGCGTTCCTCATGACCACCCACATGGCCGGGATGACCGCGACCGGCCTGCCGGCGGAGCCGATGCCGGCCCGGCGCGGCGCCTGGGCGATCTACGAGGTGTTCCCGACCGCGGACGGGGAACTCTTCCTCGGCGTCACCAGCGACCAGCAATGGGCGCGCTTCGTCGAGGAGTTCGGCCTGCAGCGGCTCGCCGCCGACCCGCGGCTAGCCACCAACCTGATGCGCTGCCACGAGCGCTCCTGGCTGATCCCGGCGCTCAAGGAGGTGGTCGCCAAGCTGCCCCAGGCGGACGTCGTCCAGCGATGCGAACGCGCCGCCGTGTCGTGGGCGCCGGTCGGCCGGCCGGCCGACCTCTTCACCGACGCGCATCTGCTCGCGACCGGCGGGCTTATCGACGTGTTCGT
>DASPVJ010000504.1:0-5796 GCA_035622435.1 Xanthobacteraceae bacterium | reverse complement strand
CTCGCGCTCGCCGCCGCCATCGGCGTGCTGTTCGCGGCGTTCCCCGATCTCGACCTCGCGATCACGCGGCTGTTCTACGAGTCGCCCGGCCGCGGCTTCCGGCTCACGTCCTACATCTTTTTCGAAGGCCACCCATGGCTGCTGCGCCTGCGCGACGCCAGCATGTGGATCGTCGCCACGCTGGCGCTGGCGCCGGTCGCCGCGCTCCTCGTCAAATTGCTGCGGCCGACGAAACCCATGCTGATGTCGCCGCGCGCGATCGTGTTCCTGCTCGGGACCCTCGCGCTCGCCCCCGGCGTGCTCGCCAACGCCGTGCTCAAGGAGCACTGGGCGCGCCCGCGGCCGATCGAAGTGCGCGAGTTCAACGGCAGCGATAGCTTCGTGGCGTGGTGGGATCCGCGCGGGACTTGCGACCAGAATTGCTCGTTCATCTCCGGCGAGAGCGCCGGCGCGTTCTGGACCCTGGCGCCGGCGGCGCTCGCCCCGCCGCCCTTGCGCGCCGCCGCCTACGGGGCGGCGCTCGCCTTCGGGACCGCGGTCGGCGCCATGCGGGTCGCGGTCGGCGGGCACTTCTTCACCGATGTGGCGTTTTCCGCCCTGTTAACCTTCCTGATCGTCTGGGTCGCGCACGGACTCATGTTCCGCTGGCCGCTGCCGTGGCCCTCCGACGCGGCGATCGAGCGGGCGATCGAGCGCCTCGTCGTGCCGGTGCACGCGGCGGTCGGGGCGGCGTTCGCGCGCATGGGCTCGGCGGCACGCCGCTTGCGCGGCAAGGCGTTCCGCCTATAGTCCGCGCGACTTTTTGCCCGGCACTCCCCGCACGGACAGGCGATGAAGAAGAGCGGCGTGAACAAGGTGGTGCTTGCCTATTCCGGCGGGCTCGACACCTCCGTCATCATCAAATGGCTGGAGACGGCCTACCGCTGCGAGGTCGTGACGTTCACGGCCGATCTCGGTCAGGGCGAGGAGCTTGAGCCGGCGCGGCAGAAGGCGCTGCTCCTCGGCATCAAGCCGGAGAACATTTTCATCGAGGATGTGCGCGAGGAGTTCGTGCGCGACTACGTGTTCCCGATGTTTCGCGCCAACACATTGTACGAGGGCCAATATCTGCTCGGCACCTCGATCGCGCGCCCGCTCATCGCCAAGAAGCAGATCGAAATCGCCGAGAAGGTCGGCGCCGACGCGGTCGCCCACGGGGCGACCGGCAAGGGCAACGACCAGGTGCGCTTCGAGCTGACCTATTATGCGCTCAAGCCCGACGTTAAAGTGATCGCGCCGTGGCGCGAATGGGACCTGACCTCGCGCAGCAAGCTGATCGCGTTCGCGGAGCAGCACCAGATCCCGATCGCCAAGGACAAGCGCGGCGAGGCGCCGTTCTCCGTCGACGTGAACCTGCTGCACACCTCGTCCGAGGGCAAGGTGCTGGAAGACCCGTCGGCCGAAGTGCCCGACTACGTCTATTCGCGCACCGACGACCCGCAGGGCGCGCCGGAAAAACCGACGATCATCAGCGTCGATTTCGCCGCCGGCGACGCCGTCGCCGTCGACGGCAAGTCGCTGTCGCCGGCCAAACTCCTCGCCCGCCTCAACGAGCTTGGCCGGCAGCACGGCATCGGCCGCCTCGATCTGGTCGAGAACCGCTTCGTCGGCATGAAGTCGCGCGGCATGTACGAGACGCCGGGCGGCACCATCCTGCTCGCCGCGCACCGCGGCATCGAGCAGATCACGCTCGACCGCGGCGCCGCCCACCTCAAGGACGAGCTGATGCCGCGCTACGCCGAGGTGATCTACAACGGCTTCTGGTTCTCGCCCGAGCGCGAGATGCTGCAGGCCGCGATCGACCGGTCGCAGGAGTTGGTCGCCGGCCGGGTGCGGCTCAAGCTCTACAAGGGCGCCGTCGCGGTCGTCGGGCGCGAGAGCAAATATTCGCTCTACGACCGGGACCTCGTCACCTTCGAGGAGGGCGCGGTCGCCTACGACCAGCACGACGCCGAGGGCTTCATCCGCCTCAACGCGCTACGGCTGCGCACGCTCGCGCAGCGCAAGAAGAAGCTCGGGCTGTAAGCAACTCTGGCGACATCAATCTCCACGGGTCATGCCCGGCCTTGTGCCGGGCATCCACGTCTTGGAACTGATCAAACAAAGACGTGGATGGCCGGGACAAGCCCGGCCATGACAACGTGGAGAAGGCGTCACGCCGCGATGTGCGAGAGGAACTCGTCGACTTGGCGTTTGAGCGCGGCGGCCTGGTCGGAGAGGCCGGCGGCCGAGGCGACCACGTCCTGCGACGACACGCTGGTGTCGTTCGCCGCCTCCAGCAGCCGCACCAGGCTGGCGGCGAGCAGCTCGGTCTGTTGGGCGGCGTTGCGGCCGGCGCGGGAGATTTCCGACGTGGCGGCGCCCTGCTCCTCGACCGCCGCGGCGATGCGCGAGCCGATCTCGTTGATGCGGGCGATGGTCTTGTCGACGTTGTCGATCGCCGCCACCGCCTGATCGGTCGCGCCCTGCACCGCGTTGATGCGGCCGGAAATCTCCTCGGTCGCCTTCGACGTCTGGGTGGCGAGCTGCTTGACCTCGGCGGCGACGACCGCGAAGCCCTTGCCGGCCTCCCCGGCGCGCGCCGCCTCGATGGTGGCGTTGAGCGCCAGCAGGTTGGTCTGTTCGGCGATCGCCTGGATGAGCTGCACGACCTTGCCGATGTCGGCGGAGGCCGCCGACAGGGTGCGCACGATCGCGTTCGCCTCGCGGATTTGCGCCACCGCGTCCTGGGAGATTCTCGAAGATTGCTGCACCTGCGCGCCGATCTCGCTGATGGCGCCGTCGAGCTGGCCGGTCGCCTCGCCGACGGTGGCGACGTGTTCGGCCGCCGACCGGCTCACCCCGGACGCCTCGCCGGCCTCGCGCTGCGCTTCGGCGGAGACGGCGGTCATCGAGCGGGCGGTGGCAACCAACGCCTGCGCGGCGGCGCCGACCGAATCCGCTACCGCCTTCACCTGCTGGTCGAGCGAGCGGGCGATGTCGGCGAGGAAGCGCTGCCGCTCGGCTTCGCTCGCGCGCTTGGCCTCGGCGTCGCGCGCCATGTCGTCCTGCATGCGCTTGCGCACCGCGTCGCGCACCTCGACGATCGCCCGGGCGATCACGCCGAACTCGTCGTGGCGCTGCGATCCTTCGACCGCCGCGTCGATGTCGCCGCCGGCGAGCCGCCGCAGCGAGCCGGTCAGCCGCTTGATCGGTCCGCTGATCGACCGCGTCACCATGATGCTGGCACCGAGCAGCATGAGCGCAATCCCGGCGAGCCACAGCGCGACGTTGCGGGTGATCATCCAATAGGCGGCGTGGACGTCCTCGACCAGCACGCCGCTGCCGATCAGCCACTGCCACGGCGCAAAACCGACGACGTAGGAGATTTTGGCGGCCCGCTCGGTCGATTGCGGCAGCTGGAACAGATAGTCGACGTGGCCGCCGCCCCGTTGGGCGACGTCGACGAACTCGCGGATGAAGTATTTGCCGGTCGGGTCGCGCTCGCCGATGCGGTCGGTTCCGACCCATTCCGGCTTGACCGGGTGGACGAGGTTGACGCCCTTGTAGTCGTAGATGAACACGTACTCCTTGCCGCCGCCGTATCGCATCGCCGCGATCGCCCGCTTGGCCTCGGCTTGCGCCCGTTCGCGGCTCATTTCGCCGGCTTCGGCGCGGCGCTCGAAGTCCGCCACCAGGGCGGCGGCCGCTTCGACGACATGCTTGATATCGTTCTTCTTTTGCTCGAACAGCTGGTCGTGGCTCTGGTCGATGACGAACGCTCCGACCGCCATGAGCGCGGCGAGCGCCAGGACGACAAGAAGCAGGATGCGCGTGAAGACGCGGTTGAGCGCGCGAAGCATCGGCGTGACCCGGTGGCCGGTTTCCCTCCGGCAACCTGAGGGAGATTCCGTAAAATCCGGTTAAGGAATGTCCGCCGCCCGGCCGCTGGCGAAGGCCGCCGCCCATGCTTAGCTACCGGTGCGCGCCCGTCCGTTGGCCCGGCGGATTTCCCCGCTCCCGACCGGCGCAAGGGAACGCCCAATGTCCTGGTCGTTGAGCATCGGCAGAATCGCCGGAACGGCGATCCGCATCCACGTCACCTTCCTGCTGTTCCTCGTGTGGATCTGGGTCGCGAGCTACGCGTCGGGCGGGGCGGCCGCCGCCTGGAGCGGCCTGCTGTTCATGATCCTTTTGTTCCTGTGCGTGCTCGCCCACGAGTTCGGTCACATCTTCACGGCGCGCGCGTTCGGCGTGCCCACGCCGGACGTGACCCTGCTGCCGATCGGCGGCGTCGCGCGGCTCGCGCGCATTCCCGAAGCGCCGAGCGAGGAATTCCTCATCGCCGTCGCCGGACCGGCCGTCAACGTGGTCATCGCGATCGCGCTCATGGCGTTCGCCGGCGCCCACCTCGATGCGGGGCATCTCTCCGCCATGGAGAGCGCGAAGGTCGGCATGCTCGACCGCCTGGCCGAGGTCAATCTTTTCCTCGCCGCCTTCAACATGATTCCGGCGTTTCCGATGGACGGCGGGCGTGTGCTGCGCGCCGCGTTGGCGTCGCGGCTCGGCCACGTGCGCGCGACCGAAATCGCCGCCACCATCGGCCAATGGGTGGCGTTCGCCCTGGGATTCCTCGGGCTCCTCTACAATCCGCTGCTGATCTTCATCGCCATCTTCGTCTATCTGGCCGCCGCCTCGGAAGCGCAGGTGGTGGGGTTGCGCGCCATGTCGCGCGACGTGCCGGTGACCGCCGCCATGGTGACGCAATTCGCGAGCCTCAATCCGACGGCGCACATCGACCAGGCGGTCGAGACCATGCTGCACACCAGCCAGAGCGAATTTCCGGTGCTCGACGATGCCGGCCGGTTGGTGGGGCTGCTCGGGCGCGCCGACATCGTGCGGGCGCTCAAAAGCCGCGGGCCCGACGCGCGGGTCGGCGAAGCCATGACGACCGACGTGCCCACCATCGGGCACCGCCACTACCTCGACGAGGCGTTCCGCATCCTGCAGGAGAAGTCCGCGCCCGCGGCCGGCGTCGTCGATGCCCAGGGGCGCCTCGTCGGCCTCGTCACCGCCGGTACGGTGGGCGAAATGCTGATGGTGCGCGACGCCATGCCGGGCCGCTTCCGCGTCGGTCCATGGGGTCGGCCGGCCGGGGCGTGAGGTCCATACGCGCGCCATTGCCCCCGCCGACGATGCCGCCTAGGCTGCCGCCTGATTTTCGTTTGGTCGCATTTTCTGCGGAAACCGGTACCACCCCGCATCAAGTGCGGGGCAGGCTTTTCCGGAAAATGCTCCGTGCGGGCGGCGATGGACGACGTTCTCCTTCACACGGCCTTCGACGTGCTGGCGTGGGTGGCGGCGGCCGGCGCGCTGTGGTGGGTATCGCGCAGCGGCCTCGTCGCCGTTCCGGCGGCGGCCGCCGATCTTGCCTACATGGCCGCGGTCCTTGCCGGCGCCGGCATCGGCGCCTGCGTGTTTGGCACCGCCAACCTGTGGCTCTCCGGCCGCAGCGGCGTCGCCCGTTCGATCGAAGGCGCGATCGCCGGCGGCATTGTCGCGGTCGAGCTTTACAAGCGCCTGCGCGGCATTCGTGTGCGCACCGGCGCGCGCTTTGCCCTGCCGCTCGCGGTCGGTGTCGCGGTCGGCCGCATCGGCTGCTATCTGTCGGGGCTCGACGACTTCACCTACGGGACGCCGACGGCGCTGCCGTGGGGGCATGACTTCGGCGACGGCATTCCCCGCCACCCGGTGCAGCTCTACGAGAGCGCGGCGATG
>DASPVJ010000503.1:0-4158 GCA_035622435.1 Xanthobacteraceae bacterium | reverse complement strand
CGGTATTCGCAGGCGACCCAGCCGGCGTAGCCGACCCGGTCGAGCGCTTCGTAGATCGCCGGGTAGTTGACCTCGCCCTCGTCCGGCTCCTGGCGGCTCGGCACCGCGGCGATCTGCACGTGGCCGATCACCGGCAGGAACTGCTCGATGCGCTTGATCAGGTCGCCCTGGGTGATCTGCACGTGGTAGCAGTCGAACTGCAGGCGCACGTTGGGCCGCCCGACCTTGGCGATCACGTCGGCGCCGTGCTCGACCCGCGCGAGGAAATAGCCGGGCCGGTCGCGCGCGTTGAGCGGCTCGATCAACAGCGTGATGCCGTTCGCGGCCGCCGCGTCGGCGGCGCGGCCGAGGTTGGCAACGAAGGTGGCGTCGGCGGCGGGCCGCTGCTCCGGCGGCACCAGACCGGCGAGGCAATGGACGGCGCTTCCGCCGATCGCCACGATGTAGTCGAGCGCCTGGCGGAACAGCACGGCAAAGTCGCGCTCGCGCCCGGGTACGGCGGCGAGCCCCACCTCGCCCGGCCGGCCCAAGGCGGTGTTGAGCCCGAGCACCGCGACCCCATGGCGCTCCACCTCGGCCTTCACCGCGTTCGGCGCCTCGTCGTAGGGCATCTGAAACTCGACCGCCTTGAAGCCGGCCCCGGCCGCGGCGCCGATCCGCTCGATGAGCGGGCGCTCGGTGAACAGATACGCGAGGTTGGCGGCAAAGCGGGGCATGGGGATCCCGTGGGCGGGCCTGTCTTTATTACCGCGCGGGTCGCCGCCAGGCCACCGGCGGACCGTTGGGCATTTGCCCATAATGCAGTGGGAAATCGCCCATAACCCATCACCATCCCAGGATATACTAGCGAAATACCCACGATTTCTGGTCGGCCCATCAACCTGCCCACTCCGACAGTGGGCGATTTTGTGGTTGACGGTTTCCCGCCGGCGCGTCATTGCGAAGAGCCCGCAGGGCGACGAAGCAATCCAGAAGCCGCATGTCCTGGATTGCTTGGCTGCGCTCGCAATGACGGAAGCCATCTGTGATGAACGACGTCATCCTGCGCGAGATCGCCGACTTCTGCCGGCGCGCCGGCGTGGCGGAATCGACCTTCGGGCGCCGCGCCGTCAACGACGGCAAGCTGGCGAGCCGGCTGCGCAACGGCGGGCGCATCACCACCGATACGCTGGACCGCATCCGCGCCTTCATGGCGGCGAACGGCGAAACCGAAGCGCCGCGCGCGCCGGTGCGCGCCCCCGAGCCGCTGCCCGCCCTGCCGATGCTGCGGCCGCCGGCGCCGGCCCCCGGCCGCAACGACCCGGCGCGCAACTTCCGCTTTTTCGACAACCGGCAGAAGTACCTCTTGTTCGTCAACACCTGCAGCGAAAAGTGGGTGGTCGCGCACCGCGTCGCGCTCGAACTCGCCAACATCCATCCGCGCCCGCCGGCAGTGCGCGTGTTCGACGCCGGGGTGGGCGACGGCACCGTGCTGGCGCGGGCGATGCGCGCCATGCACGACCGCTTTCCGACCATGCCGTTCTACATCGTCGGCAAGGAGATCAGCCTCGAGGACATCAGGCTGACCCTGCAGAAGATGGCCGACCGCTTCTTCGAGCACCCGGCAACCGTGCTGGTGCTCACCAACCTCGCCTATGCGGACGCGCCGTGGCTCACGGTCAAGTCGATGAGCGCGGCTTCGACGCTCGTGTGGCATGAGCTGCCGCTGACCGGAAACTCGGCCCACCGCTTCGAGGAGCAGATCACCAACCTCGAGCCGTTCCTGGCGGAGAACTGGAAGGCGAGCGTGAGCGCCAAGACCGGCAATCCGGTCTACGACCGGCCGGTGGTGCTGGCGATCTATCGCGACGACCACAAGTTCCTGCTCGATCCGATCATCCCGCGCCGCGGCGGCACCGGGGCGAGCTACGACCTCGTCATCGCCTCACAGCCCTATCGGGCGCGCGCGCCCATCGAGTTCAAGGCCAAGCGCGTGGTCGCCCCGCTCGCCCGCGCGCTCGGGCCGGGCGGCCGGCTGATCGCCATCCACTCCCACGGCAACGACCCCGGCCTCGACATCATCCGCCGCGTGTGGCCGAGCGACAATCCGTTCACCGCCGATCGGCACGACATCCTCAAGGCGGTCAAGCACGAGCTGGGGCCCGCCGGCCGCGACCTCAACTTCAACGCCTACGCCGACAACCGCTCGATCTTTCGCTACGACATGCATACGTTGCCGTCGGAGATTTCCGACTCGATCGGCACCTCGACCCTGCTCGCCGCCTGGAACGCGGCGATCTACGTGGCGCAGGTCGAGGACGACCGCCTGTCCGCGGCGACCAGCGACCGGGGCTACATCGACGCGACCCGCGACGTCTTGCGCGAGCACGGGGGTTTGTGGTTCTTCGACGAGTCCTACGTGATCTCGCGCCGGCGCGGGTGAGACGTAGGGGAGAAGGGGGAGACGGGCATGCACGGCGACTTCATCTTCACCAGCGAATCGGTCGCGGAGGGGCATCCGGACAAGGTGTGCGACCGCATTTCCGACGGCGTCGTCGACGCGTTCATCGCCGCCGATCCAGTGGCGCGCGTCGCCTGCGAGACGCTCGTCACCACCAACCGCATCATCATCGCCGGCGAATGCCGGCTCGGGCGCGACGTGTGCGGCCCCAAGGCGCTGATGAGCGAGCGCGGCAAGGTCAACAAGGCGAAGGTCGAGGCGATCGCCCGCAAAGCGGTGCGCGACATCGGCTACGAACAGAAGGGCTTCCACTGGAAGAAGGCGAAGGTCGCGGTCTACCTGCACGGCCAGTCCGCCGACATCGCGCGCGGGGTCGACGCGGCCGGCAACAAGGACGAGGGCGCGGGCGACCAGGGCATCATGTTCGGCTACGCCTGCAACGAGACGCCCGAGCTGATGCCGGCGCCGATCCAGTTTTCCCACAACATTCTGCGCGCCATGGCGCAGGCGCGCCACGCCGGCCGCGAGCCGCTGCTCGGTCCCGACGCCAAGAGCCAGGTGACGCTGCGCTACGTCGGCGGCAAGCCGGTCGGCGCGACCGCGATCGTGGTCTCGACCCAGCACGCGGCGACCGACAAGAAGGGGCGCGAACTCGATTCCGACGACGTGAAGAAGATCGTGCGGCCCTATGTGCTCGAGACGCTGCCGGCCGGCTGGATGTGCGACGAGGCGCATTTCTACGTCAACCCGACCGGTCGCTTCGTCATCGGCGGCCCGGACGGGGACTCCGGCGTCACCGGCCGCAAGATCATCGTCGACACCTACGGCGGCTCGGCGCCGCACGGCGGGGGCGCCTTCTCCGGCAAGGACCCGAGCAAGGTCGACCGCTCCGCCGCCTACGCGGCACGCTACCTCGCCAAGAACGTAGTGGCGGCGGGGCTGGCGGCGCGCTGTTGCATCCAGCTCGCCTACGCCATCGGCGTCGCCCACCCGCTCTCCGTCTACGTCAACACCGACGGGACCGGGAACGTGTCCGAGGACCGGCTGGCGAAGATCCTGCAGGACATGGTCAACCTCAGCCCGCGCGGCATCCGCGAGCATCTCAAGCTCAACCGGCCGATCTACCAGCGCACCTCTGCCTACGGCCATTTCGGCCGCGCGCCGGAGAAGGACGGCGGCTTTTCCTGGGAGAAGACCGACCTCGTCGACGACCTGCGCCGGGCGTTTTGACTGGATGCTCCCGACGAGCGTGCCCGCCATGAGCAACGCCCCCGCCCGACAAATCCCCGGCATCTACCACCGGCGCGTCGGCGACATCATGGTTACGGCGTTGAGCGACGGCACGCTCGTCCGCACGGCGGACATGCTGCGCGACATTGCGGCCGGCGTCGTCGAGCGACTTTTCGCCGAGGCCTTCCGGCCGGCGATCGTCATCTCGGTGAACGCGTTCCTGATCCGCCGGGCGGAGCGGCTGGCGCTGGTGGAAACCGGCTCGGGCAACTATCTCGGCGCCACCGCCGGGCATCTGCTGGAGAGCCTCGCGGCAGCCGGAGTTTCGCCCGCCGAGATCGAAACGATCCTGCTTACGCACATGCATCCGGACCATTCGGCGGGGCTCACCGATCTTGCGACCGGTCGGCGCAACTTCGTCAATGCCGAGCTCGTGGTGCACGAGAACGAACCGCGCCATTGGAACGACGATGCCGCCATGGCGCGCG
>DASPVJ010000502.1:0-3603 GCA_035622435.1 Xanthobacteraceae bacterium | reverse complement strand
CTACGCCATGGCCAAGCTCGGGCCCGCCGACGTCGACGCGGTCGAGCTTTACGACGCCTTCACCCTCAACACCGTGCTGTTCCTCGAGGACCTCGGCTTCTGCAAGAAGGGCGAGGGCGGGCCGTTCGTGTCGGGCGGCCGGATCGCCCCCAACGGTGCGCTGCCGGTCAACACCAACGGCGGCGGCCTGTCCTATTGCCATCCCGGCATGTACGGCCTGTTCCTGCTGATCGAGGCGGTGCGCCAGCTGCGCGGGGAATGCGGCGCCCGCCAGGTCAAGGACTGCGAGGTCGCCATCGCCCACGGCAACGGCGGCGTGCTGTCGTCGCAATCGACGGTGATATTGGGGAGCGGGGCGACGGTGTGAATGGCGCGTGCAATTGGCGCGAGGCCTCCTCCTATTGCGTAGCCCCAAGATAATAGTTATGGTTGAACCATCGGTCCAAAGAGATCGCATGGGAGGGCGCGATGCAACACCCATTCGAGAGCCTCGAGGGAGAATACGAGTCCTTGCTTGCGCGCATGCAGGTGACGCGCCAGTCGGAAGTGGACTTCGTCGCCAAAAAGCTGATGAACTTCGTCACCCAGGGTCGCTATAAGGAAGTCTCGGACAAACTCCAAATTCCGCAGATCTTCATCGCCACGTCGTTCGAGCGCGAATCAAGCTCGGACTTCCGCTGTTCGCCGGCTCAGGGCGACCGCTGGGACCGCGTGTCGGTGAACGTGCCGAAGGGGCGCGGACCGTTCCCCAACTGGACCGCCGCCGCCATCGACGCCTATACCCTCGATCACCTCGATAAGGTCGGCGCGGCCAACTGGACCTGGGCGCGATTCTGCTACGAGGGCGAGCTGTTCAACGGCTTCGGCTATCGCTCCCACGGCGTGCATACGCCGTATCTGTGGGCCGGCAGCAACAATTACACCTCGGGAAAATACGTTTCCGACGGCAAGTTCAGCGCGAGCCACGTCGACACCCAGCTCGGCACGGTCCCGGTTGCCCGCGCGATGGCACAAATGGACAAGACATTGGACCTGTCGGGAACGCCGCCGCCGCCGGACACGCGGACGCCGGTGCCGACCCCGCAGCCGGCGCCGATCGGCATCGGCACCGGCACCGCGTGGGTGCAAGAATCCCTCAACAAACTGGGCATCGCCGACCCGCCGCTTGTCGTCGACGGCAACTCCGGCCGCCTTACCCGCGCGGCTGTCGAGGCATTTCAGAAAAAGGCGGGCATCGCCGCCGACGGGCTGGTCGGCCCGGAAACGATTGCCGCGATCGAGAAAGCCTTGGGCTGACCCGAGCTTGCAACGCCGGCGATGCGGCCCAACGCGGGCGTGCTAAAGCGTGATGGCTTTTCTTCGAATCGCCATCCCGCTTTAGCTTATTGTTGGAGCATGATGTTTTCCGAAAACCGGTACCCACTTTTCGGCATCATGCTCTACGCGCGCGCCTGGTCGAGAAACGCGGCGATCGGTTGCGTACTGCGCCATCGCAAACGTTGCAACACCCTTTGCTCCTGCGTCTGACGAAATACCGACGATCTCTTTGCAAAGGGATCACGGGTTTTTGACCCCCGAATTCGGCAATTGTTCTCGACCCGCGCAATCGTCTCTGCGCTTCTGGTGCAACGCATGTTGCCATGCTGATCGTTGCTGACGCGTGCGCTGCAGCGCGAGCTTGTAAATATCAGGCAAAATACAAGCGCGCGGCTCGCCGCACGCGACGCGAGACTGGCCGGAACCGACTGAGTTTGTTGCGAGAAATGGCGCGCAGGAGGCGCGTGCGATGCAACAGGCAAGCAAAAATAACAAGCGGAACAAGCGCAAACGCGTGCGGAGCGGCGTGGTGCGGCAGGCAAACCTCGCGCAACGGCCGCGCCGATGCGCGGCGATCGGGGGGCATCGGTGATGGGGCGGCCCTGCAAATTCCTGTTATTTCCGCGCGCGGATGCCGTGCCTGCGGTTCATCGGCTTGGCGCGGCGATTGGTCTGCGGGAGGAGGCTAAATCACTCCGCGTCAGCGATGGCCGGCGCGGCGAGGGGCCGGCAGTCGTTGGCAAAGGTCAGCGGCGCGCCGGAGCGCGCCTGCAGCGTGCGTTGGTCCATGCCGTCGATCACCTCGCGCACCAGAAAGCCCGACGGCGTCACTTCGACCACGGCGATGTCGGTATAGATGCGCCGCACGCATTTGACCGCGGTGAGCGGCAAGGTACAGGCGTCGAGCAGGCGCGGGGAGCCCTGCCGCGTGTTGTGCTCCATGATGACCCACACGGCGCGCGCGCATGCGGCGAGATCCATCGCGCCGCCCACCAGCGGTCCCTTGGCGGGCAGCCGCATGTCCCAGTTGGCGAGGTCGCCGTTGCTTGCGACCTCGAACGCGCCGAGGATCGTCACGTCGATATGGCCGCCGCGGATCATGGCGAACGACCACGAGGAATCGACGATCGACGCGCCCGGGCGCAAGGTGATGCGCCGGCTCGAGGCGTCGACCAGATCCGGGTCGGCGCGGTCGGGCGCGGCGAGCGGGCCCGCCCCGACGACGCCGTTCTCCGAATGGATGAACAGGTCGACGTCGGGCGGCACGTAGTCGGCGACGTGCACCGGCATGCCCATGCCGAGATTGACCACCATGCCGTCGCGGATGTCCTGGGCGGCGCGCCACGCCATCTGCCGGCGGTTGAGCGGCTGCATCTTCTAAGCTCCCACGGCTACGAGGCGGTCGACGTATATGCCCGGGAGCTGCACGCGCTCCTGGACGATCGGCTCGTCGGTAACGGCGCGCACTTCGGCGACGGCGACCTTCGCGGCGGTCGCCATCACCGGCCCGAAATTCGCCTGGGCGTAGCGGAACGTCAGGTTGCCGTAGCGGTCGGCGGTGTCGGCGCGCACCAGCGCGAGGTCGCCCGTGATCGCCTGCTCGAGCACGTAGTCGCGCTCGCCGAACCGGCGCACTTCCTTGCCCGCGGTCAATTCGGTGCCGAACCCGACCGGCGTGTAGAACGCCGCGATGCCGGCGCCGCCGGCGCGGATGCATTCGGTCATGGTCCCCTGCGGCAGCAGGGTCAGCTCGATCTTGTCGGCCATCCACAGCTTCTCGAACGCGGTCGGCTCCTTGGTGCGGCCGCGCGCGGCGCTGCAGATCACCCGGCGCACCAGGCCGGCGTCGATCAGCTCGTGGGTGCGCGAGAGCGGGTGGGTGGCCGAATTGACCACCAGGGTCAGGTCCTTCGGGCCGCGTTCGCGCAACGCGCGGATCAATACGTTGGGGAAGCCGGCGCCGCCGAAGCCGGAGATGAGCACGGTCGCGCCGTCCGGCACGTCCGCGACCGCCTCCGCGGCCGAGCTGACCCGCTTGTCGATCGGCATGACTTCCTCCCGCGGGAGCCTAACCCTTGTAGCCCGGATGACGCCCGCGCAGGCGGGCGGAAATCCGGGGTCCCCGCATTTCGCTTCGCTCAATGCGGGCTACGATTCTACGCATCCAACTCCTTATAGTGCCGGAATATGCCGTATTGGTTGAACGGAATGCGGCGGTCGGACTTGAGATAGGCGGCGATGCGCGGGCGCGCCGCCACCAAATCGTGCACGGCGACGACGCGCGGG